>JBOHYR010000131.1:0-7211 GCA_050737995.1 Rhodanobacteraceae bacterium
GATAGAGAATCCCCGACCAGTACGCCAGGGGATCGATGTGTACCTTGGCCCTGCCCGTGTCCGTCGCCAGGGTGATGCGACACTTGCCGTGCGATTGTGGCGGCGTCAGCAGGCGCAACGGTTCGCCGACGCAGCGCGACACCTGCGGTACCAGACCATCGAGATCGATGCGCTCGAGTGAGTTGCGCCCGGGGAACGCACCCTGCTGTTCGGGATAGGTCAAACGCAAGGCCATGGTGTGCTGTGAAAGTTGGGTTTGAGGTTTGAACTCGACGAAGCTTTACCGAAGATGGAGGTGGGCCCTCCGCGAGCGACCTGCAGGGGTAGCTCGCAAACCGCCCCAAGCTGCTGGCGTCAAGAGCGCTGGTGGTGAGCGTTGTGGGAAAAGGCGGACGCGATCCGTCAGGTGTGATCCAGAGAGACGAACGCGAGTGAACCACTGATGACGTGTCGTAATGTGCATAGGTGGCGTCGAAACCGGGACAACATGACCGTCCCGCGAGCAAGGGTTGGGCAGTGGCCTGCGGATGGCCCAACTGGCGTCCGGCATGGAGGTGGCGTGACTTTGGGTCAGGCTTCGGTAAGGAACACAGGAACCTGTCGCTCCGATGCGAAGGGAGACCTCCAAGCGGCGTGCAACCGTGAGGAGCTGAGTACCGATGCGGAGCACAGGGGCGGAAGCACCCGTAGTAGGGACGAAGGGACTGTAATGGTCCTGGACCGAAGGGGTGCTGTCATCCGGGCTTGGGCTTTCCAGCAACCTGCAAGGGGATGACTGGAATGGTTCAGGCCAAGCCGTTTCGTATTGCCAAGCGAGAGGTGTGGCAAGCGTACAAGGCGGTGAAGGCGAATCGAGGTGCGGCGGGTGTCGATGGGCAGTCCTTGGCCAAGTTCGAGCAGGATCTGAGCAAGAACCTGTATCGGATTTGGAATCGGATGGCCTCCGGCAGTTACTTCCCGCCACCAGTGCGGCGCGTGGAGATCCCGAAGGGTGATTCCGGGGCGATGCGGGCGTTGGGGATACCAACGGTCGCGGACCGGATTGCCCAGATGGTCGTCAAGCGTTGTCTGGAGCCGATTCTGGAGCTGGTGTTCGACCGTGATTCTTACGGGTACCGGCCCGGCAAATCGGCGCTCGACGCGCTCAGTGTGGCCCGGCGTCGCTGCTGGGAACGCGACTGGGTGCTTGATCTCGATGTCAAAAGCTTTTTCGACGAAGTCGACTGGGGGCTTTTGATGAAGGCGGTGCGTCACCACACCGACTGCGGGTGGGTGTTGTTGTACCTGCAGCGGTGGGTTGGCGGCGCCCGTCCAGCTTGCGGATGGGACCTTGGTGCCACGCACCCGGGGCACGCCGCAGGGCAGTGTGGTCAGCCCGGTGCTGGCGAATCTGTTCCTTCACTACGCGTTTGATCGATGGATGCGCCGGCGGTTTCCGGACGTTCCGTTTGAGCGCTATGCCGATGACGCCATTTGTCATTGTGTCAGCGAGGCGCAGGCGCTTGCGTTACGGCAAGCGTTGACGGCGAGGTTTGCGGCCTGCAGGTTGCGCCTGCACCCGCAGAAAACCAAGGTGGTGTACTGCAAGGATGCCAACCGGGCGGGGCACTATCCGCAGGAGTCGTTCGACTTCCTCGGGTATAGCTTTCGCCCGCGGTGGGCGTGCAGTCGTCGCGGCGTGCACTTTGTTGCATTCCTGCCGGCGGTCAGTAAGGCCGCAGCGGTCAGGATGCGGCTTCGGGTCCGTCGTTGGGGATTGCAGCGCCGCAGTGACCTTGCGTTGGCGGAGATCGCCGCGTGGGTACGCCCGGTCCTGACGGGCTGGGCGCGCTACTACGGACGGTTCTACCCCTCGCAGTGCGTGCGTGAGCTTCATTCGCTGGATGCGTTCCTCATGCGTTGGGCGATGCGTAAATACAAGCGGCTTCGTGGTCGCCCGTGGCTGGGCTGGGCTTGGTTGAACGCGCTACGGCGACGTCGACCCGGCTTGTTCGCCCATTGGCGACTTGGAACCGTGGCTGGATGATGGGAGCCGGATGACGCGAGAGTGTCACGTCCGGTTCTGCGAGAGCGCGCGGCTGCAATGCCGCGCGCCACTCACCCCGCGCAGGTTTCCTGGATCGTCGAGGAAATCGTCGACGACGATGATGCTCGTGGGCATGGTTCCATGCGTGGCTGTGGTGCGGGCGCAAATTGTAACGGGCAAGGTCCGTCTTTCCTCCCGTTTCCGCGCGTACCCGCCCGTTCTGCTATTTTTGCGCCATCTTCCACGCAGCGTCTTCGATGGGCGCAGGACGGGAGAGCATGGGTGAGCCGCCGACAAGCAATGTCGCCGCGCAGTGGACCGCGCGCGGTGTCGTGGTGCTGCCGCGTTTTTACGCCAACGAAGAAGTCGATGCGGTGCGCGCCGACCATTACTTCCCGGAATCCGATTGCCGGGCCTTGGAGTCGCGGCTGGTGCCCGAGTCGGGCGGATTCTGGATACGGCGCTCGCACCAGCCGATTCCGGGCAGCCTCAATTCGCGGGTGCGCAGTCGCCCGGGCCGGGCGGCCCGGCGCCTGCGTGGGCTGCTCACGCGTCGTGGCACCGCCAGCCGATCTGCGTAACGCTCACGCCGTGGTTGACGTCCGTCGCGGGCGGCACCACCTGCCGGTGCCGCCCCTGTCACGCGCCGGGCGCGTTCATGCCGGCGCCGCTACCCTCGCTCGAGTGGCGATCTGCGCGGGTCGATCGAGCCGGTACGGCGGCGGCGGGTATCCGACGGTCGATCGCCGGGACACGGAGTGAGTTTGATGTCGCGCGAACAACCCGCTCGCGAAGATCAGGCCGATTCGGCAGACGCCGCGATCCCGCTCGGGCTCCGTATTGGCGCCGCGTTCGCTTGGCGATTGCTGGTCATTGCCGCAGTGATCGTGGGCATCGGCCTGCTGGTCCGCCTGTTGTCGGACATCGTCATTCCCGTCCTCATCGGCATCATCGTGGCGGCGCTGCGGGTTCCGTTCTCGGCATTCCTGCAGCGCCACCGCTGGCCGAAATGGCTCGCGATCCTCGTGGCCCTGTTGGTCGGCATCGCGGTGGTCGTCGGACTGCTGTTCCTCGTCACCGAACAGGTGCTCACCACGCTGCCAAAGCTGGAAAAGCAGATCAATGAACTTGGCACATCCCTGAAGACACTATTGGCGAGGCACCCATTCGGCCTCACCGCGGACAAGATCAACGGCTACGTGGCGGACGTCATGCAGTGGCTGCACAACAACGCCTCGAACGTGGCGCTGCGCGCGGCCAACGCAGGCAAGCGCGTGGTGAACCTGCTGGAAGGCATCTTCATCGTCATCATCGTGACCCTGTTCTTCATGATCGATGGCGCAACGATCTGGGCCTGGATCACGCGGCTGTTTCCCCGTCGTGCCCGCGCGCGTATCGACGCGGCCGGCCAGGCGGGCTGGCGAACGCTGACCGTGTTTTCGCGCATCCAGCTCGCCGTGGCGGCGATCGATGCCATCGCGATCGGTGTCGGCGCGTGGTTGCTCGGCGTGCCGCTGGCAACCCCGATCGCGGCGATCGTGTTTTTCGGCGCGCTGGTTCCCATCATCGGGTCGATCGTCGCCGGGGCAGGCGCCGTGATCATCGCGCTGCTGTTCAACGGGATCACGCACGCACTGATCATGCTGGGCATCGTGCTGCTCGTGAACCAGATCGAAGGCAACGTCATGCATCCCCTGCTCACCGGCGGCGCCGTCAAGGTTCACCCGCTGGCTGTCGTCCTCGGAGTTTTTACCGGCGCAATCGTGGCCGGCATCGCCGGTGCGTTCTTCGCCGTGCCCGTGATCGCGACCGCGAACTCGATGATCAATGCGGCGGCGCATGACCGCACCGACCCAACCGTTCCTGCCGCGCCCGGCGAAGGCGACGTGAGTTCATGAGCGCCGCACTGCCCCGTTCGGGCGGACTCGGTCGTACCTTGATCAGCCTTGAATCGCGGTTGCGATCGGGCCCACCCATTCGCGCTGAGCATGGTGGCCGCAGGTCGCGGAGTCGAAGCGCGCTCTGCCATCGTCCGGTCCGGCCCCGATCCGCGACGAACGTGTATCCACGCTGGCACACTGTCCGCACAGGACTGCCCCCGTGCGATGACACTCCGCATGCGCCACCTCGAAAAAGGCCAGCCGATCGACGGGCGTTCGCTGCTCGAAGGCGTGAGCCTGCCCGCCGCCGTCGTCTTCGACACGGCGCTCGGGAACAACATCGCCTGGATGCAACGCTTCGCCGACGATCACGGCGCGCAGCTCGCGCCGCACGGCAAGACCACGATGGCGCCGGCGCTGTTCCACCGGCAGATCGAAGCCGGCGCATGGGGCATCACGCTGGCCACCGCCGTCCAGTGCGCCGCCGCGTTCGAACACGGCGTCACCCGCCTGCTGATGGCCAACCAGTTGGTCGGTCCGCCCAACATGGCGATCGTCGCCGGCCTGATCGAACGCGGTGCGGACTATTACTGCCTGGTCGACAGCACGGCCAACGTCCGGGCGCTCAACGACCATTTCGCGCGACGTGATCTCAAGCTGCAGGTGCTGATCGAACTCGGCGTACCGGGCGGCCGCTGCGGCGTACGCAACGATGCCGAACTCGACGTACTCGTCGGCGCCATCGCCACCGCGCCGGCCGTCGCGCTGTGCGGCATCGAAGGCTACGAAGGCCTGATCGGCGGCGCACAAGCCGTCGCCGACATCCGCGCCTACGGCAAGCAGCTTGTCGACTGCGTGCGCCGGCTCAGCAGCGCAGGCACGTTCGCCGACCGCAAACCGATCATCACCGCGGCCGGCTCGCAATGGTTCGACCTGATCGCGGAAGCGTTCGATCAGGCGGACCTGCGCGATCGGTGTACTCCCGTCCTGCGACCTGGCTGCTACGTCGTCCAGGATCACGGTTCCTACAGCGACGCGATGGCTGCGGTGAAAGCACGCCATCCGGAACTCCAAGGTAGCCTCGAACCGGCGCTGGCCCTGTTCGCGCATATCCAGTCGCTGCCCGAGCCGGGTGTGGCCGTTGTGGCCATGGGCAAGCGCGACATTTCCTGCGATCCCGATCTGCCGATACCACTGCAACTTCACCACCCCGGTGAACCGGCGCAGCCATTGACGGGCTGCAGCGTCCGCAAGGTCATGGACCAGCACGCGATGATGACGATTCCCGAACATGCCGACATCCGGATCGGCGACGTGGTGTCCTTCGGTGCATCCCACCCCTGCCTTACCTTCGACAAATGGCGCCAGGTGCTGCGGGTCGACGACGACCTGCATGTGTTGGAGGTAATGCCGACGTTCTTTTGAATCCGGATGCTTGCTCCGCAGGCCGCTAAGATTGCGAAGACCGTTCAATACCCATCGCCACGCATGCCGATCGAGCCCAGGCAGCCGGCGCCTTTCATTCGCTCGCATCGCCTGCGCGCCGCCGGCCCGGTGCAACATTCGCCCAATACACGGTGGTTGACCTATGACTGAAGTCACGTCCGACACGCTCCAGGCCGGTTCCGACATCCCCGCGAAGTGGGAACCACCGCAAGGCAATTTCGACTACGTCAAGCGCGAGGAAATGATTCCGATGCGCGACGGCGTGAAACTTCACACTGTCATCGCGATCCCGAAGGGCGCGCACGACCTGCCGATCCTGCTCGAACGCACGCCGTACGACGCCGGTCACTTCATGCCGGAAAACAGCCTGTATTTACGCGATGCGGTGTGGTCGGGCAATCGCGATTGGGCGGACGGGACCTACGTCCTCGTTTGGCAGGACGTGCGCGGCAAATACGGATCGGAAGGCGACTACGTGATGACGCGCCCCCCGCGAGGACCGCTCAATTCGACCACCACCGACGACACCACCGACGCGTGGGACACCATTGACTGGCTCGTGAAGCAGCTGCCGGAATCGAACGGCACGGTCGGCATGATCGGCTCCTCGTACGATGGGTGGACCGTCGCGATGGCGTTGCTCGACCCGCATCCCGCGCTCAAGGTCGCCGCGCCCGAAAGCCCGATGATCGATGGATGGATGGGCGACGACTGGTACCACTACGGTGCTTTCCGGCAAATGGGCCTCGATTACTTCACGATGCAATCGAGCGTGAAGGCCAAGGGCAAGGTGATTCCCCGCGCGCATTACGACGACTACACCAACTTCCTCGAAGCGGTGTCGGCCGGCGCTTATGCCGATGCCAACGGCTTTGCGCAGTTGCCGTGGTGGACCCGTTTTGCCGCGCACCCGGCGTATGACGACTTCTGGAAACTGCAGGCGCTGGACCGGCTGCTTGCCGCACATCCTTCCGACGTTCCAACGATGTGGTTGCAGGGCCTGTGGGACCAGGAAGACATATACGGCGCCGTGCACGCCTGGGAGGCACTGAAGCGCGCGGGCCACGGTGCGACCAATCACCTCGTGATCGGGCCGTGGTGGCACAGCCAGATCAATCGCGCCGGCTGGTCGACCGGTCCATTCAAATGGCCGGGCGACACCGCGGCGCAATTTCGCCGACGGGTGATGGTTCCGTGGTTCGACCATCATCTGCGCGGCACGCCGCTGCCCGAGCTGCTGCCGGAGGCGATGATCTACAACGCGGTCGAACAGCGCTGGGACAGCTTCTCCCATTGGCTGCCTGCCGGCAAGCAGCAACTCACGCCGCTCTACCTGCAGGCGGACATGGGCCTCGGCTTCACGCCGCCCGTCGGCGGCAGCGACAGCTACATTTCCGACCCGGCCAAGCCGGTGCCGTACCTGCCGCGCCCGATTCCGCAGGACATCGATCGCTGGCGCACCTGGCTGGTGCACGACCAGCGGTTCGTGGCGGACCGGCCCGATGTGCTTTCTTGGGTTACGCCGGTCCTGACCGAGACCGTTTGGGTGCAAGGCGCACCCATCGCCGACATCTTTGCGCGCACTACCGGGACCGACGGCGACTTCGTGGTCAAACTGATCGACGTGTATCCGGGAACCGATCCGACCGACCCCAGGATGGGTGGCTACCTGCACCCAGTTGCGCTGGACATTTTCCGTGGACGCTACCGCAAGAGCTTTTCCGATCCCTCTCCGATCCCGGTCAACCAGGTGCAGGAATACAAGTTCCGTCTGCCGACCGTGAACCACGAGTTCCGGCCGGGCCACCGGATCATGGTGCAGATCCAGTCGACCCTGTTCCCGCTCTACGACCGCAACC
>JBOHYR010000132.1:0-39038 GCA_050737995.1 Rhodanobacteraceae bacterium
GAACAGGTACTTTGCCAAGTCCACACCGATGGTTATAGTGCTCATGGAGACTTCCTCCTCTGCTGACGGTTACGACCATCATGGCCCTCGAGGCCGATACGACGAGGAAGTCTCTTTTTACTCGTTCCAAATGATCGCCTTTGGCGATCGCCGAACTTAAACGCTGCTGATCAGCCATCCCGACAGCGGACCGTCGCGACCGGCCGGATTGGGTCGCACAACGACCATTGACGAAATACGCCCGACCGATCAAACGATGATCGGCAACCAACGGTCGCTGTCCGGCCAATGAGTGACATTCCACATCCTTGTCAGCCTGGTCTGAGGCAGTCATTCAATCGCTTATCGATCACAAGGCGAACGTCTCGATTTGGGGCACACGTGCCGTGTGCGCCATGGAGTGAGGCGATCTTGGCCACTAATAGACAATTGTCACGACGCTGACCGGTCGGGACTCGCACGGCTCGGCTTGGGCGGCGTGTGTGCTTGGGCGCAAAGGCGCCGGAACGTGAGCTGCGCCAAGTCGACGAGATTCTGCGCAATAAGCAGCCGCCGGAGAACCCGGCGGCTGCTTAGCTGTGACTAAAAGCACAAAAACCCACGCATTTTGTGAAACATGTCCGTTTGCTTGGAACGATCCTTGCTTTGTCCCAGTTGTAAACACGGAGGCCGCTCCAATGGCCGGCAACTTCCACCCAGCACCAGCACCCATCACAGCTAGCCGGTCACTCGACGCGATCACCTTGTTGCAAGCCAACGGCAAGTTGTTGGCGGCAGCCGATCTTGACGCCGTGGTGCGAGCCGCCCGCGAACTTCTGGGCGGTTTGGTGCCGGGGGTCGATATCCGGCGCTGCACCCGCGGCGTCGGGACGCCAGTCACTGCCGGTGCCTTTGGGCAACAATTGCGGATCTCGCTTTCCAGGCGGGAGATTCTCCTCGTTACCGCGCCTGACAACCGCGGCAGGCTCGGGTTGCTGAAGGCGGCAGGCGGTCTGATCGAAGCGCGCATCAAGGCGCTCGGCAAGCAAATGGCACTGGCGGAATCCGTCGAGCACCTTGGCCGGTCCGAACGCTTGCAGCGCGCGCTATACGCCATCGCTGACCAAGCTAGTTCGGCGGGCGACGACGTGACCACGATGTTCGAGGAGCTTCACAGCATCGTAAGTTCGCTGATGTATGCAGAGAACTTTTACATCGCCCTGTACGACGCTGCACATGAAAGTGTGCGCTTTGCGTACTATGCCGATGTTGCTGATCCGAACATCCCGGATCCCCACGACGACATGTCGATGGCGGAAATCCTGCACGGCCCAACTTGGTATGTGCTCCACGAGGGAAAGCCGCTGATGGGCTCCCCGGAGTTGATAAGCCGGGGCATCCCCGGTCCGTTCCACATGACCGGCGCTATTTGCAAGGAATGGTTGGGGGTGCCACTGCTTCGAGGAACCGACGTGGTCGGTTGCGTGGTGGTCCAGAGTTACGACAATGCGCACCACTTTTCCGAGCAGGACAAGACGCTTCTAATCTATGTGGCCCAGCATATCCAGACCGCGCTGGAACGGCGCTTGGCGCATGCCGAATTGGAACACCGCGTCAGCGAGCGCACTGCGGAATTGCAACAGCAGGTGTTGGAACGTCGGCGGGGTGAACGGCTGCAGACGGCACTGTTCCGCATCGCCGAGCTCGCCAATACCACTGACAGTATCGAAACATTCTACGACAACGTACATCGTGTAGTAGGCAATCTGCTGTACGCACGCAATTTCTATATCGCGCTGTTGTCCGACGATGGTGGCGAACTAACCTTCCCATACTTGGTGGACGAACGCGACGGTCAACATCATCCGCGCAAACTCGCCGACGGTCTCACCGAATACGTAATGCGTCGCGGCAAAGCCTTGCTTGCGGATTCGGCCGAGGTCTCCCGACTGCGCGCCGCGGGCGAAGTGGCGCAACATGGACCGGAATCGGAGTGCTGGCTGGGCGTACCGCTGGTGTGTTCGGAGCGTACGGTCGGCGTGTTGGCCGTCCAGAGCTATTCGCCGGAACGGCGATATACGTCACGTGACCAGGCATTGCTGACCTTCGTGTCCTATCACATCGCCAACGCATTGGAGCGAATACGTGCCGCCGAATCCCTGCGGTATGCCTACGCCGACCTTGAACGCCGTGTGGACGAACGCACTGGCGCACTTGGACTGGCGAACCGTGACCTGCGCGCGCAGATTACCGAGCGCGAGCGCGCGGAGGAACGCCTGAAGCACGAAACCCTGCACGACTCGCTAACGGGCCTACCCAATCGCACTCAGCTGAAACAGCGGCTGGCGCACGCGCTCGCATGCTATCGCGCTGACTCAAGTAAGGGTTTCGCGGTGCTGTTCATGGATCTCGACCGCTTCAAGGTGATCAACGACTCCGTAGGCCACTTGGTGGGCGACAATCTGTTGTTCGAGGTGGGCAAGCGCATCAGCGCATGTTTGAAGCCCACCGACATGGTTGCCCGATTGGGCGGTGACGAATTCAGCGTACTGTTGGAGGATGTTGCGGATGCGGATAGGGCCAGCCACATCGCCGGGCGCATCATCCATGCTCTCAATGCGCCATTCTGGCTCGCTTCCAAGGAGATATTTACCTCCACCTCGATCGGCATCGCGTTGGCCGCGCCGCACTACCAAGTCCCGGACGAGTTGCTGCGCGATGCCGACTCGGCGATGTATCGCGCCAAAGCCGAAGGACGCCACCGTAGTGTGGTGTTCGACGACGACCTTCGCAAGGAAGCGGTATCGCTGTTGGAGGTTGAAAACGATCTGCGTCGCGGCCTGACGCGCGGCGAGTTCGTGCCGTATTACCAGCCGATCGTAAACCTCGACGCCGGCAATGTCATCGGTTACGAAGCACTGATGCGCTGGCGCCACCCACGCCGCGGCATCGTGTTACCTGGCGAATTTCTCAGCGTCGCCGAGGACACCGGGATGTCCGAAGCCATGGATTGGCAGATCTTCACCCAGGCATGTCGCGATGCCAACGCGCTGGCCGGAAGCAGTAATGCCTTCGTGAGCATCAACCTGTCAGCACGCCATTTTCGCGATCCCAAGCTCGATCAACGTCTGCTCGGGTTGCTTGCCGAGTATGCAGCACCGGCGTCGCGCTTCCGCATCGAGGTTACCGAGCGCGCGCTGTTGGAAGACACGCCCACAGTCAAGCGTGTGCTGCAAATTTTCCGTCACGCCGGTATAGGCATTTCACTGGACGATTTCGGCACCGGATATTCGTCGCTGTCCTACTTGCATCAGTACCCGCTGCAAATGCTCAAAATTGATCGTTCGTTCGTCGCCGACCTCGCCAAAGATGATGAAGGCGGCAGTGTGGCTGTTATTCGTGCCATTTTGGCAATGGCCGATGCGCTTTCGATGCAAGTGGTCGCCGAAGGGGTTGAAACCACGACACAGCGCGATCAGCTGCGCAAGCTTGGCTGCCACTATGTCCAAGGGTTTCTGTATTCGAAGGCGCAGCCTTTGGATACGTGGATCGGAGGCGCCGCACCTGTTTTTGCAACATGACAAAAGCAGCCATCGTGCACGTAGGTCACTGACGCTCCGAATACTTCCCTGCGTCGGCAGGCAGTATAGAGCGAACAGGCCCTCGGCCTTCCCGAAAGCAGACTGTCACCAATGACGGCTTGGGGTGGCACGCCGGTCGACAGGTCTCCGAGCCCCCGCTGACTATTTTCGAAGGCGAGGCAGTCCACATCGATAGCGATCTTTCTGCGAGTTGGCCACCCTGTGGCCACACGGCGGCGCGCGAGTTGTCGCCGGCCCGGAGGCGCGCTCACCGAGCGTGGGCGCCAGTGCGCATCTTGGTGAGATGAAGCTCCCGTTCCGGCATTCGACAGGACAACGACCTGTCGTGGGCGGACCCGTAATCATCTCCTTGCGAGTGCGTGGTTCCGCATCGACCAACACGCCACGCACGGCCTCAACCTGCTGAATTGGTTTTTTCGACTGTGCCCTTTTGCTTCGCGCTGCTTATGAATACTGGCACTGGCACGACTATTGCATCGTGGTTTCTGTCTGCACGTCACAAGCGGCGGAGTGGAGGTTGGGATGGATGCGGGTATCGACGCCAAGCAAATTGACTGCGCGCTGAGCCATTTGGCGCGCCTGAGGCATCATTGCGATCAAGCGGCCCTGGACGTGTTGGAAAGCCTCAGACCAGTGTGGCTGGGGATGGACGCATGGGACGTTGTTCTCGAAGACCTGGAGGCCCAGCGTTACCGGGAGCGCGCGCGCGTCGTGCGATTGCGACTGGTAGGCGGATGACAGTATGCGGCGGCCACGGCGATGGCCTGAAACAGGTCTTCTCGAAGCGCCGGAAACGCCTCGTAGTTGGCTGTGATGGAGTACAGTAACCCACTGTCGGCGTCATCCACCGGATCGCGTAATCTTCCCTTCCGAACCTGGTAGCGCTCGCTGCAGCAGTGGTTCTGCCGATAGCTTCGGGGGCTGCTGGCCTGCCCATCCTGTCCATCAGTCGCACTGGCCAAGAGCTGCCGGTCGTGGTCTCAATCGCGCTGGCCCCAAGGCTGCCCTTCAACGTATACGCGACAGCGCCGCATCCAGCAAACGGTTGGTTCCCTCATGCGCCACGCTCCCGCGTTACCACGCCAGGATCAGCGTCAACAGGTCGACCACTAATGCGTCGCGTGATCGGGCCAGTGATAATTGCCTACCACCAAGTCGAGCAACGGGATCAACGCGAACGCCACCAGGCGATCGCCCCCACCAGCCTGCGTTGCTCGAAACGGGCGAGAAACTCTGCCTTGCGCGTCTGCCGCGCTGGCGCTGGTTACCGGAGGCGGAATCACCGCAGGCTTGTACTTGGCGTATTGCTTCAGCAGCGCCTGGAAACGCGGATCGCGGCGGATTAGATCCCACGACGGGTCGAGCCACAGCAGAACGGGCGAGTAATAACTGCCGATGCCGGGCGACGCAAGCGCCTTGGCCAGCAGCGGCACAGCGAGGTCGGGGCGGCGTGCACCAGCGTAGTTCCCTGCGTTCGTCAGCATGATGTTTGAGCCGTAAGTGTGGTCATCGCTCAGATCACTGATGGCTTGGGATTTGGCGATTGCGTCCAAACCTTCCGCTGTGTGGCCAAGGCCCAGTTCGGCATCGCCGATGCTTTCCCAGACAAAAGCCAGATTGATGCCTTGTTGCACCGCGAGTTGTGCACGGAGCTTGGGTAATGCCTGCTGATACAGTGTCCGCGCACGGTCCTTGTCGCCCATATCCCAGTAATACAGGTCGGCCATCTGTTCTGCTTTGGAGCCGCCGTTACCCGCAAAGTTGTCGGGTGTATCCGGGATGCTGTCGAGCAACGCGAGCGCTTGCGTGAACTTGCGCTGGTCAGTCAGAAGACTCACACGCACCAACTTCAGAGCCGGGTCGTCGCCTTGCGCCGCAGCCAGTGCACGCAGAATGTCACCGGTGTTCAGCACGATCGCAGTCGCATAATTGGACTTCGCATTGCGGTTATTCGGGTCCAGCGCCAGCGCATGCTGGAAGGCGTTCTCGGCTTGGGCATAGCGGCTCACGTTCATATACGTCAGGCCCAATTCAAAGGCCAGTGCTGAATTGCGCGGGTCGAGCGTCAGCGCCTGCCGTAATGAAGCGATCGCGTTATCGAAGCGGCCTTGCCGGCGTTCGACGTAGGCTTGCGCCGCGAGCGTATCGGCGTCATTGGGCTTGAGTGCCAGTGCCGCGGCGAAGGCCTGCAACGCGGCGGCGTAGTCTCCGCGGCCCCAATAGTCGCTGTAGCCGACGGCGAGATGCGCAGCGGAGAGATCGGGCTGCAATTGCAAGGCGTGTTCGGCATCCGCGCGCGCCTGCTGGTTGAGCTGTTTCACATCCTCACCGCCGCCGCCGAACCAGGCGAGTTCGCTTTCGTTGTAGGACAAGCGCGCCCAGGCCAGTGCGAAATTCGGGTCTTGCCCGACCGCCTGTTGGTACAACGGGATCGCGGCTTTCCAGCTTGCGGTGTCGTAATTGATGAGGCCCTTGTTGGCTTGGTATTCGGCACGCAGAAACAAGTCGTAGGCTGCCCGGTTCTGGGTCGGCACCGCAGCCAGAGTGGCGGTTTCGGCGGGCGAGAGTTTGGCATTGAGCGCTGTGGCGATCTGCTCGGCCACCTCGCCCTCGACGCCAAAGATGTTGTCCAGTGTGCGTGTGTACGATTCAGCCCAGATGTGGCTGTCACTGCGTGCATCGATCAACTGCACATTGACCAGCACCTGATTGCCGGCCTTTTGCACGCTGCCTTCAAGGATCGTTGCCACGCCGAGTTGCTTGCCAACGAGAGACAGGTTCTCGGGGTGACTGCCGTATTGCATCGTCGAGGTGCGCGAAATGACCTTGAGGTCGCCGATGTCGGCCAGCTTGGTCAGGATCAGGTCCTGCATACCGGCCACGAAGTATTCGTTGTTCTTGTCGTTGGAGAGATTCTCGAACGGCAGCACGGCAATGGACTTGGCGAGGATCGCGGACCGGGCGGCGTTGGTCGCTGACGCAACGCTTGAGTGCGATCTGGTGCTCAGTCGCCAGGCGAGTACGCCCACGGCGGCCGCGAGCACCCCGATGATGATGATATTGAGGGTCTGTCCGACGCGGCGGTGCTGCGCGGGCGCGCGTGCCGCGGGCGAATCCGCGGGTTCGGTGCGACGCACGCCTTCGGGGGTCATCTCGAAAGCCCACGCCAAGATCAACGCGATGGGAAACCCGATCACGATCAGCAGCACCACCAACTGGTCCGCCCAGTCCGGCATGTGGAACACCGGGAAAACCTGGGTCGCGACCTCGATCAGCAGCCAGCCGACCACGGCGTACGCCACGGCCACGCGGTAAACATGGCGGCGTTTCAATTCCTGCCAGAGTCCCCTGCTGCCCATGAGCAAGCTCCGAGATTGCAGAACGGACCGTCCTTGTCCATTCAGCCTGCGGCATTCTGGCACGACGCGGGCACGTCTGCGCGCTATTCAACATCGAAGTTCGCAGCGGCCAGTCTTCCTGACAGCGGACAGCCGCGACCTGCAGCTTCGGATCGACTTCGGCCCTGGGGCCGAGGACTCGCCGGCCCTCTCAGGCCACAGCCGGCAACCGCCCGCGCACGTTTTCGGCATCGAATGTACCGGGCGCTGCTATCAGTTCACGCGCGGCATCGACTTGGCCCCAGGTGTTCCACAGCAGCACGCCGCGCACGCGGCCGGCATCCAGGTAATAGACCACGCCTTCGCGGAACGGCGTAACCCATTGCTCGACGGTTTCCAGGCGCGAATCGAGCACGCCGACGGCTTCGTAGCCGAGGTCGAACAGGTCGGAATAGAAGAATGGCAGTTCGTCGTAGGGTGCATCCTTGCCGGCCATGCACAACCCGGCGCGATGACCCATGGTAATCGCGGCGTTTTCGTGTTCGACGCGGATGCGGCGGCCGAGCGCGGGCGCCGGAAACGACGCGACATCGCCGGCCGCATAGATGTCGGGATCCGAGGTTTGCAGGTGGTCGTCGACGATGATGCCGTTGTCGACCTTCAGACCCGCCGCTTCGGCAAGTTGTACATTCGGCGTGATTCCGAGGCCGGCGACCACCGCGTCGGCGGCGAGCGTGCTGCCATCGGACAGTTTGAGTTGCGCGCCCTGCGCGGTGGCGTTGCCACTCTCCACCGTGATGCCTGCACGCACATCGACCCCTTTCTCGCGGTAGTACGCGGTGACCGCATCGGCCAGCGCCTCCGGATACACGCGCGCGCCGATCGCATCATCGGGAAACAGCATCGTGACCTTGCAATCGTTCATCGCCATGGCCGCGGCGAGCTCGCTGCCGATGAAACCACCGCCGATGACTGCGATCCGCGCACCGACACGGACGTTCTGGCGCAGCTGTCTGTAGTCGTCGAAGGTACGGTAGTAGATGAAGCCCCCGCCGCTGGCTGGCAGCTTGCGAGGCGTACCGCCGGTCGCGATCAGCAGTTTCCTGTATTTCCATGTATCGCCCTTGTCGTCTTGCACCATATGTGTCCCGCGGTCGATCCGGGTGGCACGGTGCTGCAACGTGACGGCCGCACGCGCCTTGTCGATGGGGCGCCAGATGTCGTCTTCCTTGCCGTCCTTCCACAGCTTCTTGCTCAGCGGTGGACGGTCGTAGGGCGGGTGCGATTCGTCACCGAGGAGGCCGATGGTCGCATCGGAGTCGGCTTCGCGCAGTGCCTGCGCCGCGGCCTCGCCGGCCATGCCGGCGCCGAGGACGAGGTAATCGAATGCGTGTTCCATGCTGCACTCCTCGATCGCGTGTAGGGTCTTTCGAGCATACTCTACGACGCCACTTGCGCACATTGCGTCATGTCAAGACGCGTTGCGGTGCTGCGCAGGAATGTCGCAATCTTGCCCTGATTTGGGAAGACCCGAACGAGTCACTGCCTCGTCGTACGCACATTGGCGAGCGTCGCAGCAAACCCGGGCGTCGCGCGCCACGGGTTGATATCGATCCCACCGCGGCGCAGGAACCGCGCGCAAACGAGCAACGCGAGCGGCCGGCATTGTTGCTGGATGTCGGTAAACACGCGCTCGACGCAGGCTTCGTGAAAATCCGGGTGTTCGCGGTAGGAAACGAGATAACGCAGCAGGCCGGCGCGGTCGATCGGGATGCCACGGTAGCGAACTTGCACACTGGCCCAGTCGGGCTGGCCCGTAACCGGGCAGCGCGCACGGAACAGAAGGGTGACCAGGGCCTCCTCGACGGCGCGAGCGCCCGCCCGGGTACACAGGTGCGCCGTGCGCGGCGGCCCGTATTCGTCAATGTCGATCTGTTGGTCGTCCAAAGACTCGCCGGCGAGGTCCGCCACGGCGACACGACCGAAATCGGATGGCTCGAACAGCGACGCTTCAACAGGCGCGCCGACCTGCGCGGAAACGTCGTCGGCGATGCGAGCGCGCACATCATGCGCATCGTCGAAGCGGGTCATCGCGTAACCGCCGAGGTAGAGCTTCAGCGACTTCGACTCGACCAGACAGGGCGACTCGCAAGGTACCCGCAGTTCCACCACCGCCACGCAGGGTTTGCCGCGCGCATCCAACCAAGAGAATTCCCAGGCATTCCAGATGTCGCCGCCGGTGAAGGGCAATGCGTCAGGGGCGATGCTGAGTTGCTTGCGGGCGTCGGCGCGCGCAATCGGGAACAGCACACCGGGATCGATGGTGGCGGGATAGCGGGTGTCGCGACCGAGGGGGTTGACAGGTTCGGGCATATGCTGCGCTACTCGAAGCAACTGTTGTTGAGAGTCGGGCCAAGGGGCACTTTGCCACGGATGGCGGCTTGGAGGGCCGTTCCGGTGCTCGCTGGCCGCGATACTTGACGCCCGCGGATCGCGCCATTGCGCGGCAACCGGGGACGATCGCAGCTAATCCGAAGACGACACTATGTACTGCTCCAGCTTGCCGTCCGGCAACGTGTAGGTGGTAATGTCGAGTTTGACTTTCGGGAACGACACGCTGTATCCACGCATCTGCATGCCGCCTCGCTTGCGGGCCGAGCGGATCGTGAACGTTGTCGGTTTACCCAATGGCGCGAGGCTGGTCTGGTAATCGCGCAGCGCGGTGGCATCGAAGTAGCTGTTGGCGTCGGCAGTGAACTGGTCGCGGTCGATCCTGCCATGCTGCAGGCCCGCGAAGATCGCCTTGGCCTGCGCCAGCGCCTTGGTGGCGGCCGGGTCATGCACCGCGAACAGCGCCTTGGCGATGCCTTTCCCGATGACGCCATAGGTTCCGACCGCATCCTGGTTGGTCAGCACGACCACCGCGATGTGGTCGTCGGGGAACACGTAGTTCCCGGCGGTGAAACCCATGACTTCGCCGTCGTGCCAAATCATCCGGTGGTCGTCCAGCCGTCCGACGAACACGCCGAGGCCGTAGCCGGAACCGAGGCCGTCATTCAACAGAACATCGGTCTGCATCGCGTGCCACGAAGCGGGTTGCAGCGCGGTGTTGTCGATCATCGCGATGTCCCACTTGGCGAGATCGCTGGCAGTCATGGCCAGCTCGCCCGCTCCATACATCCAGTTCACGCCCTCCTTCTGCGAGGGGCGCAACGCGCCTAGCGCGAAACGCGAGTAGCCGCGCGCATCCGTGGACGGCAGCGCGCGCAGGTTGGTGTCGTAAGCGTCGCTGATGCCGAGCTTGGGGAAGACATGCTGCTGCAGGAATTCGAACGGGATCAGGCCGGTGAGCTTGTGCACGATCGCGCCCGCGATCACGTAATTCGTGTTGCTGTATTGCCACTGCGAGCCCGGCGCGAAATCCAGCGGCTTCCTGGCCCACGTATCCATGATGAAAGCCGGCGTGGTTGGCTTTTTCATCATAGGCATCAGGTAATCCTGCGGCCAGAAATCCTGGTAGCCGGAGGTGTGGGAAAGCAGTTGGCGGATCGTGATGTGGTCGGCGTCGGTGAGACT
Organism: Rhodanobacteraceae bacterium; assembly: GCA_050737995.1. Classification (GTDB taxonomy): domain Bacteria; phylum Pseudomonadota; class Gammaproteobacteria; order Xanthomonadales; family Rhodanobacteraceae; genus 66-474. Next base: position 10,496 of record JBOHYR010000132.1, read on the forward strand.
TGGGAAAAACTTCGCGACCTTGTCGTCGATGCTGAGCTTGCCCTGCTGCTGCAACATCAACAACGCCGCGGCTGTGAATTCCTTGCTGATCGAACCGATGCTGTAGCGCATCGCCGGGGTGGCCGGAGTTTTCGGATCAAGCCGTGCGTCGCCGTACGCATGCACGTACGCGAGTTTGCCGTCGCGCACCACAGCGATCGAGGCGCTGGGTACTCCGCTTTTCGCCAGCGCGTCCTGCGCGATCTTGTCGATTCTCGCTGAAAGCCCCGCTGGCAGGCCATTCTGCGCGAAAGCCGGAGCGCTCGCCAACGTCAGCAGTGCGCTCAGACACAACACGCGCAAGAAATCCGGAAACGTTCGCATTGGTCAGCCTCAACGCGGAAGGTGCAGATGCGAACCATAGCACCGTCCGTCACCACGGCGCGGGCGATTCCCGCGACCAGACTTGCGCGTCTACCAGAAGTACACCTGCAGCGACCGTTCCCTGGGCTTGGGTGGAATCGCCTGAAGGAACTCGCGGTGGTCGGGGAAGTTCATGGCGCCGCGCTCGATCAGGCTGTCGATCTCGGCCATGTCGTACTTCGCCTCCTGTTGGGTCGGCGTGCGCGTCTCACGATCATCCGGAAACATGCCCATGCCGGCCAGCAGGCTGTACCAGGACATGATGGGGTAGCCGCGACCGAACTTGCCCTTGGCGATGCCGGCAGTGATCGGACGGCTGGCCAGCCAAGTGCGCAACAATTGCTGCAGCGGGGCGGACAGGTTGGTGTTGGCGGCGTTGGCGCGCCAGTAGTCGGTGTCGCCGCGCGTGTTGGTCTTGAAGTGGGTAACGATGTAATCGCGGGTGCCCTCGACCCGTCCGTTGAGTGTGTCGTTGAACTGGGCGCGCACATCCTCGCCCAGGTCGCCCTTCTCCAGCGCGGTCACCAGCATCTCCGCGGTGCGTTGCACGAACAACAGGGTGGTGGCTTCCAGCGGTTCGATGAAGCTCTGGGCCAGGCCATTGGCCACGCAGTTGCGGTTCCACGGTCGTGCCACTCGGCCGGGACGAAATTTCAGATGGCGCGCCGGCGTGTCGGCACACAACAGTCCCAGATGCCGGCGCAGTTCGGTCTCGGCGTCATCGGACGGACAAAAATCCGTGCTGTAGACGTAGCCGTAACCATAACGGTTGGTCAGCGGAATCTTCCAGACCCACCCATGCCGCAGGGCCTTCGAGATGGTCTGCGGCATGATCGGCCCGGCGTGCGGCACGCCCATGGCCACCGCGGCGTTGTTGAACAGGTTGTCCCTGAAGGACAAGAAGGGCGTCCCGAGCGCGTTGCCGATCAGCAGCGAGGCGAAGCCGGTGCAATCGACGAAGAAATCGCCTGCAAGCGTGGCATCGTCCGCCAAACGCAACGATGCGATGTCGCCGGATTCATCCAACTGCGCGTCGGTGACATGGCCGACGGCGTGGTGCACGCCACGCTCGACAGCCTTTTTCTGCAGAAAGCGGCCGAGCAGCACGGAATCGAAGTGAAAGCCGTACCACACGTCGAACGGGAAGCTGCGTTGCGGTCTGGGCGCCTTGCATTGCTGCGCCAGTCTTGAGGAAATGAAGAAGCGGTTGGGGTGCGCGTAGACGTCGGCGCGATCCAGACGCGCATGCACGTTGTCAATGAATGGCGCCATCGTCATGTTGTCCAGCATCGACGCGAACGCGTGGAAGTAACTTTCGTAACCGGGCCGCGTGGACCATCCCTCGAAGGTGATGCCAGCCTTGTAAGTAGCATTGCAGGCCGGCATCCATTCCGACTCTTCGATCCCCAGGCTCTCGAAGAAACCGCGCAGCCATGGTGTGGAGCCCTCGCCGACGCCGATCACACCGACTTGGGGCGATTCCAGCACCGTGACCTTGAGGCGCGGCCCGTAAGCGGAGTTGGCAAGCAACAGGGCAGTCATCCAGCCGGCCGTGCCGCCGCCGACTACGATGATGTGCTTCACCGGCGGATCGGCATCGGTGCGAACGCCCGAACGCTGGGCGACGACGTTGTGGTTGAACACGGTGGCAGTGGCGTCTGACATGGCAGGTCCCTGGAGGGCGCGCAAGTCGCCAATGTGCCAAAACCGGCGCCGAAATGCACCATGCAGTATTCATCCGTACCGGTGCGACGGGCCGAACAACCATGACGCCGGCAGGCACGAAATCGGTTCGCCGAAACGCAGACGGGGCAACCTCAAGCTGCCCGCCGCCAACGACCGTCGATATCCGGCAGACGTCAGTGTAGTTGCGGCTCCGGCTCCGGCAACGCGTCAATGTCGTTGGACTCGGCGTTTCTGGCGTGATGATCCTGGCCAAGCACCAGATACACCGCCGGCACCACGAACAACGTGAACAGCGTGCCGATCGAAAGACCCGTGAAGATCACCAGACCCATGTTGTGACGACCGGCCGCACCGGCGCCGGCGGCCGCCACCAGCGGCACCACGCCCAGCACCATTGCCAGCGTCGTCATCAGGATCGGGCGCAACCGTACGGCTGCTGCTTCCTCGATCGCCTCGCGTTTGCTCATCCCGTGCAGGCGTTGCGCGTCGTTGGCGAACTGCACCATCAGGATGCCGTGCTTGCTGATCAGGCCAACCAAGGTGACTAGGCCGACCTCTGTATAGATGTTGAGCGTGGCCAGTCCGAGGTTGATGAACAGCAATGCCCCGAAGGTCGCCATCGGCACCGCGACCAGGATCACCAGCGGATCGCGGAAGCTCTCGAACTGCGCCGAGAGCGCCAGGAACACGATGATGATCGCGAACAGCAGCGTGACGAGGAACCCGCCGGATTCCTGGTGGAACTGGCGCGACTGGCCAGCGTAGTCGGCTGTGTAGCCAGCAGGCGCGACCTGTGCGAGCGTGGTGTTGAGGAACTGCAGCGCCTGCCCCAGTGACACGCCGGGCGCAATCACGCCACCGATCGTCGCCGAGTTCAACTGCTGGAAATGATCGATAGACTCCGGCACGGTCTGGTAAGTCAGGTGCGCCACGGTCGAAGCCGGGATCATCTGTCCACCGGGCGTCTTGATGTAGTAATTATCCAGCTGTGACGGATTCAGGCGGTCGACCTGCGCTACCTGCGAGATCACCCGGTAGGCACGCCCGGAAATCGAGAAGTAGTTGACGTAGTTGCCGCCCAGCGCTGCCGAAAGCGCCGCGCCGACGCTCTGCTGGGTCATCCCGAGCGCGGCGACCTTGTCGCGATCCAGCGTCACGGTCGCCTGCGGTTGGTCGATCTTCAAGTCGCTGTTGACGAAGAAGAACATGCCCGATGCTTGAGCCTTGGCCACAACTGCCTTCGACACCTCGTCCAGGTTCTGCAGCGGCTCGGTGGTCTTGATCACGAACTGCACCGGCAGGCCAAACGCACCCGGCAACGATGGGAACTGGAACACCGCCATCTGCGCACCGGCGATGTCGTTGAGCTTCGGCTGAATCGCCTGTTGTATCTGGGAAGCGCTGCGGCTGCGGTCGCCCCAAGGCTTCAGCATGATGCCGGCAAACCCGCTGTTGACGGCGCCCATGCCGTTGAACTGGAAAATATTGGTGTATTCCGGCAGGGATTTGGCGATGTCGAACACCTGTTTTGAATAGAGCTCCATCTGGGTAATGGTCGCGTTGGGCGCGCCTTGGGTCTGTGCCAGCACGATACCCTGATCCTCCTGCGGCGCCAGTTCCGACTTGGAGGTCTTGAACAGATACACGTTGCCGAGCAGTATCAATACCCCGAACACGATCGCGACGACCCACGTATCTAGCGAGGAATGCAGCATGCGCCGGTAACGATCGCGTATCCAGTCGGCCACCTTGTCGATACGCTTGACGAAGGGCTTCTGGTGATCGGACTCGCGCAACGTCCGCGAGCACAACATCGGCGACAGCGTCAGCGCGATGATCGCCGAGATCACCACCGCGCCCGCGAGGGTGAACGCGAACTCGGTGAACAGCGCACCGGTCAGGCCACCCTCGAACCCGATCGGTACGTACACCGCGACCAGCACCACCGTCATCGCGATGATCGGCGCGGCCAGCTCGCGCGCCGCCAGCAGTGCCGACTGCAGCGGACTCGCGTGTTCCTTCATGTGGCGATCGACGTTCTCGACCACGATGATCGCGTCGTCCACAACGAGGCCAATCGCCAGCACCAGCGCCAGCAGCGTCAGCAGGTTGATCGAATAACCCAGCACCAGCATCACCAGAAACGCGCCGATCAAGGACAACGGCATCGCGATCAACGGGATCAGCAGCGATCGCAGCGTGCCCAAGAACAAGAAGATCACCACGGCGACGATGACCAGCGTCTCGGCCAGGGTTTGTACCACTTCTTCGATCGAGGTTCGAATATAGTCGGTACCGTCGTACACGATCTTGGCGGTGATCCCAGCCGGCAGTTGCGACTGGATAGTCGGAAACACCTTGCGCACGCCCGCGATCACGTCCAGCACGTTGGCGTCGGGCGCGGCATTGATGCCGATGGCCACCGTGGGCTTGCCATCGAAGGCGAAACTGGTGTTGTAGTCTTCGGCGCCGAGCGTGACGTTGGCGACATCCCGCAAGCGCACGATGTCGTTGCCGTTGGCCTTGACCACGAGGTTCTTGAATTCGTCCACCGTGTGCAGATCGGTGGCCGCGGTCAGGTTCACGCTGACCATCTGGCCCTTGGTGTTGCCGATCGCCGAAAGGTAGTTGTTGGCGGCCAGCGCGGTGTTGACGTCACTTGCGGTGACGCCGTGCGCAGCCATCTTCACCGGGTCGAGCCACGCGCGCAGCGCGAAGATGCGCCCGCCCAAGATCTGCGCGTTCTGCACGCCTTCGACCGCATTCAACTGCGGCTGCACCACGCGGGTCAGGTAGTCGGTGACCTGATTGGTCGGTAGCGTGGTGGAATAGAACCCCATGTAGAGCGAGGCGACCTGCTCGCCGGTCTGAAGGGTGATCACTGGCTGCTGCGCCTGTTGCGGCAACTGGTTCTTGACCGAATTGACCAGCGCACTGATCTCGGTAAGGGCGCGATTGCCGTCGTAGTTGAGACGCAGTGTTGCGGTAATCAGCGATACGCCGGGTGTGCTCTGCGAGGTCAGGTAGTCGATACCCTGCGCCTGCGCGATGGCCTGCTCCAGCGGCTGGGTGATGAAACCGGCCATGGTCTGCGCATCGGCGCCGAAATACGCCGTCTGCACTGTGATCGTCGCGCTTTCGGTCTTGGGATACTGGCGGATCGGCAGCGAGGTCACCGCGCGCAGGCCGAGCACCAATATCAGCAGGCTGACCGTGGCAGCTAGCACTGGGCGCTTGATGAAAAGATCGGTGAATTTCATATCAGGTATTCGCTGCCCGTGTACGTGGCGCCAGAGCAATCACTCGACACCGCAATGCTTGTTCCCTCGTCATTCCGGAGCTGCCCGCGCTTTGTTCAGACAGAGCCCGGAATCCAGTCCCGTGCTTCATCGTGACCAGGGCACTGGATGCCGTATCGCGGTTCACGCCGCGTCCGGAATGCCGAACTGATTTTGTTCATGCCGAACCAGCGCTCCTACTCCTCCACCGGATGCGGGTTGGGATTGAATGCTGGCTGCACTTTATTGTTGATGTGGACTGGAGTTCCGTTCTTCAGTTTCAACTGGCCACTGGTGACGACCACGTCGCCCTGCTTGATGCCGGACAGGATGGCGACCTGATCGCCACGCGTGGCACCCGTCTTGACCAGCACTTGTTGCACGTATTGCGACGCGCCGCCGTCGCCCTGATCCGATTTTTTGTCGGCGGGTTTGGCTGGCGCCGGCTTGCCGTTCTCGTCGCGCGCCGGCGGTTGGCCCTCGCGCACAACGAAAACCGTGTCGCCGTACGGCGCATATGCGACCGCAGTCTGCGGCAGTGTCAGGTAACGTTGGGTGCTGCCACTGTCAACCGTTACCTTGGTGAACATTCCCGGCACCAGCAACTTGCCCGGGTTGGGAATCGTCGCCTCGACACCGACGTTGCGGGTCGAAAGATCGACCTTGGGATCGGTCGCCGAGACATTTCCCGGGAATACGTTGCCGGGAAACGCATCTGCCGTGACATCGACCTTGCCGCCGACCCGCAGTTGTTCCAGCGACGACTGCGGTACGGTGAAGTCGACGTAAACCGGGTCGAGTTGCTGCAATGTGGCGACGGTGGTGCCTGCAGCGAGGTACTGGCCGGGGTTCACGGTAATGATGCCGACACGCCCCGCAAATGGCGCGCGCAGGGTCTTCTTGGCGACCAGTGCAGCTTGTGCGGCGACATTGGCCTGCGCGCTTTTCAGGCTCGCCATGTCGGCGTCGTACTGCGCCTTGCTGATGGCCTGCACCGCAAGCTGTTCTTTGGAACGCTTCGCGGTCAACGCCGCAAGCTGTGCGGTCGCCTGCAACGACGCGAGTTGGCCACGGTCCTCGGCGTCAATCAGCTTCATCAGCACCTGGCCTTTTCTCACATCGGCGCCGGATTTTACGTCCACGGCCTCGACCAGGCCGGCCACCTCGAGCGCAAGATCTGCGCCATGCAACGCGCGCACGTTGCCGAACGCTTCCACGTGCGGCTGCCAATCCTGATAACCGGCAGTCATGGTGCTGACCGTCTGCGGCGGGTTGGCCATGGATTTCATGAACTTGCCGATCATGATGCCCTTGAAGGTGTTGAAGCCGATCAGCAGCGCGAACAGTATGGCAACCACCACGATCACGATGATCAGGCGTTTGCGCAGCTTGGGCCGGGCGGAGGACTCGTATGCGTTCATGGGGTCAATGCTTTGCGGCGTGTTTGGCTTCGGTGATTTGCGCGCCGCCCTGCCAGCCGCCGCCCAGCGCGGCATACAGCGCAGCGGTGTCGGCCAGGCGCGCGGTGCGCGCTTGGATCAAGGCGATGCGCGCCTGCTGGTATTGTTGCTCGGCGGACAGCAGGTTCAGGTAATTGACGGCGCCCACGCGATACTGGGCGCGGGTCAGCTCGAGCAACTTGTACGCATCGCGTTCGGCGGTGTTCTGGACCTTGAGCGAATCGGCGTCGAACTCGAGCGCCTGCAGCGAATCGGCTACGTTCTGGAACGCGGTCAGTACGACCTGCTGCCAGTCGGCCAGCGCCTCGTCCATGCCGGCTTCGGCGGCACGCTTCTGATGCAGCAATTGGCCGCCGTGAAACAGGGGTTGCAACAAGCCGACACCGAGCGACCAGCCGCCCGCACCCGCGGCGAACAGGCCCGAAGTGGTGAGCGCCTCCGATGTGTAGCTGCCGCTCAGGGTAAGTTGCGGCAGCATGTCGGCAGTCGCGACGCCAACTTTGGCGGTGGCCGCGTGCAACTGCGCCGACGCGGCGCGAATATCGGGACGCTGCGCGACCAGCGTGGACGGTAGGCTGACCGGAATATCGGTCGGCAGCGTCACGTTCGCCAACGTGATCGGCTGCAATTCGAGTTGCGCGGGGGTGACGCCGAGATAGGTCGCAAGCTGGTTCTGCGTTGCCGCAAGCTGTTTGCGCAACGGCGGCAGCGTGGCCTCGGTCGCGGCAAGTTGCGAACGCACGGCCAGTGTATCCGAAAGTGATTTCGCCCCGATCGCTTGCTGCTTCTTGGCAATATCAAGCTCCTGCTTCAGGGACTCGACGATCCGCTTGGTGGCGTGCACCTGTTCGCGCAACGAGGCCTCCTGCAACGAGGCGGTCACCACGTTCGCGGCCAGCGTCAGGTAAGTGGCGTCGAGTTGCGCGCGCTGCACGTCGGCCTGGGCTTGCTGCGCCTCGATGCCGCGGCGCACGCCGCCGAAGAGGTCGAACACATAGCTGACGCTGACACCTGCGTTGTATACGGTGTACGGCCCGATCGGCTGGCCGGTACCGGTCTGGATGCCGGATTCCTTGGCCCGCGTCGCGCCGGCATTCGCGTCGAGCGACGGGAACAGGCTACCGCCAGCCGCCTTCGCGTTCTCCTCGGCCTGCTGCAACGCGGCTTGCGCCGAGGCGATGGTCGGGCTGTTTTCGAGCGCGGTCTTGACACGGCGATCCAGTTCGGCGTTGCCGAAACTGACCCACCAGTGTTGCGGGACGTTCCGGTCCGCAAGGAATCGCTGTGCGTCGCCGCCGGGCGTGGCGGCGGACACGGTGGATTCGGGCAACGCGGTCCGGGTATAGCGATCCACCACCGGTGCCGCAGGCTCCCGGAAATTCGGACCCACCGCGCATCCGGACACTGCGAAGGCAATCAGCACCGCCATGGCCCGCCCTGTGACGGGCTTGAACTTGGGAAAGGAGGATGTCATTCAGGCCAGGAATCCGATTCGGGGCATTCTGAAAGCGCCAAGGCAAGGTTCATATAAATGAACTGGCCGGTATTGTATTTGTGACCTGCATATTGTGCAAGCGCAGCAATGCCGGATGTAAGCGCCGGACGTCACGGCTTCGAGGGTGACATCTGTCAGGCTGTTGCGGGAACGACGAACCAGCCGGCGGCGTTTCGACATGCGCCGCATCAGGTGGGGCACGCCGATTCTTGTACCGCGTGGACGTGGCAGCTCTCAGGAATGATCCAGGCGATGGGGTTCGGCCAGATAGGCTTCGCTCTGCATCTCGATCAGGCGGCTCTCCGTACGCGCAAATTCGGCGCGCAAGCGGCGTCCATCGTACAGCTCGACCACCGGTACCTGCGCGGTCACCGCAAGCTTCACGCGGCGATCGTACAGCTCATCGATCAGATGCACGAAACGCTGGGCGGCATCTTCGTTGAACGGCGTGAATTGCGGTAGGTGCGAGATGAAGATCGCAGGGTAGGTTTGGGCCAGTTCGATATAATCGGCGGAGCCGTAAGGGCCGTCGCACAACGCCGCGAAAGCGAACCATGCAACCCGTGCGCACTCCCGGCGCACATGCATGTCGCGTTCGTTGACCTCGAGATCGCCGCCCTCCTGTACCGAGCCCTGCGCCAATCCATCGAAAAGGCGCGCCAGCGCGGCTTCGGCATGGGTATTGTCCGGCGTCAGGTAAACCGGCGCGCGGGTCAGCGCGCGCAGGCGCCAATCGTGAGGCGAAACCAGTTCCAGCACCTCGCACCGCGCCTCCAGCAGCGCGATCGCGGGCAGGAAACGCTCGCGCTGGAGGCCGTCGCGATACAGTTCGGACGGCGGCGTATTGGAGGTCGCGACCAGCGCGACGCCGCGTCCGGACAACGCCCGTAGCAGACCGTACAAGATCATCGCGTCGCCAATGTCGGTGACCATGAACTCGTCGAGGCACAACACCCGTGTACGCGCAGCAATTCCCTGCGCCACCCGCGGCAGCGGATCTTGCACCTCGCCGAGTTCACGCAAGCCGGCGTGCACGTCCAGCATGAAGCGATGAAAGTGCACGCGCAGGGCAACACCTTGCGGCAGCGACCCGACAAACTGATCCATCAAAAAGGTTTTGCCGCGCCCGACCTTGCCCCACAAGTAAAGGCCGCGTATCGGCACCGGGCCATCGAGGCGTGCACGCAGGCGCGTGAACCAGCCCGGTACCGGCGTCAGCAGCTCCGTTTGCAGGCGGTCGAAGGCGGCAAGCGCGGCGTGCTGCGCGGGGTCATCCTCCCAGCGGTCCGCTTCCACGCCACGCGCGTAACGCACGCTCGGCACCACGACGCTTTCGCCAACTGCCGCGTCGTCCACGCGCTCAGCCGGCACCTGGCCTGGGTGGCGGTAACCATGCCCGTACCGCATTCTTGACCACGCCGCGCAGATCCATCAGGCGCCGGTGGAAGAAGTGTCCGGTGTCGGGCATGCGGATCAGGGTGGGTTTGGGATCGAGGGTTCCGATCCAGTCGAACACCGCTTGCGGATCGACCACCTCGTCTTCCTCGCCCTGCACCACCAACCACGGGCAGTCCGGCATCGCGATTTCGTCGAGCTCATACATGCCCGCGGGCGGCGCGACGGTGATCAGCGCATCGGCCGCAAGCGAACGGGCACAACGCAGCGCGACATAGCTGCCAAAAGAAAACCCCGCCAGCCACAACGCGTCATCAGGTCGGGCCTTTCGCACCCATTGCACTACCGCCACCAGATCGCCGCTTTCGCCATCGCCGTTGTCGAACTCGCCGACGGAGACACCCACGCCACGGAAATTGAACCGCACCGTGGCGAGTCCTGCTTCGCGCAGGCTGCGTTCGAGCATCGTGACCACCTTGTTGCGCATGGTGCCGCCCTGTTGCGGGTTCGGGTGGCAAATCACCACGGTTCCGGCGCGCGCGACTGCCGGTTCCGGCGTGGAAGTCGCCACCTCCAGCGCACCGGTCGGGCCCGGCAACGCGAACGTCATGGGACTTTCAGGAAAGCCGGATGGGGCCGTCGTCAGGGTGTCGCTCATTCGCGCATCATAATGGGAAACCGTTGTGCGATCGTCCCTGATCGCCGCATCACTGGACGCACTGACGAGCGGGCCGATCCGATGTCCGTGAGCACCGGAAAGACCCTCCTTGGCCTGACTTTTCACAGCAGCCGCTTCGAACGTGGTATCGAATCTGGATCGTCATGAACCACCTCGCCCATGCGCTGCTGGCCGATGCCGGCGGCACTGAATTCGCGCTGGGTAGCGCACTGGGCGACTTTACCCACGGCCACCCCGATCCCGCCTGGCCCGCCGCCCGTCAGGCAGGGCTGCGTTTCCACCGCGCGATCGACCAGTTCACCGACCGGCACCCGGAGGTCGTGGCCGCGCGCCGGCTTTTCCAGCCCCCGATGCGCCGTTATGCCGGGATCGTCCTGGACGTGTGGTTCGACCATTTGCTGGTGAATGGCTGGGACCGCTTCGCCGCGGACGAATCCGCGGCGCACTTCTCGCAACGCTGGCTGGCGTTGCTCGACCGGCGCGCCGCGGAGTTGCCGGCATCACTGTGCGCGTTCCTGGAATGGATGCATGTGCATCGGCTGCCGATCGCCTACGGCGACGAGGCCACCCTGGACACGGTGTTCCGCGCGCTGGAACGGCGCCTCTCGCATCCTTCGCCGATCGGCGAGGCATTGCCCGCATTGCACGCGCGCGCGGACGCGTTGCAGCAGCGTTTCGATGCCTTCTTTCCACAACTGACGGAGTACGCGGTCAACCAGCGGAGCCGGCTACTGGAATGACTGGCCGTTGACGCCGGCCTCCGCCGCGTCCGTCGATGCGGCACGACTTGCCACCACCGCCCGCCAGCCGAACCAGCCGGCGAGTCCGGCCCCCGCAGCGGACAGGCCGCCGATCACGCCGAGTGTAGCGCCGAGCGCGCGCAGTCCTTCCAGTCCGCTCGCAACCGTCACATCGCCGAAGCGCCACACCGTAGTCTCCACGAAGTTCTTGCCCTTGTAGCGAATCTCGCGCGCGGCGCGGGTGTACAACGCGTCCGAGGCGGGCTTGGTGACGCCGTAGGCGAAACTGCGGGTCACTATCAGCATCAGAGGGATCAGCGCGATGGTGATCCCTGCAACTCCAAACTGCGCGGCACCGAACACTGCCACCGCCAGCAGCACCACGACGTTCACCACCGCCGGCAGCACCAGACCGGAGACGATACCGAGACGCGGCAACATCCAGCGCGTCAGCCCGATTTGCAGGATCATCTGCACGATGTTGACGGTCAAATCGACGTGGCCGTAAAACGCCGTACGCGCGGCGGCATCCGCGAAATGCTCCTTGGCGTAATCGGCAACCAACGCGTAGGCGAGCGTGCCTACGCCGTCCGAACACAACATCAGCAAGGCCATCAAGCGCAGAAACGGATTGCAGAACGTCGCGCGCAGCCCGGCTAGCAACGAGCCGCCGATCGGCGCGGCCTCGGAGCGCCCGCGGCCACGCGACGCGGACAGGTACAGCATAAGGGTGAGCGCCATCACCAGCAGCGCCGCCGACACCGCGAGCAATGGCGCCACGCCGATCCGCATCACGAGCAGGGAAGTCAGGGCCGGCCCCGCCAGCGCACCGAGGGCGCCACCGAGGGCGATCAGCGGGAACACCCGCTTGGCGCGTTCAGCGTCGAACAGATCCGCCATCAGGCTCCAGAACAGCGACACCACAAACAAGTTGAATACGCTGACCCAGATGAAGAAGCCGATGCCGAGGTTGCGCGCGCCGATCCGCGCCTGCGCGGCGAACAACGGCACGAACGCCAGCAGGCAGCCTATGAAGAATCCGTAGCTCCATCCAAGCAACGCGCGCCGCGGCAGGCGCGCGGTCAGCCAGCCGAACACCGGTGTGATCGCGAGCATGGCGAGGAAGGTGCCCGCGTAGAACCACGGCAGCGCAACCGAGCCGGTGGCGCCGGCCAACTGATCGCGTACCGGCCGGATCACGTAGTACGCGGCCAGCACGCAGAAAAATGCCAGCGCCGCCGGAACTACCGCAATGCGTTCTTCCGCACGCGCGGTTTCACCCCGCATCGTCAGCAAGGATCGGCGGCAACGGACACCCGAGTTCTGCGCAGACCACTCGCAGCATCTCCGATTCGGCGACCGTGACCTTGCCGTCCGCAGCGATAGCGCGGGTCAAGGCGCGCACCGTGAGTTGCTTGCCTTCCGGCGTCAGGCATGTCAATGCAGCAAGCGCGCGGTCCAGCGCGGCCTGCCAATCGTCGGGCAGCGCATACATGATCGAAGTGCCCGGCAATGCTTCCTGCATCGCGGCCTGGAAGGCGCGAAGCGCGGTATCGTCATCGTCGTTGCCGAAGTGCGCCAGTAGCGCCGCGAGGTCGCGCAGCTCGTCCTGCGCATCGCTGAGCTTGCGCGTGCCAGCCTTGAAATGCGCGGACGGATCGAGCGCCGTGACTACTTGCACTTGCACCAGTTTGGCAAGACAAAATTCGTCGAGATCCACGCGGCCATCGGCGTGGATCAGCGCGTCCAGCGTCTTGACGAAGCGATCGACTTCGGGTCGAGGTCGGCGCTTGAGTGCAGGAAATGCCAGCTGCGCCAGCGGCAGGCGGAGCATCGGGTGCAGATCTGCCATCTGCGTCACGAGACCATGCGTCGCATCGGCGCTAGCCGCGTCGAACGACTGCGACACTGTCTGCAATTGTTGCGCTTGCAAATCGGGATGCTCGGAAATCGCCAGCGCGAATAAAACCGCGATGGCACCGCGCGGATCGCGAGCGGCGGCGCTCAGCGTGGCGGGAATGCGCGCGTGCAGGTTCGTCGCGGCGTGGTAATCGTCGGTATCGGGCGAACCCACTTGTGCAACCACGCCCGCCGCCGTGATCGCGCGCGCGACGCCCTGCGCGGGAAGCGCGTCGGCGATGGCGGCACTTGTCGCCACCGACATCGGCGCGGCTTGCGCAGTAGCCGCCTGTGGCGGAAATCCAGGCGGTGGCGAGTTGCCGTCGCCGGCGAACCCGCGTGCTGCTTTTTCCCGAGAGTGCGGCTCGGCCTGCAACTCGATGGAATCGGGGTCTCCGCCCGAATCCAGCCATTGCTTTACGTAAGCGTCCAGTTCCTTGGGGTCGAAGCCCGGTTCCAGCGCGCGGATGCGTTCGATGATCGGAGGATGGGTGGCAAACCAGGAACGCTGCTCGGCGTCGCCGAACAGCATGTGGCGCACTTCGTCGCGGCCGGCGGCCTGCAGTTGAGAGCCTTCCTCGAACACTGAAATTTTCTTGAGCGCGCCGGCGATGCCGGAAGTCTGGCGTGTGAATTGCACGGCTGAGGCATCCGCCAGCGATTCGCGCGAACGCGCAACCGCGGCCTGGATCAACCTGCCGAAGAACAAGCCGATGGCGCCCACGATCAGCAGCGCGATACCAGCCAGTACGACATTGCCACCGCCCCCACCCCCGCGCCGCCTGCGGCCACCGCCGCCACCGATCCCTAAGTAACCGCCCCACAGCAGGAACCGGCCGATCACGCCGATTGCCATGATCCCGAACAGCAGCCCGATCAGGCGAACATTCAGCCGCATGTCACCGTTCAGCACGTGACTGAACTCGTGCGCGATCACGCCTTGCAATTCATCGCGGTTCAACTTGTCGAGGCACCCTTGCGTCACGCACACAGCGGCGTCGGTCGTCGTGTAACCGGCCGCGAACGCGTTGATGCCGGGCTCGTTCTGCATCACGTAGATGTCGGGGACCGGCACGCCCGAGGCGATCGCGACTTCCTCGATCACGTTGCGCAGGCGCCGCCATTTCGGATCCGTGGTATCGGCGGGCACCTCGGTTGCATTCATGCTCCGCGCAACGGCCGCGCCGCCATCGGACAGGCTGGCCACGCGATACGCCGAACACAGGCTGATCAAGATCACCACCGCGACTGCAATCCCGAGCAGCGGCAAAGGCCGCAGGCCGACCCCCAGCACGAATGCGCAGACCAGATCGACCGCGATGACGATCGCCAGCACCGCCAGCGAAAACAACAGCACCAGCGTGCGACTCGAGCGGCGAACGTGGGCCTGTTGCGCGAAGAAATCCATGACGAACGGGAATCCTTGATCAGGGTCCGTGGCGCAACATCGCCGTACCACGGACCGCCGTTTGCGGGCTCCGAATCACGATTCCCGGATCATGCCACTCAGGCGAAGGAAACCTTCGGCGCCTCGCGTTTGGCGGGATCGTCGATGGCCAGCGGCTCGGCCGGCGTGAATCCGAAAGGGCCCGCAACCATCGACGACGGAAACACCTGGCACTTGTTGTTGAAATTCATCACCGAGTCGTTGTAGGCCTGCCGGGCGAACGCAACGCGGTTCTCGGTGGAGGTCAGCTCCTCCGACAACTGCATCATGTTCTGGTTGGCCTTGAGATCGGGATACGCCTCGCTGACTGCAAACAGACGGCCCAGTGCCTGGGTCAACTGGTTTTCGCTACCGGAAAGCTGCTTCATCGCGCTCGGATCGCCGGGCTGGGCCTTGGCGGCCGCCAGACCGTTCACCGCGGCAGTGCGCGCCTGCGTGACGGCTTCGAGTGTCTGTCGCTCGTGGGCCATGTAACCTTTCGCGGTCTCGACCAGATTCGGAATCAGGTCGTGGCGTCGTGTAAGCTGTACGTCGATCTGCGCGAATGCGTTCTTGTACGCGTTGCGCGATGTGACCAACCCGTTGTAGATCGCAATCAGGTAAATCACAATGATGGCGACGATGATCAGGAAGATGATCAAACCTGTCATTGTTGTCTCCTTCCGGTAACAGGTCGGGCCGCGGCGGCCCGATGTTTTGAGCATAGCATGCACTTGACCGCTTTCTGTGCAGGGTTGACCTGCGTCCTCGTTTCAGGCCTTGCGCTGGCAGCGCCGGGTGCCCAGACTCGCGGCAATCCCGTCCCGCCCCAACCGAAAGTCGTGCACACCGGCGAGCGGGCCAGCCTGCCCGCGGCGCGCGTCGACGAAGCGCTCGAGGATTACGATCACTGGCTGGATCGGCTCGCCGCCGACAACCGCACAGCGGGTCTTGCCACCGCCGTCGTAATCGGTGGCAATGTGCGCTATGAACGCACCATCGGTTATGCCGACGCGAGCAACGGCATCAAGGTCAGACCCGACACCGTGTTCCGGCTCGCGTCCCTGTCAAAGGCGTTTGCCACCGCACTGACCGGAATATTGGTGCAACAGGGTGTGCTCACCTGGGACACGCGTCTTGCATCGGTGCTTCCATTTTTCAAGTTGCGCAACGCCAACGCCTCGCAGGAAGCCACGGTACGCGACGTCCTGAGCCAGAGCATCGGGCTGCCGCACAACGCCTACGACAACTTGCTGTCGAACGGTGTCTCCTACCAGGAACTGGAGCGCAAACTGGCCACGGTACCGATGACTTGCGAGCCCGGCGAATGCTATGGCTACCAGAACATCGCGTTTTCATTGATTGGCGACGTGATCCACGCCGAGACCGGCCAGTTCTTCATCCAGTTGGTCGACAGGTACCTGTTCCTGCCGCTCGGCATGACTACCGCGAGTTACGGACGTGACGGCCTGGAAGGGAGCCGCAGTTGGGCGCGCCCGCATTACAAGCGAGGCGGCAAATGGGTCGCATACGAACCCAACACCAACTTCTACGTACCGCCCGCGGCCGGCGTCAACGCCAGCATCCGCGACATGGAGCAATGGCTGATCGCGCAGATGGGCGGTCGCCCGATGGTGCTGTCCGATGCGCTGCTGGAGGTGCTGCACGCGCCTGTCATCGATACGCCGACCGAGCGGATGTTCTCCAATTGGCGCCGCGCGCGGGTGAAGAAAGCGTCCTACGCACTTGGCTGGCGAGTCTACGACTACGATGGGCACACCCTGATCTTCCACGCCGGCGCGGTGCAGGGCTACCGTTCGATGATCGGGTTCTTTCCGGAATACCGAGCGGGCGTGGTCGTCTTGTGGAATTGCGAGAGCAATACACCCGCCGGCCTGATGCCGATGTTGCTGGATGCCTTGCTCGGACTGCCGCACGAGGACTGGGCCGATCTCGACCGCCCCGATCACCCTGCGAGGAGAACTGACCACCACGCGCGGCACCATCCGCGTCGCAAGCGTTGACACGACTTTGCACGACACGCCGAGATTATGTTATGACCGACGGATGTGACGCATCGTCCATTCACTTCGCGTCTGACACGCCCTGATTCGCCTCGCTGTCTGCGCCGGGCAGGCCGCAAGCGTGGCAAATTACCCCCCGAAACTGAAGTCGATGCGGCGTTGCAGGTTACTGGCCACCGGCTGGCCATCTTTGAGCGCAGGTTTGAATCTGGATTGTTTCACCGCCTGGATGGCGGCACTGTCGAACATCCGGCGTGGCGACGAGTCGACAACGTGCGCCTTTTCGACCGTGCCTTCAGCGGAAACCGTGAACGCGACCACGGCGTAACCCGAAGTCTGGTTGCGCGCTGCCTGAATCGGGTAACTGGGCGCGGCGGCCATAACCACCACGGCGGCTCGCGATTCGCCGACAGGCTTGGGGGGCGGCGCAACCGGCTTCGGCGGTGCCACGGGCCTCGCGGCGGCGGCCGCCTGCTGCCGGGCAGCGAGCTTGGCCGCGGCTTCCTTCTCCGCAGCAACCCTGGCAACCGCGGCCTGCTGGGCCGCTGCAAGTTCGGTCGCCTTTTGCACCTTCAACTGTGCTTCCTGCTGCTGACGCGCCTGCAGCTTCTTCTGCGCGTCCAGCTTGGAGCGCAGCAACGTCAGGGTGTAATTGGTGGGATCGGCCTTGGAGAGCAGATCGATTTCGCGGCCGGCTTCATCGAAGTTGTTTTGAGAGATTGCCTTCTCCACATCAGGCACGCCGAAGGGGAACGTTTCGCGCAACGCGTCTTTGGCGACCTGATTTTTCGGATCCTTGGCGATCACCGCTTCGTAGTACTCCATGGCGTTGTCGCCGGCCGGTGCCACCAGACGGTGCTGGGCGTAGGCCTCGCGTGCCGCGGCAAGCAGATCCTGGACGCTCATGGACGCCAGCTTTGCCTTGGCCGCGGCGGCTTCAGCCTGCTGAGCCTGTGCGACACTCGCGGCGGCAGCTGGAGTCTGCTTGGGCAACGCTGCGGGCGCGGAAGCAGGAGGCGCGGATTTGGCGGCGGCGGATGCTCCAGGCTTCGCACTCGATGTCGGTGACGCCGACGTGTTGGGTCCGTGACCGCAGCCCGCAAGCAGCAACGCCATGCCCGCTGCAACCGCCACGCCACGCAGGCCGGTGGCAAGCCCGAACGGCTCCCATTCAGAACGACCGGATGAAGAAGTGATCATGCGCCACCTGTATGCGAAGACGAGAATTCGACCCGGGTGGCCATGCAGGAATCGTTCCATCCCCCCCACGGCTCCCCCGCACCCGAAAGATTGCCCTACTGCCGACGCTCAGGATGTGACGCGCTCGACAATCGCGCGTTTGTCGGCGACCTCCAGGCAGACCCAGCCGGCGCACCGGTGCTCACGGTGCCGGCCCCGGATATGGAAAGCCCCGGCGGAGCCGGGGCCAACACATGAACCTGTTGCCCGCGGCTCCCCGCGCTGGGCGTCGCGGGGAGAGCAGGCTTGTCGTTATGGATGTTGCATTGAACCGTGCAACAGGACAGATGGATTACTTTTTCTTTTTGGTGCGCTTGGTCTTGCTGGCGCGTGCAGTCTTGGCCATCACGGCCTTCTTCGCGGTGCGCTTGCGAGCCGTCTTCTTGGTGGCGCGCTTGCGAGCGGTCTTCTTGGTCGAGCGCTTGCGTGCCGGCTTCTTCGCCGCCTTGCGGACGGTCTTGCGCGCTGACTTGCGCGCGGTTGAGGTTTTGGCCTTGGCAGATTTGCGGGCCGTGGTTTTGCGGGCCGCCTTCTTGGCGGGTTTTCTCTTTGCAGCTTTCTTCGTAGCCATGGTTCGTCTCAGCTCCTCATCAGTTGGCAGTGGTTGCCCAGTAAACGCATGCAGAAACGCCTCGCACAGAAGATCGCTGTTTGTGGCGTGCCGCAGGTTGGACACTTGACGACGCGTACGCTCGTCGGAAAGCAACCGGAGCACATGTGTCGGAATCGATACGGTGATTTTCCGAACCTTCTCGGACTTGTGACCGTGCTCGATGTACGGCTTTATGTACTTGGCAGTCGGCATGTTTCCGTCTTGCGACATGTCGTCGTGCGGAAAGCTAGCCTCATGCAATCGTGGTGTCAATCAATTTTTTGCGTCGAATGAAGCCCTTGCGGACGCCTCGCCGATGCACGCGGACACCCGGCAATCACCCGACAAGAGATCACGCGTATTTATGAAAGACGTATAGACGTCCAATAGAAACCAAGGATCTCGACGCGCGCACACGCTGAAACCCACGAGGCGACTGGCTTGCGTGCATACCGTCGTGTCGTAGCGGCGTTTCGTGCGACAGCTTGGTTGCGAGCGTGGCGACAAGCATGGACACGCACCGAGGCATGTCGCTCGAGGCTGAACGAGCGTCAAATCAGTGTGCAATTTTTTTTCGCAGGCGCGAGATTTTCCGGCGAACGAAGCACGAGTTCGCGGTTTCCGCGCGCCATGAGACAGCTGCACCATCCATGGACGCGAAGGCTCAGTCCTCTTCGCCTTCGATCAACTCGGCATAGTCATCGGGATCGAGCAACGCGTCCAATTCATCGGGGCCGCCACCGTTCACCACGAACAACCATCCGTCGCCGTAAGCATCTTCGTTGATCGTCTCGGGCTTGTCGGCGAGCATCTCGTTGACTTCCACCACTTCTCCGCTGACGGGAGCATAGATGTCCGACGCAGCCTTCACCGATTCGACGACCGCACAACTGGCGCCGGCCTCGAGCTTGTCGCCGACCTTGGGCAGCTCGACATAGACAAGATCGCCGAGCAACCCTTGGGCATGATCGGAAATCCCGACACGCACTTGTCCGTTGTCCTCGACGCGCGCCCACTCATGCGATTTCTGGAACTTCAGGTCACCTGGAATTTCGCTCACGGTTCGTGTCCTGCGTACTGATCGGGAAGAGGTGATTCTAGCGACAACCGGCGCCGATCAAGCAACCGGAAATTTCAAATACCGTCGCAGGGTTTGCCATCACGAACGAACGGGTACTTCACCACGCGCAATGGCAGCTCGCGGCCACGGATATCGACGCGTAGTCCTTCACGTACCCCTGTGGGCACCCGTGCGAAGCCGATCGCCTTTCCGAGTGTCGGCGAGAAAATGCCGGACAGGATCTCGCCTTCACCCGTCGCGGTGACGACCCGCTGGCCGTGACGCAGCACTCCCTTGTCGTCCAGCACCACGCCGACCAGTTCGTGCGGCACGCCCGCGGCTTTCTGTTGCTCCAGTGCGGCGCGGCCAATGAAATCGCGGCCCTCGTCCAGCGATACGGTCCATGCAAGCCCTGCCTCCCACGGCGTGACATCCTCATCCATGTCCTGCCCATAAAGATTCATGCCTGCTTCGAGGCGCAAGGTGTCGCGCGCACCGAGCCCTGCCGGATGCACGCCCGCCGCCGCGAGAGCCTTCCACAATGCCACGGCGTGTGCTTCGGGCAGGATGATCTCGAAGCCGTCCTCGCCGGTATAACCGGTGCGCGCCATGAAAAGCGGCATGCCATCCGGGCCCCGCGCCTCGGCGGCGACGAACTTGCCGAGCTTCTCTGCCCGCTCGCGATCGTCCGCGTGCAACAGACCCAGCACTTTGTCACGCGCATGCGGCCCCTGCACCGCGATCATCGCCAGTTCCGCCCGCTCGGTCACCATTACCGCGAACGCGGCTGCCCGCTTTTCGATCCACGCGAGATCCTTGTCGCGGGTCGCGGCGTTGACCACCACCCGAAAGAAGTCATCGGCCAAAAAATAGGTGATCAGATCGTCGATCACCCCGCCGCGCTCGTTCAGCATGCACGAATAGATCGCCTTGCCCGGCTTCTTCAACTTGTCGATGTTGTTGGCGAGCAGATGCCGCAGGAACTCGCGGCAGCGCGCACCATGCAGATCGATCACGGTCATGTGCGAGACATCGAACATGCCGGCGTTACGACGCACCGCGTGGTGTTCCTCGATCTGCGAACCGTAATGCAGCGGCATGTCCCAGCCGCCGAAATCCACCATCTTTGCGCCGGCAGCGCGGTGGGTGGCGTTGAGGGCGGTCTGCTTGGTCATGGCAATGTCCGGCGGTAGAAACGGGACATTATCGTCGTACCGGCTTCGCACTGCGAGCGATCCCGGGTCCACGCCGTCCCCACGTGCGCGCCGACGCTGGTAGATTGCGCGCATGGATCACCCAACGACCTCGGCCGGCATGGTGGAGTGGCTGCCGTTGCCGGAAACCGGTGAAAACGTGCTGCGCTTCACCGGCGACTGGACGCTGGCGCATTTCTCAGCACTCGAAGCGCAACTGGATGCGCTGAAACCGCAGTTGCCAGAGGTGCCCGACGTAGACTTCAACGATGTCGGGCGTGTCGACACCGCGGGTGCCGGTCTGATTGCGGTGGCGCTCGGTCCCAAGTGCCTGCGCTGGCTGGCCGAACACGACCGCGACGTGCCACGCGAGCTGCGCGCCCTGCTGGAGACGGTCAGCGATGCAGTCGCGGAAATCTATGCACACCGGCCACCGTTGCCGCGAAATTTCGGTTTCATGGACATGCTGGCAGACGTCGGCGGCAGCGTCGTTCATGTCCGCAACCTGGGATTCAAGCTGCTCGGCTTCGTGGGGATCACGCTGGAGACACTGGCTCGCACGATCTGGCGGCCGAAACGCTGGCGCACGACGTCGCTTATCGCCCACATGGAACAGACCGGGCTGCACGCGGTGCCGATCGTGATGCTGCTGTCGTTCCTGATCGGTGCGGTAATCGCGTTTCTCGGTGCCACCGCGTTGCAGCGCTACGGCGCCACCGTATTCACGGTGGACCTGGTTTCCTATTCCTTCCTGCGCGAACTGGCGGTGCTGTTGACCGCGATCATCCTGGCCGGTCGCACCGCCAGCGCGTTCACCGCGCAGATCGGCTCGATGAAGGTCGGCGAAGAAGTCGACGCGATGCGCACCATGGGCCTCGATCCGATCGAACTCTTGGTGCTGCCGCGTGTAATCGCTCTGGTGCTGGTCACGCCGCTGCTGACGTTCCTGTCGATGCTGGCGGGCGTGATCGGCGGCCTGCTGGTGTGCTGGTTCGCGCTCAACATCACGCCCTCGATGTTCGCGTCGGTGTTCCAGTCCGACACACCCCTGTATTACCTGTGGCTGGGGCTGGCCAAGGCACCCATCTTTGCGTTCCTGATCTCGGTCGTCGGTTGCCTCGAAGGCTTCAAGGTTCAGGGCAGCGCGCAGTCGGTGGGCGAACGCACCACCTCCAGCGTGGTCCAGTCGATCTTTCTGGTGATAGTGGTGGACGCGCTGGCCGCGCTGTTTTTCATGGAGATGGGGTGGTGAACGCCGTCTCCGCAGAGTCGGCACGCGAGACGCTGGTCGCCGTACGCGGCTTGCGCAGCCAATTCGGCACGCAAGTTGTACACGAAAACCTCGACCTCGATGTCTATCGCGGGGAAATCCTGGGCGTCGTGGGCGGCTCCGGTGCCGGCAAATCGGTGCTGCTACGCACCATCCTGGGCCTGCGCCGGCCCGATGCCGGCAGCGTGTTGCTGTTCGGAGAAAACCTGCACGAGTTGCCCGAGTCGCGCCGAGTTGCGATCGAACGCCGTTGCGGCGTGCTGTTCCAGAACGGCGCGCTGTTTTCCTCGCTCACGGTCAGCGAGAACGTGCGGGTGCCGCTGATGGAGCACACCTCGCTAAGTCTGCACGATGCACGTCGGGTGGCGGCGCTGAAGATTGCGCTGGCGGACCTCACCCCCGAAGTGCGGCACCGATACCCGTCCGAGCTTTCCGGCGGCATGCGCAAACGCGCCGCACTGGCACGCGCGCTGGCGCTTGATCCCGACATAGTGTTCCTCGACGAACCGACGTCTGGACTCGACCCGATCGCGGCGGCCTCGTTCGACCAGTTGATCCGCACCCTGCGCGACGCGTTGGGCCTAACCGTGTTCATGATCACCCACGATCTCGACTCGCTGCATGCCATCTGCGACCGCGTGGCGGTACTCGCGCACAAGCGGGTGATCGTGACCGACACGCTGGACAAGGTGGAACGCTTCGACGACCCTTGGATTCGTGATTATTTCCAGGGACCACGCGGCCGCGCAGCGGAAGCGATCCACGCGCTGACATGAGGTAGCAACATGGAAACCAGAGCCCATCATGTTCTCATCGGCGCCTTCACCTTGGTGGTGGTGGTGCTGGGCTTGCTGTTCGCGCTGTGGCTGGGCAAGGCCAGCCTCAGCAGGCAGCACCACTATTACGACATCGTGTTCACGGAAGCCGTGACCGGGCTGTCCAAAGGCAGCCCGGTGCAATACAACGGCATCCAGGTGGGCGAAGTCAGTCAGTTGAAGCTGGATCCAAAGGATCCGCGCAAGGTGCTGGCGCGGATCCAGGTCGCCGCCGACACCCCGATCAAGGTCGACACCCGCGCCAAGCTCGGCCTGCTGGGGCTGACCGGCGTTGCATTCGTGCAACTGAGTGGGGGCGCACCCAACAGCGCGATGCTCATGCCAACCCCCGATAATCCGGCGCCCGAGATCAAGTCCGAAAGTTCGGCGTTGACCAAACTGTTGGCGTCCGGCAGCGACGTGGTGACCAACCTCAACGGCATCCTCGATCGCCTCGGTCAAATCGTGTCGCAGAAGAATGTCGAGCGCATCGACAGCACGCTCGAAAACATCAATCAGACCACCAGCACCCTTGCCGCCGAACGCGACGATCTGCGCACCCTGATCCAGCAGGCCAGCCAAGCGTCCAAGCAGCTCAACCAGACCTTGGCTGGCGCGAACAAACTGGTCAACGGCCCCGGCCTGCAGACACTGGAACGCGCGCAAGCCGCGATGGCCTCGCTGCAACAGACCACCAAGACATTGAACGATCTGCTGACCGAAAACCAGGATTCGCTGCAGTCGGGGCTGCGTGGCGTCGACCAGGTCGGACCTACACTGCGCGAGCTTCGCTCCACCCTGCGCGACATCCACCAGATCACCAGCCAGCTGCAGGCCAACCCTGCGGGCTACCTCCTCGGTCGCGACCATCCCGCCGAATTCACGCCGAAGCAATGAGGGCGCCATCCATGAACGCCTCGAACCGATTCCGCACCAGTCTGCGCACCTTTGTCATGGCGCTCTGCGTGAGCGCCCTGGCAAGCGCGTGTTCGATCCTGCCCAAACGCGAGCCCGTGCAGATCTGGCAGCCACCGGAGAGTGCAGCCGTCCACACCGCGTCCGCCGCGAAGTTCAGCCTGCGCGTGGACACCCCCAACGTTACCGGCATGCTGAGCCAAAACGGGATCGTGGTTATGCCGGAGCCCGGCCAAGTCAACGTCTACAAAGGCGCGCGCTGGAGCGAATCCCCCGCACTGCTGGTACGCAACCGCCTGGTTGATGCGTTCATGGCCGCGAAACTGACATCGGTCACCACCGACGACGATCACTTTTTCGCCGACTACTCGCTGAGTGGCGACCTGCGCGCATTCCGGTCGGAATACAGATCCGGCTCTCCGGTGGTCGTGGTCCGCTACGACGCGCAATTACGCCGCGGCGGCTCGCGCGCGGTGCTCGCCAGCCACAGTTTCGTGGTCACCCAACAACCCTCCGGGACACAGGTACCGCAGGTCGTTGCCGCTTTCGGCGTGGCCGACGACCAGCTTGCCCAACAAGTAATCACGTGGGTACTCGCGAAAGCGCGGCGCGATCAAGAATCGGCGCCGAAGAATGCCAATTCGCACTGACACCGGGTCGGCGTACCCCGCACAGCACAGCGAACGTTGCATCCATTTGTAATTCTCTCTATCTTGATAGAGAGATATATACGGATGACATTCGCGTATGACCCCTATTTCGCTGGAATTCTTCCCCCCCAAGACCGACGAGCAGCGCGCGCAGATGGAACGTGCGCTGCCGAAGCTGAAGGCGTTGGCGCCTGAATTCGTCAGCGTGACGTTCGGTGCGGGCGGCTCGACCCTCACCCACACACCGCGCACGGTGCGCCACCTGCGCGAAGCGCACGCATTTGAAGTCGCGCCGCACGTTTCCTGCATGGGTGGTTCGCGCGAGGAAATTGGCGAGTTGCTCGCCGGATACCGTGAACTCGGTTGCAAGCGTATCGTCGCATTGCGCGGCGACCTGCCCTCCGGCATGGCCTCGCCGGGCGATTTTCGCTATGCCTCCGATCTGGTAGCGTTCATTCGTCGCGAGCACGACGGATACTTCACCATCGAGGTCGCCTGCTATCCGGAATGCCACCCGCAGTCGGATCACGCCCTGGCCGACATGAAACACTTCAAGGCCAAGGTCGATGCCGGCGCGGATGGCGCGATCACGCAATACTTCTTCAACGCCGACGCCTATTTCCGTTTCGTGGACGACACGCATCGTGCGGGTGTCACGATCCCTATCGTGCCGGGCATCATGCCGATCGCCAATTTTTCGCAACTGCGGCGGTTCTCTGAAATGTGCGGCGCAGAAATCCCGCGCTGGATCGGCAAGCGGATGGTCGCGTTTGGCGACGACACCGATTCGGTACGGGAATTCGGCGCCGATGTGGTCGCGGCGATGTGCCGGCGCCTGCTGGAAGGAGGCGCACCCGGTTTGCACATCTACACACTCAACCGTGCAAGGTCGACGCGCGCGGTACTGCAACGACTGGACGCTCCCTCCACGGTCTGAAGAACGTCGTGCCCGGCTAGACTTGTCGGGAATGTCCGTGTGGATCGCCCGGGTTCTTTGCCTCTTCGCGCTCACTGCCTGTGCAACAGTTGCGCACGCGCAGGCACAGACGCATGTCTATCGATGCATCGGTGCACAGGGTGAACCGGTGTTCTCCGGCCTTCCCTGCGGCCCAGCGGCGCCACCACCCGGCGCAGTTGCTGTCTCCCAAGGCAGCGGCTTTGGTGATGTCTGCCCGGCATCACCGCAGGCGCTTCGCCAGGCCATCGCCGCCGCCTTCCAAGCCCACGATGTGAATCGGCTGGCGGGACTGATCCTGTGGCGCGGCATGGACCAGGCTTCCGCGCGCTCCACATTGCGCTCGCTGTCGGCCTGGTTGAAGCAACCGCTGGCCCGGATCGCGATCGCCTACGCCGCAGGCCCACCGTTTGCGGACACTGGCCCATGGTCGGCCGCATCCGCCGATGTCCCGGCGAGCGGATCCAGCGCCGCATCGGCGCCCAGCGGTTTCGAAATCTCGACCGGCGGTGGTGGCGGCAGCACCCGCGATTTTGGGATTACGGAATTTGGTGGCTGCTGGTGGCTGACTTTCTGATAACGCGGTTGAATCACGTCCGGCCGTGCACCGCGTGCTAGCATCACGCCGACTCTGCCGCGCTGCGATGCAGCAGCCCGAAACACACCATGATCAAACTCTTATGCGCGCTCTCCCTGTCCGCGTTTGCGGTCAGCGCCTGCTCTTCCGATCGACACACCGCTATTGCGGAGGTACATGCCGCACCGGCTCCCGCGGCCACCGCGATTGCGCCGGCGGTGCGCCAAAATATCGCCGCCACGGTTGCGACGATGGCGCCGCACGCGCGTGTGCAGACCATCGTGCCCATGCCCATCGCCGGCCTGTACCAGGTTGTCGTGCAAGGCCAGGTGCTGTACATGACCGGCGACGGCCGTTACGTGATCCAGGGCGATGCGTTCGACGTCGCTACCCGCACGCCACTCAACAGCCTCACACTGAACCGCCTGCGCCGCGATGCGATTGCGAAGCTGTCGCCAAGCCAGATGATCCGCTTCGCACCGACGAATTCGAAATACACGGTCACGGTGTTCACCGACATCGACTGCCCATATTGCCGCGCATTCCACGCCAACATCGCCGAAATCAACAACCTTGGCATAGCGGTCGATTACCTGTTCTGGCCGCGCACCGGGTTGGGGACGCCATCGGCGCAGAAAGCCGTGGACGTATGGTGCGCCGGCGACCGCCAGGTCGCGCTCACCCAAGCCTTCGCGGGCCGGACGCCGCGTAGCGAGACCTGCCAGTCACCTGTTGCGCACGACTTCAACCTGGGCGTGAACCTGGGTGTGGACGGCACTCCGACCATCATCGCCGACAACGGCGTGGTGCTGGGCGGCTACGTCGATCCGCAGGAGTTGCTGCGCCGGCTCGAAACGGCGCACGCCACGCCTGCTGTCCAACGGTCACCCTGACCGAAGCGGCTGTTGTGAGAAGTCGGGCCACGGAAGGCCGTTCCAGCGTAGGTGGATCAAAACTCTTGACAACCGGGCGGAATTTGAATGAAACGGCGATCTGGGACGATCGCATTTATAATAATTGGCTCACTCTGGCTCGTGGTCCCCATCGCCATGATTGTTCTCGACGGGCGCAGCGCCCTGTCGGATTTTCGCCTCGACCGACTCAACCGGCGCATCGGCGCACTCTCGAAAGGGACGCGAGTGCGCGGCGCGCGTCATGTCTATTTCGTGCAGCACGGCACGCCCCTTGCACCAGTCCTGCACCAGCGCCTCGCGGAGGTGCTGGATGCGACCGAAGCACCGCCCGCCGATGCCTCGCTGTGGGTGGTTCCGCGCTTCGGCACGCTTTCACCGTGGTCGTCCAAGGCCACCGACATCCTGCATCACGTAGGCATACACGTTGCGCGGGTTGAGCGCGGCACCGCGTTCCTGATCGACAAGCTGCCGGAAGTGGACGACCCCGTTTTTGCTGCGATTTCTGACGCGTTGCATGACCCGATGACCCAGTCGGTGCTGCACAAACTCACTGATGCCCCGTGGATTTTTTCTTCCGGCGATCCCGGCGCACTAGGAAGAGTCGCGTTGGGCGACGACGCGCAAGCCGCGCTGCAACGAGCCAACACCGAACTCGGCCTCGCGCTCGCGCCCGACGAAATCGAATACCTCGCGGAAAACTACGCGAAGCTCGGCCGCGATCCGACCGATGCCGAATTGGTGATGTTTGCGCAGGCCAATTCCGAGCACTGCCGGCACAAGGTCTTCAACGCGAGCTTCATCCTCGATGGCAAAAAACAGGATTCGAGCCTGTTCGACCTAATCCGCCACACCGACGAGACTTCGCCTGATTACACGCTCTCGGCTTACAAGGACAACGCGGCGGTCATCGAGGGCAACGCAGGCGCTCGGTTCTTCGCCGACGCCGACGGCGTGTGGCACGCGCACCAGGAATCGATTCCCTACGCGATCAAGGTCGAGACCCACAACCATCCCACTGCGATTTCCCCATGGCCCGGTGCGGCCACCGGTTCCGGCGGCGAGATTCGCGACGAGGGGGCTGTCGGACGCGGCGGCAAACCGAAAGCTGGTCTGACGGGTTTTTCCGTGTCGCACCTGCGCATCCCGAATCTGCCGCGACCATGGGAAGAGGAACGGCCGCTGCCACCGCGCGTCGCCAGTGCCTTCGAGATCATGCGCGACGGCCCTCTGGGCGCCGCCGGATTCAACAACGAGTTCGGACGGCCGTGCCTCGCGGGCTATTTCCGTACCTTTGAGCTCGAAACCGGCAAGCCCGGCATGCGCCATGGCTACGACAAGCCGATCATGCTTGCCGGTGGCGTCGCCAATGTGCGACCAATGCTGGTCCAGAAGAACAAGCTGCAACCTGGCGACTCGGTGATCGTGCTCGGCGGCCCCGCAATGCTGATCGGTTTGGGCGGCGGCGCGGCGTCATCGATGGCGGCCGGCGCCTCCAGCGAGGCACTGGACTTCGCTTCGGTGCAACGCGACAACCCCGAAATGCAACGCCGCTGCCAGGAAGTCATCGACGCCTGCTGCGCGTTCGGCGACACCAGCCCGATCGTCGCGATCCACGACGTCGGCGCGGGCGGCCTGTCCAATGCCATTCCCGAATTGCTGCACGATGCCGGCGTCGGCGGCGAGATCGACCTCGACGCGGTGCCGTGCGACGACCCGCAACTCTCGCCCATGCAGATCTGGTGCAACGAGTCGCAGGAACGATACGTAGTGGCGGCGAAGCCGGACGATCTTCCGAAGTTCGAGGCAATCTGCGAGCGAGAGCGCTGCCCATATGCAGTGGTCGGTCATGCGACGGCAAAAGAACGTTTGCTGGTTCGTT
>JBOHYR010000133.1:0-7562 GCA_050737995.1 Rhodanobacteraceae bacterium
GTCGCAAGCCAAACTCGATGCAGTGGCTCGCAAGTTGAATGAACGCCCCAGGAAAACACTAGGCTACGAAACCCCCGCCGAGCGTTATCGGCAATGTGTTGCGTCGATCAGTTGAATCCGCCACCCCAAGGCGACATTGGCGAGCGTCCGCTCTGGGGATGATGGAATCGAGCCTGTCAGCCGTGAGCGCATGCCGTAGCATTGCCCATCGTGTGGCCCGACCTGCGCGGTGAAGGTCAAACCGATACACTCACGCCGGACGGAAGCCGGCCCGTCGCCGGTGGGGAATCCACGCTGCGATGACATCCGGCAAGCCTTCCTTCTTCGCGGAGCTGAAGCGCCGCAATGTGTTGCGTGCAGGCGCGTTGTATGCGGCGGCGGTGTGGGCGCTCTCGCAAGGCATCGCGCAACTCGCGCCTTATGTTGGCGCGCCAGACTGGGTAGTGCGCTGGTTTCTCGTCGCCTGCGTGATCGGTTTTCCGTTCTGGCTGGCGTTTGCGTGGTTCTACGAACTCACGCCGGGTGGCCTCAAACGCGAATCCGAGATTGCGCCGTCCGAATCGATCACTGCGCACACCGGTCGCAAACTGGATTTCTGGATCATCGGCATCATGGCCGTGGCGATCGTGCTGCTGGTCACCAACCAGTTCGTGCTGCACCGCGATGCCACCAGTACCGCGAACAAGGTTGACGCCAAGGCCATCGCCGCCGAGCTAGCCAAGGTGCCACAGAAGTCCGTCGCGGTACTACCGCTAGCCAACGAAAGCGGCGATCCCAAGCAGCAATACTTCGTCGATGGGATGTCCGAGGAACTGATCTCCGATCTCATCCAGGTCAACGGGCTGAAGGTGATCGGCAAGTATTCCAGCTTCAAGTTCCGGGATTCGAAGGACAGCCCGGCGCAGATCGGCGCCACGCTGGGCGTGGCCCACCTGATCCAGGGCTCGGTGTTCCAGCAGGGCGACCACATCCGCGTCACGGTAACCCTGATTCGCGCTAAGGACGGTACGGGGGTGTGGTCACACACCTACGACGAACAACTGAAGGATGTGTTTGCGATCCAGACCCAGATCGGCCACGCCGTGGCATCGGCGCTGAAGATCCAGTTGCTGGGTAACGCCATCGTCTCGACCGACAAGCCACCGAGCGGCAATGTCGAAGCGTACCAGTTGATGCTGCAAGGGCGCGCGCTCGCCCGGCACTTTACCGAAGCCGGCTTCCGCCAAGGCATCGCGCTGTACCAGCAGGCGCTCAAGCTCGATCCGAACTACGCCTATGCCTGGGGCACGCTGTCCAATGCCTGGGTCAATCTGGGAGCCCTTGCGTATGTGACCGGCGACGCGCAGCAACAGGCGTACGCGCAAGCGCGCGTGGCGGCGGACAAGCAGCAATTGCTGGCGCCGGACGCAGCGATAACCCACATGGACCGCGGTTACCTGTTATCGCAGGTCGACCACGATCCCGTGGGGGCGCTGGCCGAATACAAGCGTGCCTACGCGCTGGCGCCGAACGATGGCAACGTCATGAATTTCCTGTCGGGCGGATATGCGAACCTCGGGCAACTGCAGCCGGCGGCCGACTTGATGCGCAAGGCCATCGCGACCGATCCGCTGCGCCCCGACTTCTCTGTCAGTCTGGCCTACGTCCTGATGGCGCAAGGCCAGCTCGATGCGGCCGAGCAGGCGACCCGCAAGGCGCTGGCCTTGCAGCCGGATTACCCGTATCTGTATTCGTACCTGGCCGAGATCGATATCTTGCGCGGCGATGCCGCCGCCGCGGTGCGGGATGCCAAGCAGGAAACCGATCCGGTGGCTGGACCTGCGATACGAGCCTTGGCGCAACAGATCAACCCTGATCGCAAGCAGGCCGATGCGGCCTTGCATGCATACATTGCCAAGTACAGCAAGACCCAGCCTTACACCGTTGCCGACCTGTACGCGTTGCGCAAGCAACCGGATGAGATGTTCGAGTGGCTGCAGCGCGCCTGGACACAACACGATCCGAATTTTGGTAGCGGCGCCCTGCTGAACA
Source organism: Rhodanobacteraceae bacterium (assembly GCA_050737995.1). GTDB lineage: Bacteria > Pseudomonadota > Gammaproteobacteria > Xanthomonadales > Rhodanobacteraceae > 66-474. The sequence goes on from JBOHYR010000133.1 coordinate 2,032, forward strand.
GCGGCCTGCTCAGCGACCCCTTCGTGCTGGCCTACCAGCACGACCCGCGCTTTGCCGCCTTGTGCAAGCAGGCGGGCCTGCCGGTGCCGGGGCGAGTGCTGCCGGGCGAGGCCGTCCCGGCATCCGCCGCAACGCGGTAGGGCGGACAACGTCCGCCAGCCCCTCCGAAGGAAGGGGCCGCCGCGAAGCGGCGGGCGCGTAGTCAGGCGCACCGTGCGCACAAGAACCCCCTGCCGAATGCGGTGCTGTTGTGCTTGGTTGAACGGCAGCTTCCGGGCAGTGCGATTGATGCGTCGACTGACCGGAGTTGGCCGGTCAGCGACGGATGACCACACAGTTCCGCTCCCGAGCCGCGGGGCCTATCATGAGCCACGACCGAATCCAAAGAGGGCGCGGCATGAAACGCTTGCTTGGTGTTGGCTTGCTGGTGGTCGGGATCCCGCTCTCCGCGTTGGCAGCGGCGCCGCGGATCGCACTGCACGACTACCGTACGCTGATTGATATTGCATCGCCGCAGTTTTCGCCCGACGGCAACCGGCTTGCGTTCCTGACCGTGCGTTCCGATTTTGTGCACGACCGCTACGATGCGGCGCTGCGCGTGCTGGACCTCGGTGATCGCCGTATGGTCACTGCGGCGCAGGGGCTGCGCGACCTGCACAGCCCGCGCTGGGCGCCGGATAGCCGCACCCTCGCATTCATCGCGGTGGTGGGCAAGGAAACCCCGCAAATTTATACCGTTTCAGCAACGGGCGGCACTCCCCGGCAGTTGGGCGATGCTCCCCAAGGCGTCGAGCAATTCGCATGGGCACCGAACGGTCACACGCTGGTTTACGTCACCCCGGGCCCATCACCTCTCACTACCAGCGAACGGCGCACCCGCCATGACCTGTTCACCATCCACGACGACGACTACCTGATCCACAAGCAGACAGTCCCCTCACACCTCTGGCTGCTCGATGTCGCCACCAGCAGGACACGGCAACTGACGTTCGGCCAGACCAGCATGGTCGAGGTGACCCCGCCCTTCGGCGGTGGCGTGTCGGCACCGGTGTGGTCGGCGGATGGCAACTGGATAGCCTATACGCAGCAGGCGACCCCAGACGACAGTGACAGCGACCGTACGCGCATCGTCGCGGTGAACGTTGCGACGGGCAAGGAGCATCCGATCACGGGCAAAGTCAGTTACGAATACAACCCGGAATTCGCGCCGCAAGGTGACAGTCTCGCGTGGCTGTATCCGCACGGGCCGGGCCCCGTCAGCGACATGGATCTCATGATCAGCGCCATCGACGGCGGCGCGCGCGACGTCAGCGCCAAGCTCGACCGCGACCTGCTGCCATCGCTCGCGTGGCTGCCGGACGGCCATGCCATCGTGGGCATGGCCGACGATCACGTCGGCGTCGATTTGTATGTGCAACCCCTGCACGGCGACGGCCACGCGATCGATCTCGGTGGCTTGAATGCGCTGGCTTTCGCAGTGTCCTCGCGCGGGGCGATTGCAGTGGTGGCCGACAACGCGACGCAAGCGCCAGAGCTTTACCTGCTGCGGACGACTGACGCTAAGCCGGTGCGCATGACCGATTTCAACACGCGTTTCGCCGCGTACGAGAAGGCGCGTAGCGTTGAACTCACTTGGAAAGCGCCGGACGGCCAGATGAACGATGGCATCCTCACCTATCCCGTTGGCTATGTCGCTGGCAGGAAGTACCCGTTGGTCGTGTACAGCCACGGTGGCCCGGAAGCGTCGTCCAGCGAAGGCTTCGATACCAACGAAATCGGCCCGCTGCGCGGCGTGTTCGCGGCCGAGGGCTACCTCGTGTTCGAGCCCAACTATCGCGGTAGCGACAATCTCGGTACGGCGCACGAGCACGCGATCTTCGCCGACCCCGGCAAAGGTCCGGACAGCGACGTGATCTCCGGAATCGAGACTCTGGAGAAGCAGGGCATCGTCGAGGCCTCGCGCATTGCTGCTGTGGGTCACTCGTATGGCGGCTTCATGACCGCGTGGTTGATCGCGCACCAGCACTTTTGGAAGTGCGCGGTGGTTGCTGACGGCGCGGTCGACTGGACCGAGGAGTACGAGCTCTCCGGCACCGGCAACCTCGCTTGGGCACGCGATTCGCTGGGTGGTACGCCTTGGGAGAAAGCCAGTGCGGCGCTGTACCGGACGGGCTCCGCGATCACCTACGCGGGCGCCATCACAACGCCGACGCTCATCCTTTCCGGCACCGACGACGTGGTGGTGCCGATCACCGAATCGTTCGCGTTGTACCACGCACTCGCAAGTCGCGAAGTGCCGGTCAAGTTCATCGGCATCCCCGGTGCCCACCACCTGCCGCAGGACCCGGTGCACCTAGCGTTGTACTACGCGGCGATCAATCGTTGGGTCGAACAGTACCTTGGCACGTAACCGCTGACGCGCGAGCAATACACACCAGTCTTGGCGCAGGTCCCAGCGGATCGCGGGTACGCGGCAGGTGCGGCCGGCAGCGCTTTGGGTGTCGCTTCTGACACGCGGTGGGATCAAGTGCTTGACACTGATCACGCCCGCGCGGCGGTGGACCCTCGAGACCGTGCGGCCACCATGCGTACTCCGGTTGCACTGACCACGAGTTTCGGCAGTTCCTAACCACCGATCCGGTGCTGTCCACCAAGATTCTGACATGGATTCGAATAGAGTGGAGGGCGTGGAGTCGACCCATTGCCGTCGCTCGTAGCCGTCCGCTTCTGGGACGCCCGTCGGCGACGTCGCCGCCACTTTCAATCGAACGCTGTCCCGGGGGCGACTGAGCAAAGATGGCTCCGCAACTCGTCAACGCTTGAGTTAAGCGGCGGCGCAGTCGTCCGCCTCGAATGAGGTTAGGCGGTGACTTCACTTGTGGGTTTCATTCGCGACTGCATAGGCTTCATCCATCCGTGGCGCTCCAAGCTGAATCAAGCGATCCACCTCGTGCTGGAACTCCGTCGAAAACCAGGAACGTCGGTTGGCCCAATAGGACTGCATGCCCGGGAACGCCATGAACGAAGCCATCGTCGCCCTCAATCCGCCAGCCCCCCAGTCGTGCACGCCGCGCGCGCGTGAGTAATGGTAGGAAGCTTCCCACGCCTTCATCATTCCCCAAAGCGATGAGTAAAGACGAAAGATTTCGTTCGGCTTGAGGTCCGCGGGGTTGACGAAGCCGCGATGCATGACGTCGGTCAGCGTTTCGTTCACCGACCAGTCCCTTGCGATATCCGCCATCTTGCTGGAGATTTCGTGGTAGCGGGAACGTTGCTCCTCGCGGGAGGCCTCGCGGATTTGCAAGGCCAGGTACAGAAGGCTGGCCAGCACACCGAACGCTGCTATCAGGTCAGCTATGGCTTGTATGGCGTCCCAGTTCAAGTCTGTTCCCCCCGGGCCTGATATCTGCAGATGCCGCCTAACTATTGAATATACGGACCCGTGGGTCCGGCTATACATCTTGCGCTACATGCCTCCCGAGGGTAGCGCAAGCCCATGAAGTTGAAGCAACTTCGTAACGCTCGGTGCGGCTTATCATACGCTGTATAGCCGGACCCAGATGGCGCGCAGATCAGCCTTCCTGGCGGTGTTGCCAGCATCAAAAAATACAAGCCTTCAACGTCCGCTTTCCGGCACCCCTATTGAGAAATTGACTGACTGGTTGTGGCTGGTCACCGACCCTTGGTCGATCATCGTTGGTCAAAGGTCGCTGTGCGATAGCGGTCATTCAAAGCACACCCTCAACCCGCGGCGAGACGTGCGGGAATATCGGTTAAGGTAGCTCGCCGAGGCACTATGCGTAACGCGTCGCGGGGGTAAGGCTGTGCATCCAACGATCCGTGGAACGATTCAGCCCGTCGCGACAACGGACCGCATTTACGCCATCGACATACTTCGAGGCATCGCATTGTTTGGCGTGCTTGCAGTGAATCTGGTGAACGAGTTTCGGGTCTCGCTGTTTCAGCAATTTCTTCCGTTCCAACCGCCCGTGCCACCGCTTGACAGTGCCATCGGACATTTCATCTCGATGTTCTTGGAGATGAAGGCGTTTGCGTTGTTCTCCATCCTGTTCGGCGTGGGTCTGGCAATCCAATCCGAGCGTCTGGCGCGCAGTGGTTCGCGACTGCGCCTTCTGGTGCGGCGCCTAGTGGTATTGCTGATGATCGGCCTGGTCCATCTGCTGCTGATCTGGAACGGCGACATCCTCGTCGAGTATGCCCTGGCCGGATTTGTGGCGCTGCCGTTTCTGTCGATGTCCGCCCGGAGCACAGCGTTCGCCGCCACAGGACTGCTAGCGCTCTACGTCATCATGCCGGCCTTATCGCTACCGATTTCCTGGCCTTCGGTAGCCTGGTTGCAGCATCATGTGCTTGAAGCCAACCGCGTTTATGCAACGGGCACGTACGAAAAAATCATTCGTTTCAGCTGGAACGAGCTTCCCTACATCCTGTCGCTGCACGAGTACGTTTTTCCACGCACATTGGGGCTTTTCCTGGTGGGCATGTTGGCATGGCGCAGCGGTATGCTAAGGGATCCGCATCGGCACTGAGGTTTCCTGCTTGCCGTCACAAGCTGCGGACTGATATTGGGAACGCTTATGGGCACACCTGGGTGGCTGCCGGCAAGTACCTCTTGGGCCGTGATCCCGGTGGAGAGGTCATGCCTTGCGAACGCCTCAAACATCTTCATGGGATTGGGCTATGGCGCAGCAGTCATCGCGTTGGTCGAACTCACCGCTGCCAAGCGGGTACTTCGGATATTCGCACCGCTTGGTCGCATGGCGTTTACAAATTACTTGATGCAATCGGTGATCTTCACCTGGGTGTTCTTCGGCTATGGACTGGGTTTCTTCGGCAGGCTAGGCGCTGCAGAGGCCTTGGGTCTCGGCATCATCGTCTACACCTGCCAAATCGCTCTGAGCGCTGTCTGGCTGCACCGATACCGATTTGGGCCCATTGAGTGGCTGTGGCGCACGCTGATGTATGGGGTATGCCAGCCGATGATCGCTTTAGCGCAGCCTGAGGGCAGAAAGCCGGGACCTGCGGCCTAGGCATGAAACATTATCTGCGGGGATAGAAACGAGCGACAGCTTCTGGGCAGCTTAGTTGGAGTGTCGACTGTAGGGTTCTGGCCAGTCAGCGACCATTGATTGCCGATCAGTGTTTGATCGGTCGGGCGTCTTTCGTCAATGCTCGCTGTGCGACCCGTTGCTGTCATTCGCAACACTCTGATTTTAGGGAGACCGAAGACTAAGAGGACGCGATTGAGTTCGTTTTGACACACCAAGACAAGAAGGTCCAGGCTTCGACGACCAGATCGGCGGCAATGATGCGTATTGATTAAGCAGGCGCCTAGGACTGCGACGTCCTATTTGATTGCGCCGCTGTCGCTCTTTACCGGTATGAAGTGCAGGTCCTGGTAGTCCCAACTAAAATCCGCCGTAGGCGATACCGGCTTCATTCTGATGGCGGCGATGCTTCCGTCGGGATTCAAATCGAAGGTGGCATAAGCGTTCGCGATGTTGCGGTTG
>JBOHYR010000134.1:0-5218 GCA_050737995.1 Rhodanobacteraceae bacterium
TCGACTCTGACCCCGGTTTTTGGCAGGGGCCGAAAGGCGACTCTGACCCCGGTTTTCCCACTGCTTGCGTAGCATCTTCAGTTCGGATTCGGAGAAATCGCCGTCTTCGATTTCGGAGAGCATCCGCCCGATGCTGATCTCGTCATCGATGTTCGGCTGCAGGGGCTGCTTGTGCCCTGCAACCGCCGATTGATCCCGTGCAGCGCCCGCGCGCTGCACCACGTCTTCGATCATCTCGACCAGGCCCAGCTTCATGCCGTCGTTGGGGTGGTAGATGCGTTCGACGCCGTAGTCTTGCAGTTGCTTGATTTCCTCGGGCGTGATGGTGCCGCCGCCGCCGCCGAACACGCAAATGTGGCCCGCGCCGCGTTCGCGCAGCATGTCGACCATGTACTTGAAATATTCGACGTGGCCGCCCTGGTAGCTGGACAGCGCGATGCCGTCGGCGTCTTCCTGCAACGCGGCGCGCACCACGTCTTCGACCGATCGGTTGTGGCCGAGATGGATCACTTCCGCGCCCTGCGACTGGATGATGCGCCGCATGATGTTGATGGCGGCGTCGTGGCCGTCGAACAGACTGGCGGCGGTGACGAAGCGCAGCGGCGTCGCGTCGGCGCGCGGTTCGTTGGCGGGAAGCTCGGAAACTGCGGAACTCATGCGGTACTCGGCCTTGAATGTCCTCTAACCCTTTGATTGTAGCGCGAACCGACCGGGTGCCCGAATCAGGCAGCAGTCATGTGTTTGCACGGCGTCTGAATGAACGACATCTGAAAGTGCCGCTCGTGCGTTTTAGTACTTATCGTAAAGGCGAGGCCATCCGGTCCCCGCGATATCGAAACGGAGGTGTCACGTGCAAACAAGCAAACTCGCACTAGTCATCGCACTGGCCTTTGCAGGCGGTGCGGCCGTCAGCGTCACGCCACCGGCATCAGCCGCACAGGTCGGCCTGAGCATCACCGTGGGCAGCCCGCCTCCGCCGATGCGCCGCGAGCGCATACCGCCGCCACGCCCGGGCTATGTCTGGGCACCGGGGTACTGGAACTGGAGTGGCAGCAACTACATCTGGGTTGTGGGCACCTGGCAACGTGCACGACCCGGCTATGTGTATGCCCGCCCGCACTGGGTGCATCGTGGCAACCGCTGGGTCTACCACCCCTCGCGCTGGACGCGCGATCCGCACTGGCATGGACACGGGCATCATTATTGATGGAGCCTGCCATCGAGTACGGCTGTTCAAGGGCCCGGCGCAAGCCGGGCCTTTTCTTTTGTGCGCTTGGCGCGACGTATTTGACCGGACCCCTGCCCCGGATCAAGTCCGGGGCACGCTCTGCTCCGGGGTGACCGGATTGTCGGGGCGTCGCGATTTTCGTCATGCCGACCGAGGCCGGCATCCATTGGTCATGGCTGCTTTCGTCATGCCGGCGAAGGCCGGCATCCAGTGATCATGATTGCGGCGTGTGCACGTGTTCCTGGCGGATGCCGTAGCCGAACAGGCACGCGGGGATATGCCGCACCGTACGAAAGCCGAGCAGGAATCGCAGCAACGCAGGGACGCGCGGCGGCTCGCCGGCTTGCTCGAGTGCGCGCGAGATCAGGCGTTTCTGCATCGCGATCTGCACGCGTTGCACGACGCGCACCGGCAACTCGCGCCGCTCTTGTACTTGCGCAAGCCGGGATTCGTCGACGGCACCGTCTGCCAACAACGGTTGTGCGAGCGCATTGGCGGCGGCTACCGCATCCTGGATTGCAAGATTGATCCCGACGCCGCCAATCGGCGACATCGCATGCGCCGCATCGCCGATCAGCAGCAAGCCGGGCTTGTGCCAGCGTTCCAGTCGATCCACCTGTACCACCAACGTGCTGACCTTGTCCCAGGATTCGATGGCGTCCTTGCGATCCGTCAGGAATGGCGCGAGCTGGGCCACCGAGTTGCGCAACACGTCGATCGGCTGCGTGCGCAATGCGGAGTCGCCGCCCTTCGGTACCAAAAACGCCACCTGCCAGTAGTTGTCGCGATTGAGCAACACCATCATGTGGCCACGATCGACAATGCCGAAGGTGTCCTGCGGATCGCTTTCCTTGCGCGGCATCCGGAACCACAGGACATCCATCGGTGCCCCGTACTCGCGCGCCTTGAGCGCCGCGGCCTCGCGGAGGGTTGAGTGTCGGCCGTCGCAGGCGATCACGAGATCCGCATGCAGTGGGTACGGGCCATCGGGACCGTTGACCTCGACGCCGACCGTGCGCCCTGCTTCCTCGATCAGGCCAGTCGCGGCATGGCGCATGCGCAGGTCGAACGTGTCGAACTTCCGTCCGGCGGCTGCCAGCATGTCCAGGAAATCCCACTGCGGCACGAGCGCAAGGTAGCCGTACGGTTTCAGGCCACGAAAATCGACAGCCTGTTGCTCGCGGCCGGCAATGATGGCCGAGAGATGATCCACCCGCCGTTGTGGAAGCTTGTCGAAGCTGCCGCGCAGGCCGAGTTCATCGATGATCGCGAGCGTCGAGGGATGCACCGTGTCGCCACGGAAATCGCGCAGGAAGTCGCCGTGCTTTTCGAGCACCGTCACCGGTACGCCCGCACGGGCCAGCAGCAGGCCCAGCATCATCCCTGCGGGACCGCCGCCGACGATGCAACAACGAACATGGTTATTTATTGGCATCAATTCTCGGCCCGTTGCATGACAGATTCGATTAATTCACTGGTCATTCCGGGCCATCGCCAGCGTTATCGGCGATGGAACCCGGAATCCAGCTTGGCGCTCCACCGGCGACGAGTAAAACCGGATTCCGGGTTCCGCCCGCAAACTGCGCGGGCGGCCCTGGAATGACAAAAACGAAGGATGCCACAGCCGGGAGCCGGATCTACTCGGGACAGTTTTTCCGGGGCATCGGTTTCCCCAAGGCACGTGCTTGCGACGTGCCGATCCTGACGTGTGGCGCCGGCGTCGCACAATAGCTCATCTATACATACATTATATATCAATAACTTGCGAGTAATTATTCAAGCACGCTATGTGACGCAGCCTGACCCGCGCCTTCCAGTCCGGCTACACTAACCGGCTGCGAACGCGGGTCTGCCCATACTGCGGCCACGTCCGCGACCGTCCGTGGCGCCCTCCGAGGCGCCGCGTCTTTGTATTCCGCGCCCACTTCAGGCGCGCCGGGAGCCAGTACCAATGATCTTCGAAACCCTCGCCACCACTGGTCATGAACAGGTCGTGTTTTGCCAGAGCAAGGACGCCGGCCTCAAGGCCATCATTGCAATCCACAACACGGTGCTCGGACCGGCATTGGGCGGCCTGCGCATGTGGCCGTACAAGACGGACGAGGAAGCGCTGAATGACGTGCTGCGGCTGTCGCGCGGCATGACTTACAAGAACGCGGTGGCTGGGCTGAACCTGGGCGGCGGCAAGGCGGTGATCATCGGCGACCCGGCGAAAGACAAGTCCGAGGCGCTGTTCCGCTCGCTCGGCCGTTTCATCAATTCGTTGCACGGGCGCTACATCACGGCCGAAGACGTCGGCATCGATGTCAACGACATGGAATACGTGTACCGCGAGACAGAGTTCGTGACCGGCGTGCACCAGGTCCACGGCGGTTCCGGCGATCCCTCGCCATTCACGGCCTACGGCGCGTTGCAGGGCGTGATGGCGACGCTGAACTACAAGCATGGCAACGAGGACATCGGCAAGTACCGCTTTGCGGTGCAGGGCGCAGGCCACGTCGGCAGCGAGTTCATCAAATTGCTGCGCGAACAGGACGCCAAGGTGTACGTCACCGATATCAACAAGGAAGTCGTGCAGCGTTGCGTCGACGAGCTGGGCTGCGAAGGGGTCGGCACCGACGAGATCTACGACGTCGATTGCGACGTCTACAGTCCCTGCGCGCTGGGGGGCACAGTCAACGAGCAGACCATCGACCGCATCAAGGCGCCGATCATCTGCGGCATCGCCAACAATCAGCTTTCCACCGACGAGATTGGCGACGAGCTGATGAAACGCGGCGTGGTGTATGCACCCGATTACGCGGTGAACGCCGGCGGCGTCATGAACGTGTCGCTGGAAATCGACGGTTACAATCGCGAGCGCGCGATGCGCATGATGCGCAGCATCTACTACAACGTCGGCCGCATCTTCCAGATCGCCGACCGCGATGGCATCCCCACGTACAAGGCCGCCGACCGCATGGCCGAGGAACGCATCAACGCCGTCGGCAAGATCAAGCTGCCGACGATGGGCAACGACGGCACGCGGTTCCTGGGCAGGATGCGCGGGCAATAGAACCACCGAATAAACCTGCTGCGTCCGGGATTTCGTAAAACAGTCATGGTTGTCTCGTCACTCCGGGGCGCCCCGAAGGGGCGAACCCGGAGTCCAGCCTTGGCTTTGATGGCAAAAGCTGGATTCCGGGTCCCGCGCTGTGCGCGGTCCCGGCATGACGAAGAAATACGGCCAACCCGCTCGAATACGGCACAATGGATTTCGGCTTTCGCAGAAATGGCGTCACAGGGAGATCGCATGCAACCTTTCCACCTCGGCGAAGACATCGACCTGCTGCGTGAAAGCGTCCGCGCTTTCGCGGACAAGGAAATCGCACCTCGCGCCGACCAGATCGACCGCGACAACCTGTTCCCGGACGATCTGTGGAAGAAGTTCGGCGACATGGGGTTGTTGGGGATTACGGTGCCGGAAGCTCACGGCGGCAGCGGCATGGGTTACCTCGCGCACCTGGTGGCAATGGAGGAAATCTCGCGCGCGTCGGGGTCGGTAGGGCTTTCCTACGGCGCGCACTCCAACCTGTGCCTCAACAACATCTTCCACAACGGCAACGAGGCGCAGCGCAAGAAATACGTTCCGAAGCTGTGCTCGGGCGAGTCGATCGGCGCGCTGGCCATGAGCGAACCCGGCGCGGGTTCCGACGTGGTGGGTTCGATGAAATGCAAGGCGAAGAAAAAGGGCGATCACTGGGGCGCCAACGGCAACAAGATGTGGATCACCAATGGCCCGGAAGCGAACGTGCTGCTGGTGTACATGCGCACCGCCGACCGCACCGCCGGCAGCCGCTGCATTACCGCCTTCATCGTCGAAAAGGGCACGAAGGGTTTCACGACCGCACAGAAACTCGACAAGCTGGGCATGCGCGGCTCCAACACCTGCGAGCTGGTGTTCGAAGATTGCGAAATCCCCGATGCCAACCGCGTTGGCGAAGTCAACGA
>JBOHYR010000135.1:0-44759 GCA_050737995.1 Rhodanobacteraceae bacterium
GATTAGCGACGACACTCACAGAAAGCAGGGCAGGCGGCTGTTGCCACGCTGGACAACGTGTTGCGGGATGCCGGGCTGTTCGAGTCGTGGTTGCGTGGCCCTATGGCCAGACGGTCGGCTCGAGCACGGCGCTGCGGTAGCTTCCACGATTGCGGTACCCTGTCAGTGATTGCCTACCGCGGTTGTCGGTAGGTGAACTGATCCCGTTCGAGGGTAGCCGTGATCCCGTTGTCCTTTCTTGATCTGTGCCCGATCGTCGAGGGTGGTTCCGCGGCGCAGGCGTTCGCCAACGCGGTAGATCTTGCGCAGCACGCCGAACGCTGGGGTTTCCAACGCTACTGGGTAGCCGAGCACCACGGCATGCCGGGTATCGGCAGTGCCGCGACGGCGGTGCTGATAGGCCACGTTGCAGGGGCCACTTCGACGATCCGCGTGGGCGCTGGCGGCGTGATGCTGCCGAACCATTCGCCGTTGGTGATCGCCGAACAATTCGCCACGCTGGACGCGTTGTATCCGGGACGCATCGACCTCGGCCTTGGGCGGGCGCCCGGCTCTGACCAGGTCACGATGCGCGCATTGCGGCGCAACCTCACCGCCGACCCCGATGCGTTTCCCTACGACGTGCAGGAGCTGGCGGCGTATTTCGAGGGCCGGGCGCCGGTGCGCGCCACGCCGGGCGAGGGTCACGACGTGCCGATCTGGATTCTGGGTTCCAGCCTGTTTGGCGCGCAACTGGCGGCGGCGCTGGGGCGTCCGTATGCGTTTGCTTCGCACTTTGCACCCGCGCAGATGCTTGACGCGATCGCGCTGTACCGCTCGCAGTTCCGCCCCTCGCGCCACCTCGACAAACCTTACGTGATGCTGGGCTACAACGCGTTCGCCGCAGATACGGATGCCGAGGCCCGCTACCTTGCAACGTCGTGGCAGCAATCATTCGTGGCCTTGCGCTCGGGACACCCCGGGCGCTTGCCGCCGCCGGTCGAAGGCTATGTGGAATCATTGGCGCCGCAGGCGCGCAAACTGCTGGATCACGTGCTCGCGTGTACGGCGATCGGTGTGCCCGGCACCGTAGCCGATGCGATCCGTGCGTTCATCGACCGCACGCGCCCCGACGAGCTCATCGTCACCACCAACATGTATGACTACCCGGCGCGCAGGCATTCCCTGGAAATCGTCGCCGGGCTGATCGACTGAAAGCGTCAACAACAAAGCCAGACCCGGAATGCCGATCCAGCGTGTAAGGCATTACCGAGGCATTCGTCGGACGTTGAGGCATGTCGAAGGGGAAGTGAGCCGATAGTGCGTTTTCGCACGCGCTCCGACAATCCGCACTTTCCAGCTGCGGAGCGGCAAACATGCGTTCGTGGGTGCGATGGATCCCGGTCGCGATGCTCGTATCGACGTTGTTCTTGCCGGTGCCGGCCTGGGCCGCGCCGCCGCCCGTTGAACTGGTTGACGTGTACCACGGCGGCCTCGACCTGTCCCGTTACTGGGTCAGCGAGAAATTCGATGGTGTGCGTGGCTATTGGGATGGCCACCGCTTGTTGACCCGAGGGGGCACTGTCATTCGGGCCCCGGCCTGGTTCACCAAAAACTGGCCCGATACGCCCATGGATGGCGAACTGTGGGCCGGTTACGGCCGGTTCGAACGGGCTTCCGCCACCGTACGCGCGGTCGAAGCGAATGGTGCGGCGTGGCACGAGATGAGTTATCACGTTTTCGACCTGCCCGCGCAAGTGGGTGGCTTCGATGCCCGGGTCCCCGTCATCCGCACGGTCGTTGCCGCGATCGGAGATCCATGGGTCGTTGTCGTTCGTCAGTTTCACGTCGCGGACGAAACGCAACTTGAGTCCGCGCTCAAACGCGTGCTCGACAGGGGCGGCGAAGGGCTGGTGCTCCACCGTGGCGATGTGCCTTATCGGGCCGGTCGTGGTGTCGGTCTGCTCAAGCTGAAGCCCTATGAAGACGCCGAAGCCAGGGTTGTCGCGATCAAGCCCGGCCATGGCAGGCTCGAGGGGCTCATGGGGTCGATCGAGGTTCGTACTCCGGGCGGGCGTCGCTTTGCGATTGGCTCGGGCTTCTCCGATCAGGATCGTGCGCACCCTCCGTCGGTCGGGTCGTGGGTGACCTACAGGTTCAACGGTCGAACGACCAACGGCCTGCCACGGTTCGCGCGCTTCCTGCGCAGACGGCCGGGAGGACCTCCTCCCGAGGCTGCGGCGCGACCATCATCTTTGGTCATGCCGGGGCGGCCTGCAGCTTCATCGCAGGCTGAACCCGGAATCCATCACGGGTGTTGTCGGTAAAATTGCGCGAGCAGCCGATATACGTCGGGCAAATGCTGGCGCAATGTTGCCGGTCCTTCGAAAAATTGCTCGCTGGCCACCGCAAAAAACTCGGCCGGGCTTGCAAGGCCATACGGATCCATCGGCAAGTTGACCCCGCTGCGTCGCTCACCCTGCAGGCGATCCCACGCGCTCGAGAAGACCTGCAGCCACAGGTGGCGATCCATGCGCCGGTGCAGTGGCGGAAAGCCGTTGGCGGCCCCGTTGAGCATGTCGAGCTTGTGCGCCAGTTCGTGGATGACCACGTTGTGTCCCGGTTTCTGCCCGATGTCCAGCACATCGGCCCACGACAGGATCACCGGCCCGCGCCCCCATGCCTCGCCGGCCAACATGGTGTTGGTTTGGTGAACCACGCCTGCTGCATCCGTCTGTGGGCGACGCGGAATGAACACGTCCGGATACACGATGACGCTGTGCCAGCCGTCGTACCAGTCAAGGCCCAGTTTCAGGATCGGTACGCAAGCGTGGGTCGCGAGCAGAACACGCTCGGCTTCCTCAAGCTGCAATCCCTTGACTGGCTCCAGGGATTTGCGCTCGAGGAACAACGTCGCCAACACGCGCAACGTGGCCTGGTCGGAAGCGCCCAGCCGACGCGCCGAGGCACAGCGCTCGAGTGCGTCTCGCCAAGGCCCTTCGGCGATCGGGTGTCGGGCGACGATACGCCGTACACGCCAGTTCCTGATTTTGTTGAACATGGCCACATCCAGAAAGGATTCGTGGGTCGTGATGGCGGCGAGACGTCATCACGAGCGCGGTCAGATTCACCTATATCTGTTTGAATTTCCTTGTATCAAGTCGGAAGGCCAAAGGTGAACGGAGGTGATCGCTACACCGAAAAGGGACCCCGTTCGTGGAACCAGGGATGCGGCAAATAATAGACATGCCTGAGTCCGGACATGAAAAAACCCGCCGAAGCGGGCTTTTTCACAAACCTGGATGGGAGGCTTACGCCACCTGCACCTGATCCGCCTGCATACCCTTCGGTCCCTTGACGGCGATGAAGGTGACCTTCTGGCCTTCCTGCAGCGACTTGAAGCCGTCGCCCTGGATGGCACGGAAGTGGACGAACAAGTCATCACCACTTTCCGGGGTGATGAAGCCGAAGCCCTTGGCGTCGTTGAACCACTTGACTGTACCGCTTTGTCTATCCGACATTACACATTACCTTTGAATACCGTGGATGAGTTACGGCTTGGAGTGAGGCGAACTCGCCGTAAAGTGACGCAGTGCATCCAGAGTTGCCCCAAGCGCTGCATTGCCAGTATAGCATGCGCAAAGGGGACGGAAGCAATTGATTCTTGGCAGGCCCCGCGCCCGGTCGCGGAGGTCAGCCCGGGCGGAGGTGGGTTGCCCGCCGACGTCCGCAGGGTGCTCGACACCATTCGGAGCGCTTGGCCGCTTCGGGGATTCCCTGCCGGCGCGTTATGATTGCTGGAGAACTGTGCGGCGTGCGTCGCACTGACGCGGCCGCATGTATTCCGCTGCGCGAGGAGCAAGCATGATCCAGCACGAAGAAGTCGCCATCCGCACCCTGGACGGGCAATGCCCGACACACGTCTTCACGCCCGATGGATCGGGCCCGTGGCCGGCGATCATCGTCTACATGGACGCGTTCGGCATCCGTCCGGTATTGATGCAAATCGGCGAGCGCCTCGCCGGCAGCGGTTACCTGGCGCTGGTGCCGGATTTGTTCTATCGCTACGGCGCCTATGGTCCGCTGGATCCGAAGGAAGTGTTTGCCGGCGATTTTCGGGCCATGGTCGGGCCGTTGATGGCGAGCACGGACAACTTCAAAGCCACGCAGGATACCGAAGCGTTGCTGGCGTACCTCGATACGCGCGACGACGTGACCGGCAACAAGGTCGGCACGGTCGGTTTCTGTATGGGTGGTGGCATGGCGATCGCCGCTGCGGGCACGTATCCAGAGCGCGTTGCGGCTGCGGCCAGCTTCCATGGTGGGCGACTGGCCACCGACGATCCGGCCAGCCCGCACTTGCTGGCGCCGAAGATCCGCGCGGAGTTGTACATCGCGGTCGCCGACAAGGATGGCAGTTGTCCGCCGGAAATGGTCGAGCGCTTGAAGAAGGCGCTGGACGATGCGGGCGTGCGCTATCGCTGTGAACTGTATCGTGGCGCATCGCATGGCTGGATGAAGCCGGACTTTCCGGTCTACGACGAGGCTGCGGCCGAGCGCGGCTGGTCCGAGATGTTCGCGCTGTTCGACCGGGTGCTGAAATAGTCGGAAAAAGGGACGCAATCAATTCTCCGCGAGTCCGGCGGCAGGTTGTCGAGGTCAGCCGAGCGGTCCGAAGCGGATGGGTCATCCCAAAGGTTTTTCGACCCTCGCCTGAAACCTCTCGTCGCCGAGCGCACGCTCTTGTTGCGGGTGCGTAAGGCTTCCGTTCGAGGTGCAGGGCTTGGTTGCCGGCATCGTCATTTCGCGATATTGACGTGGCGCTTGGCGAAAGGCTGTTGCCGGCATGGCAATTGCATCTATTCACGGCAACGATGGCGTGGGTCGAAAGTGAACCTGATCTCAATTTTAAGCGAACCGTCTGGCACTGCCCCC
Organism: Rhodanobacteraceae bacterium; assembly: GCA_050737995.1. Taxonomy (GTDB): domain Bacteria; phylum Pseudomonadota; class Gammaproteobacteria; order Xanthomonadales; family Rhodanobacteraceae; genus 66-474. The sequence continues at coordinate 4,915 of JBOHYR010000135.1, forward strand.
GTTGCGGATCCATCCATTCGACGCGAGGCAAGTTACGCCGAATCGCCGCCCGATGGGCAAACGCCGATGAACGGTGGCGACCGCATCCGGCGCGACGCAGAAAGCCGCAAGCGTACGGTCCTGATGGTGATCCTGGCCTTGGCCTGGACCAGCACCGCCTTCGGATGGGTATTGATGGAGTCGCGCGGTGTGGTGACGGCGCCCTTGCGCGCGGTTTTCTGCGCGAACATCGTCTTTCATCCCGTGATGTTCGTCGCGCTCCAAAAGCGCCTGGTGCCGCAGCGCGTCATCGAGATCGGTTGCCTGTTCTTTGCTGCGGCCGTCTGCGCCGTTTGCATGGCTCTGCGGCTGTACTTTCCAGCCCTCGGGGCCGGCATCGATCTCAAGCCGCTGTATCTCTGGATTCCCGTCGTCTACGTTCTGGCATTTACCCTCACCGGACGCCAGGCCAGTCTGGTCATCTCGCTGGCGATCATGGCGATGTTCGTCGCCATCAGCCTGCCGTACCTGCTGCTGCATTCCATGCAGCCCGATGGCAATTTCACCATCCAGTTGCATGCGGTTTCCGCCGTGCTGATAGCGGCGCTGTATTTCTTCTCCAGCTACCAGCACCGTCTCCAGGTCGCTCAGCTCACGGTGGACGAACTGGGCCGCCTTGCCAACACCGATGTGCTCACCAAGCTGCCCAACCGGCGGCGGATCGCTGAGATTGTCGAATCAGAACTCGTGCGCTCCGCGCGCTACCAACGTGCATTCTCGCTGATCCTGATCGACATAGACCATTTCAAGACCGTGAATGATCGCCTCGGGCACATGGTCGGCGACCGCGCCTTGGTGGCGCTGGCGGCACGCGCAAGGGAATTGCTGCGCGATGTCGACACGCTCGGTCGTTGGGGCGGCGAGGAGTTCCTCGCCATCCTTCCGGAAACCGGACTCGACGAAAGCCTGCTCAAGGCCGAAGCACTTTGTTCCCACGTTGCCGCGCGGCCTCTCGTCGGCGAGCGCACCATCACCATCAGTTGTGGCGTTGCCAGTGTCAGCGCCGGCGATACCACCGACAGTTTGTTCCAGCGTGCCGACGTGGCGCTTTACGCCGCCAAGCAGCAGGGGCGCAACCGGGCAGAGCAAGGGCGGTGACAGGTTCAGGCAAGTACGGGAGTGAGGTGATTAATCGCTTCGATCGTCGGCAGGTGGGTCGCCAGTGTGATCTGGCGCTGACTGGCCGCCGAAGCCCGCAGTGTCTCTGACACCATTCAGCTCGCGCGCTTTTCGGATGCCAACACCCAACCGAACTCGGCTCCATCGGATCGTACCAAAGGTTCTAATCCAAATTTCCTGGCCCACAGGCGCTCCGCCAGCGCAGCGATTGCTTGTGCTCCCGATGCATCGAGGGCGGCTCGCCGCATGGCCGAGAGACGAGCTTGGTGTGCCTTGATTGCCGACGCAGTCTCAACGATCTTGTCGAGTACCGGTCGTGCCCCTACGCGCGGTTGTTGCTGGATCGCATGCACGATGACGTTGCCGACGTTTTGGTACATGTGCAGGTCCACCGCACTCTTTGCGGCGACCTGCAGCGATTGCAGGGCACGCCGGAAGTTCCTGCGCGCTTCATCAGGGCTGGCTGCGGACGGGCTGTTTCCGGATGCCCTCACGAGCGCTTCCGCCGCCTCGAATATGCCGGTCGCCGTCAATCTTTCCGCATCATCGAGTTGGCGTTTCGCTTCTTGTACGACAACGCTCCCCGCGGCGTGCGTTACGAACCTGATATCGGCGGTCTGCCGGCTTACGCGTTTGAGTTCGGCCAAGGTACGTTCGACATCGGTGTACTCGATGGCGTATTGGCCGACGATGACATCGAAAGCGGTGTCTGGAAATGGCAGGTTTTCAGCCGGCGTGCGAGACGAAAAACGGATCATGTCCACGCCTGGTCCCAGTGCAGTCGGGTTGATCGTCGCCGCGTCCACTGCCTCGATGGCCACATTCACGCCGCGTGCTCGCGCAACCTCCGCCGCCAGCCGGGCGACGGCCCCGTTGCCGGTGCATATGTCGAGTATGTGCGCGCCGTCGGAGATGGTGCCGAAAAAACCTCGCCAACCTTCGGCAATCGCTGGCTGGTAATTGGTTCCCCCTTCGCCACCACAAGATGCCAAGCGCCCGTCATGCCAGTACTGATCCCAGGCGAAGGTCGAATCCGGGAGAGGCGGGGGGTTCAACGTTCAAATCCCTTGGCACAAATGAGGGACAAAGTTCGAAACAACGAAACAGCCTATTAGCATACTGGACGCCGTGCTTCGCTGCGTCGGGCAGGTCGCAGGGAAGCCGGTGGACGGTTGAGTTTTTGCGTTTGGAGTGACGTCAGCATGGTCGCCGTGCGAAGCGAAGTGGACCGGCTCGAGTTCGATGCGGCGGCAGCCGTTGGTGCGGGGGTTGGGAGTAGACTCGCCGCCCATGAACAAGCCAAGACTGATCTACTTCGACGCCCCGATGAGCCGTGGGGAAGAGTGCCGCCTCGCGCTGCATCTCGCAGGCATGGACTTCGACGATGTGCGTATCAAGCGGGACGATTGGCCGGCGCTGAAAGGGCAGACCCCGTATGGAGCGATGCCTGTGCTTGAATTGCCAGGACACCCGCCACTTGCGCAAACCAACGCCATCCTGGTCATGATCGGTCGACGTCACGGACTTCACCCGCACGACGATTTCGAGGCTGCCCGACACGAAGGGATGATGCAACATGTCGAAGATCTTCGCGCAGCAGTCGGGCCCACGATACGCATGGACGACAGGGAGAAAAAGGCTGCCCGCGAAGCCTTGGTTGCCGGTTTCCTGCCAGCGTGGGCCAGCGCTGCGGAGCGCAACATCGTCGTGGGGCCGTATTTTGCCGGCGAGAAAATCAACGTGGTCGACCTCAAACTTTACAAGGCCGTGCAGTGGCTCGGCACCGGCAACGTAGACCATATTCCGGCGACGCTTTTTGCCGACTATCCCAAGCTGACAGGTGTGTATGAGGCTGTCCGCGATCACCCCGGCGTGAAGTCCTGGTTTGGGCGCAAATAGGGCAAACGGGGGTTCTCGCTCGAGACGCCCCTTTGACATCTAGAACCAGGTCGGCATCACTTCCAGTACCCGCAGCTTTTCATCCACGCGCAGGACCTGGCGCCATTTGTCGAAGGTGAGGCAGGGGTGCGAGGCGCCGAAGGACACGATGTCGCCGATGTGGATGTCGGTATCCCGGGGAACCTGCAACATGGCGTGCTGATCCATCACCTTGCGTACTGCGCAAGCCGGCAGCGGACGCGCTGACTGGCCGGGTCGATGCAGTTGCAAAGGAATCGGCAAATCGGGGTCGCAGGAAATGTCGCGCTTGCCCATGGCCACCACGGCCAAGCCTGGTTCGGGCAGCGACTGTACGTGCGCGAACACGGTCAAGGCCGGTTCGAGGGCGCCTTCGAGTTCCGGATGGCGCGCTTTCACGGCGGCCATCGCATCGCGGTACGAGCGATGGTCGTGGACGACATAGCAGCCAGGCCGCAGGACCGGCGTGCAGTGATCACGCAGCCAAGGCTCGTCGAACGCTTCGGCGATCAGGTCGAACCATTGCGAGCCTGCCGCGGTGACGATCGGTGTGCGGTCGGCGAACGCCCCCGAATCCCGGAGCATGCGCACGATATCGACGAGCCGCTGGCCGTAGGCGCGGACATCTTCGACGGCCTGTCCGCCACCGATCAGGCCTTCATAACCTTCGATGCCGCAAAGTGCGAGTGCCGGCGCGGTGGCGATGGCGCCGGCGAGCGTTTTCAGTTCGGTTTCATTGCGCACGCCGCAGCGACCGCCGGGTACACCAACTTCGATCAACACTTGCAGGATCAGGCCGCATGCCGCGAAGTAACGGTTCAACGCCACGACGCTGGCGACGCTGTCGACGAGGCAGTAGTAATCCGCGCCTCGTTCGATCAATCCGGCGACGATCGACATGTTGGGCGTGCCCACCAATTGGTTGGCCATCAGCAGACGCGCGACGCCGTGTTCGAAGGCGATCGCACACTGGATGGCGGTGGCCAGCGTGATGCCCCAGGCGCCGGCATCGAGCTGGCGATGAAACAGGGCGGGCACCATCGTCGTCTTGCCATGCGGCGCGAGCTTCGCGCCGTGCTTGTCGGCGAAACCTTGCATCCAGGCGATGTTGTTGGCGAGTGCCGCGTCGAAGATCACGGCAGCTGGCAGGCTCACGTTTTCGAGCAACGATTGCCCGTTGACGGGGTTGCCCTTTTCCGGATGAAGCGTATGGGGAGGCATGGGCTGCAGGTGGATAGGAAGGTGGCAATCAACGCTGTTCCGGCGGCAACGGAACCTGGGTAATTCGCGGCAGCCCCCAGGCAATGTCGTCCGATGCTACATGGGACATGGTCTTTGTGGTACATGGCACACGTTCGATTTTCCGCTTTCGGGTCCAGCGCATTCCACTGTTGCGAGGCGCCCATCGATCACGCTACGACCGCGACGGTCAAACGGGTTGATACGTCTGGATCGTGTTGCGGGTCGCCGGCTGATAGCATTTGCGTCGAGGCAGAAGAAAAGGGGCATTTCTGCTGCGTGAATGACACCTGCCCAGCGCTGCTGCCGTCAGCCAAGCTGATGGGCCATGGGCTCATGTTTGACTGCAAGACCAAGGAGATAACGCAGGATGAGTGTTCGTGACACGTGGCAGACTGGTGTTCAAAGCGAGGTCGATTTCTGGCGATCCGTGTTCGTCGGGCAGCCGGTTCCCGCCTACAGGCAGGATATGCTCGATCGCATCAATCCGGACACGCCGGTGGTGGCATACGTTTCAGAGCGCCTGCCAAAAGATGTCCCGACCGGAGATGTAAAAATCCTGGATGTCGCAGCTGGTCCTGTTTCCTGCATTGGTTGGAAAATCAACGGCCAATCCCCTCAGATCACGGCCATTGACGCGCTGGCGCCCCAGTATCGCCAACTTCTGGATGAGTTTCAGTTGGTGCCGCCGGTCTATACACAACAATGCGATGGCGAAAATATCCAGGACAAGTTCTCGCCCGCAACTTTTGACCTCGTCCACATTCGCAATGCGCTTGACCATTGCTACGATGCGGTGGCGGTCATGCGAAACATGCTGGCCGTCCTCAAGCCGGGCGGAATGTTGATTGTCTGCGGATTCAAGGACGAAGCGGAATTTGAGAACTACAACGGTTTGCATCAATGGAATATCCGCGTCGACGATGGCCGGATGATCATATGGCGTCCCGACGAGCGTCACGATATCAACCGACTCTTCGCCGATCAGATCGATGCACTGGACGCAACACAAAACGACGCGGCGCGTTGGACGAGCGTCATGCTCAAAAAAAAATGAGGGCTTGTCGTTGTTGCGACAGAGCAGCCTTGGCGCGGTCGAGCAGCGGGTGGCCGGCTGATGCCATTCGGACCGACTTGGAGAAAACGGGCCGGTCTATTTCCCCGCCGCAGGAACCAAACTGGCCCCGTGGCTTCGGGTGTTGACCGCACCGCGTGGCCGGTCAGCGTTTGCGTACAGGAAAAGGGATAGCGTGCGATGAGTGTTCGCGATCAGTGGCAGGCGGGAGTGCAAAGTGAAATCGACTTCTGGCGATCCGTGTTCGTGGGGCAGGAGTTTCCAACTTTCAGGCAGGAAATGCTGGACCGCATCAATCCCGATGCGACAGTCGTAAAATATGTTGCCGCGCGTTTGCCGAAGAACGTTCCGACGACCGAGCTGAAGATATTGGACGTGGCCGCCGGACCGGTTTCGTGCATCGGTTGGAAGATTGACGGTCGCTCGCCACAAATCACTCCGATAGATGCGCTTGCGGAGCAATACCGCAGCATCCTCGGCGAATTCCAACTCGTACCCCCCGTCTATACGCAACATTGCGATGGGGAAAACATCCTGGATATTTTCCCACCTGCCACCTTCGATCTTGTCCACATTCGGAATGCGCTGGATCATTGCTACGACGCACTGGCGGTGATGCGAAACATGCTTGCCGTTCTCAAGCCTGGTGGCGTTTTGATTGTTTGTGGATATACGGACGAGGCGCAAACCGGAAATTACGACGGCCTGCATCAATGGAACATCCGCGTCGACGGTGGACAGATGGTCATATGGCGACCCGGCGAGCGCCATGAAATCAACACGCTATTCGCCGATCAACTCGCTGCGGCAGACGCGGTACAGGATGATTCCGCTCGCTGGACAAGCGTTACGCTGACAAAAAGGTGAGCCCTTCAGTCGGTAGGGACTGGCTCCCAACAGATGCAGGAGATGGACTCGATGCCTGACCCTGGGTTATTCATACCTGCCTGAGCAAGAATGGGAACAGATTCATCGCGGGAAACGACGTACCTGTTCGACGCGAAACCGACCTGAGGCAAAAAAACAGAGCGGAGCCGGCTTCACTTGCTGCGCGGTCAAAGGGGCTGCGGAGAGGTGCTTGCAAGTAACAGGCTCGGCTGCACTCTTTCGTCCAGTCGATGCGACTGCCACGTGGTTTCCCTAAGGCACTGGTTCCGGCAGCGGTTTCTTCCCGGCAAGCTCCGCGATCGTCTGTTCGATGTTCTTCTGCGCGAAGTAGTTGAAGAAGTTCCATGTACCGTACGTGGCTTCCAATTGCTTCAGCACATCCTGCTGCAGCGTGGTTCCGGATTCGCCCTTTTCCTCGGATGCCTTGATCGCCTGCCGCAGCGTTATCAGGTATCCGCGGAATGCGCGCACGTCAGCAGCGTTGCCGATCCCGCCGTGGCCCGGAACAAACGTTGCGTCCGGATAATCCCTGAGGAACACCGTATTGGTGTGGATCTGGGCGAGGGTGTTCGCATCGATCAGGTTGGGCAGGCTGTGGCCCCAGAACAGGTCGCCCGTGAACACCACGTCCGCATCGGGCACGACCACGATCGAATCGCCGCCGGTATGTCCGGGCAGCACGCGCACCACGATTTTGCGCTCGCCGAGATAGACCGTGATCCCGCGTCGGTAGAGGACGCTGGGCAGCACATACGATTGCACCATCTTGCGTTGTGCGGGGGTGATTTTGTCACCGAAGAACTTCAGGTTGTCGATGCGTTCCCAAGCGCGCACGTTGCGTTGCGCCATGATCACGGCACCGGCAGCCTGATAGACGCCGTTGCCCGAGACATGATCCAGGTGGTAATGGGTGTTGATGAGGTAGCGCACCGGTGACGAAGTCTTCTCGTGGATGGCTGTCAATAGCGCCTTCGCGGCGGCCGGATCCTCGAAACTGTCCACGACCAGCACGCCGTTGTCGCCAATGACGAATCCTGAATTGCTGCCCGCGTGGTTGCCTGGTACGGCGATCGCAGCCCACACGCCGCTGCCGACCTCATGCAGGGTAAAGAACGGCTTGGTGTCCGCCGCGTTGGCGACGCCACACGTCAACACAAGACCGGCAAGCAACAACAGGTTTCGTATATGCAGCATGGGCTCACCTCGTCGCGATCGAATCAGGTGAGCACTATGCACCATGCACCAGGCAAAATGGGCGTGAGACCGAATACGCCGCATCGCGACGCAACTGTTCGATCCCGCCAGGGTGTATATCGAGTGCGTTGGTTGCACTGCTCTACGGGGTTCCGCCCGCCAGTACGACCAGGGCGTGTTTGCGCGCAGCGAGCCAGCGTTGGTATTCCGGCCGCCGGGTCAGCGCAATCCAGCGCGGACTGTCGAGGAAAGCCTGCGGCGCCGTTTTGCCGGGATAGAATCCGAAATACCACTGGTGTTCCTTGAACGCCTTGTCGTACCAGTCCATGGCATCGTCGATGGCGCCGGTATGGCTGAGCATGAAGCCCAAGTTGCCGGGCGAGTCCCCGACGCCGGGTTTACGGGACGACACCACACTGTCCACGAAAGCAATCGCGGCTTTCGAGCCCTCGCTGTGCAACGTGATGAAGAATTTGCAATGAATCCGTAGGTTCATCGGAATACCGGGTTTCGATAGTGCGCCCAGGACCGCGTTTGCGTTCTTGATGCGATTGAGGCTTGCCAACGAAACGCACTGATATTCCTTGGTAACCGGGTCATCCGGATGCAGCGCCAGTGCTTCCTTCGCAGCAGCGAGCGCGTTTTCGAACTGGGCATTGGCAAAATAGTTGTTCACGACCGCCGCCCAAGCGTTGTAGGAAAACGGATCGAGTTGCGTCCATTCGCGCGTATACAGGGCCTGTCCATCCCAAAGCGCAAAGGTGAAAAATGCGTCGCTCAAGCCTTCGGCACGGGCAGCCGTGTGGGCCGATGACCGCTTCAGGATCAGGGCATTCCTGATGACGCCATCCCAGTCCCACTTGTTTCTCGCGAGACTTATGGCAACATCCAGTGCAAGCGGATTCTGCGGATCCACCGCGAGTGCATGGCCAAGCGCCGCGTTGACCTGATCGTCCGTCGCGTCGCCCACGTACAAAAGCGCGTTCGCCAAGGCCGCCTGGCCGTCCGCAAAACCGGGCGCCGCCGTCGCCACCTTTCGGAACAGCGCAACCGCCCGGTCCAGGGCGTCTTGCGACGCCGGCGTCTGGCCTTCGTCCAAAGTTTGGTCGAAGTAGGTTTGGGCTTGCAGGTAGTCGCGATAGATATCCGGGTCGATCTGCGCGGGTTCCGGAACACCCGACTTGGGCTGTACGCCGGCCAGTGCAGGCGCCAGCGCCTGTGCAATGGATTGTGCGATCTCCGATTGCACCGCAAGGATGTCGCTCAACGAGCGGTCGTAGCTTTGCGACCATTGCTGGTACCCATCGGCGGCATTGACCAGTGAAACTTCGATATGCACGTGGCTGCCATCCGACTGCACACTGCCTTCGAGTATCGAGCGCACGTTCAACTTTTGCGCGATGAGGCGGATGTCCTGCTGCTTGCCCTCGAAGAAGAACGACGATGTGCGTGCCGCGACGTGTAGATTGGGGTTGCGCGCGAGGAGCCCGATCAGTTCGCTGGAAATGCCTTCGCTGAAATATTTCTGCTTGGGATCGCCGCTTATGTTGTCGAACGGCAGCACGGCCACGGATCGTGGCGGCGCCTGTGTCGGTGTTGCTGTCTGTGCGTGTGCCGCAATCCGGCTGTGCTTTGCCGGCGTTCGATGCACAGACCAGATCACGGCGGTCACCGCTAGCGACAGCACGACGAGCAGGCCGATCGCAATATCGATGCGATGATTTCTTTTCCGACCGGATTCGGGCAGCGACGAAGGGTCGCGATGAAGCCCCTCAGGATTCCGCTCGTAGGCCCACGCAAGCACCAAGGCAATCGGAAAGCCTACAAGCACGGTCAATACCGCGAGCTGTTCCGTCCACGCCGGGAACGAAAAAACTGGAAACACCTGCGTGACGACCTGCACCAGCAACCAGCCGGCTGCGGCATAGACAACCGCCACACGATACACATGGTGTCGCTTGAGCTGGACCAACAGGGAATCGAATGCACCCATGCCGATGCGTTCCGGAACCGGCACTTCGCCGGCGGCGCCATGATCCACCAATTCAAGGTGTGGCGCACGCAAAAATAGAAGCGACGCTCCGGTCGACGTGAACCGGCCATGCTCGCGGTACCCGTTCGCAGCGTAGGAAGGCTTTTCTGTCTTGTCCCCGGACAGGATATCTTCGGCGCCCCAGGCATTTCACAGCCAGATGGGCGATGCGTTTGGCGCCGAAGGCTATCAAGGCTTTCATTGCAAGGACGAGGTCAGGCTCGTTCGTCAATCCACCATCAACAGTCCGCCGTTGACGTGCAGCGTCTGGCCCGTGATGTAACCACTGGCGTCCGACGCCAGGAAGATCACGGTGCCGGCGAGGTCTTCGGCGACCTGGATTCGACCGAGTGGAATGTATTTCTCGAACTCGAACAGCAGCGCGCGATGGTCGGCGTGCATCGGCGTGTCCACGGCACCCGGGCCGATGGTATTCACGCGAATGTTGTTGGGTGCAACGTCTTGCGCCGTCGCGCGCGTCAAGGCCTGCAAAGCCGACTTCGACGAGCAATAGTCCACGCCGCCGCCGTCCTGGTTGAACACCGACGCCCGCGACGACCACGAACTTCCGATGTTGATGACGCTGCCCCGATTCGCCTTGATCATCACCGGCAGCACCGCGCGCGTAATGCGCATCGGCGCCCGGACATTCACGCTGAAGATTTCATCCCACGTTTTGTCGTTGACATCGAGCGGATTGGAGAACGTCATGAAACCCGCGTTGTTCACCAGTACATCGATGCGGCCGCTTAACCCCAGCGCCGCCTCGACGATTTTCCCAGGGGCCGCGTCGTCCGCCACATCGATTGCGACCGTTGCCACCCGCCGGCAAATCGCACGTACCCTTCCTGCCGCCTCTTCGAGGCGTGCCGCACTTCGGCTCACCAGTACGAGATCGGATCCGCGGTGGGCCAGTGCTTCGGAGATGGTAAGGCCGATGCCCGCGCTCGCCCCAGTCACGATGCTGCAATAGCCGGAGAGGTCAAAGAGGTCTCGAGTGATATCGGGTATGGGTGCTTGCACGGAATGGTCGCGGATTGTCGGATGGCTCACTGTAGGGCAAAAACTGCGGCAAGGTTCACTTCCAGACAGACTCCCGAGGGTGCACAAAGGGCCGTGGGTCTCCTGTCAAGCTTGCCAAAAATTGTCTCTTGCGGGCAGCGCGTGGCTGGCTAAAATATCCGGTCGGGCGGGGGAGGATACGGATATGGACCAGCCTAATCCAGTTGCCGTCGATACCAGTTTTCTTGCTGCTGCGCCTCCGCCGGATCAGGCGAAACGTCTGGCGGTGCTGCGCTCGTATGGCATCCTCGACACTCCCGTCGAAGGGGCCTTCGAGGACATCACCCGCATCGCCAGCCTTGTCTGCCAGGCGCCGATCGCGGTGGTCAGTCTGATCGATGAGCATCGACAGTGGTTCAAATCGGAGATCGGGTTGGGTGTCCGGGAAACGCCACTGGATACGTCGTTCTGTGCGCATGCCATCCTGCAGAACGACTTCATGGAAATTCCCGATGCGCTGCTCGACCCACGCTTCAATCGCAATCCACTGGTGACCGGCGGACCGCGCCTTCGTTTTTACGCCGGCGCACTCATCAGGACCGCGGAAGGCCACGCACTCGGGACAGTGTGCGTGCTGGACACCCATCCACGTGAGTTGAACGAGGAGCAGCGGCGCGTTTTGCGGGCGCTGTCGCGCCAGGTCATGACCCACCTGGAATTGCGCCGCACGTTGATCGCAGCCGCGCGAGCGAACCGCTATCGGGGGCGATTGATGGCCATTGCCGGACATGACCTCAAGCAACCGCTGACCACAATGACCATGGTGCTCGACATGTTGTCGAGTGAAGCCCCCGGCGACATGCACCGCATCGAAGTGGCAAAGGAGGCGGCTGCACGTCTGAGAGACGAGCTCGACGAACTGGCGCGAGCATCGCGCCTGGACGAGGAGGGCGACCAGATCGAACTCGAATCCGTGCAGATCGACGAATTGATCGTCGAGATCGCCGAGAGTTGGTCGCATACCGCCAAGCGCAAGGGTTTGAGCCTCCAACTCCGCGTGGTCGACGCAGAAATGTCCACGAATCCGGGCATGTTACGGACCATCCTGGACAATTTGATAGGTAACGCGATCAAGTACACGCAGCGCGGTTCGATCACGATCGCATGCCGCAAAGACGATGGCGGTCTGTGGATCGACGTCGCGGACACCGGCAAAGGCATATCAGAGGATCGGCGTGACGAGATATTCACGGCGTTCCGCCAGCTCGATCCGGATGCCGATGGACTTGGGCTCGGCCTGTCGATCGTCAAAAGCACGGCGGACATGCTGGGCTATCGCTTGAACCTGGACTGCGGCGAAGGGCCGGGTACCACGTTCAGTGTCTACCTGCCGCGCGAGCCTGCAAGCGCTCAAGGCCCGGTCACGGCATGATTCGCAAACCGGGCGACGAAGGCGCCTTGGGAAGCCGCAAAGGCGCTGAGTTGGCGGTGCCCGCGACGAACGGAGCACCGTTTCTCGGCTGCGGAGTGCAAGAAATTTGACCAAGATCGCCAGCCGAGGTGCGTGCCGGCGTGATGCCGTCCGGACGATTCCTGTTGACGGACTCGGTGCCACTTACGCAATGCGCAGCAGTTTCATGAATTCGCGCAAGGGACGGGTGTTGATCACGTCCTTCGCCTCGACCCAGCCGCGTCTCGCCTGATCTACGCCGAATCTTATCTTGTCGAGATCGTTGGTGCTGTGCGCGTCGGAAGATATCGCCAGCATCACGCCCATCTCCTTCGCCATGCGGCAGTGCCAATCGTCGAGGTCGAGGCGCGCGGGCTGGCCGTTGACTTCCAGGAAGATGCCGCGCTCCGCCGCCGCCTCGCAGATTTTCTCGAAATCGAAATTCACCGGCTCGCGCTCGCCGATCTGGCGCGCCGTGGGGTGGGCGAGCCCCGAAAGCAGGGGATTCTCGAAGGCCTTGAGCACCCGCTTGGTCTGCTTCTTGAGCGACAAGTTGAAGTGCGAGTGCAGGGCGCCCAGTACAAAATCGAGTTCCTTCAGCAGGGAGTCGGGTAGGTCGAGCGATCCGTCCTCGAGGATGTCGGTCTCGGCGGATTTGAGCAGCCGAAACCCTTTGAAGCCTTCGTTCAACCGGTCGATTTTTTCGAGTTCGCGGCGCAGACGCTTTGGATCGAGGCCGTGCGCGACTCGCGTCGATCGGGTGTGATCGGTGATTGCGAGATACGCGTAACCGCGCTTGCGGGCGGCGGCGGCCATGTCCTCGAGACGCGCATGGCCGTCGGTCGCATTGGTGTGGCTATGCAGGTCGCCGCGTAGATCTTCGATCGCAATCAACGTCGGCAGCCGACTCTTCCGTGCCGCATCGATTTCCCCATTCGCCTCGCGCAGTTCGGGGGGGATCCACGCCATGCCGAGCGCCTTGAAGATCGCTTCCTCGGTTTTGCCGGCGACGCGTTTGTTACCACGGTAGAGGCCGTATTCGTTGAGCTTGAGCCCTTTGTCCTGGGCGATGCGTCGCACGGCGATATTGTGTGAGCGCGAGCCGGTGAAGTAGTACATCGCTGCGCCGAATGCCGCTTCGGGAACAACGCGTACGTCCACCTGCAGGTTCATCGACAGGATGACCGTGGCGCGCGTGTCGCCCTGCGAGACGACGTCGCGAACACCATCGAATTTCGTCAGTTGCTTCAGGACTGCCTCGCCGTCTTTCGCCGTGACCACGATGTCGATGTCGCCCACGGTTTCCTTGCGCCGGCGCAGGCTGCCCGCGATAACCACGCGTTCGACACCGTCAAGCCCCTGCAGGTATTCGACGAGCGGCGCTGCAAGGTTTTCCGCCTCGGAAAGACGGAATCGTTGTTGCTCCCCGGCGAGCTGTTCGATCGCACTGGCAATCTTCCCGGCGAGCTTCTCGCCGAAACCGGGTAGCATGGCGAGCTTTCCGTTTTTCGCCGCACGCACGATGTCGTTGGCGCCCTTGACGTCGAGCGCGTCATGAAGCTGCTTCACACGCTTCGGACCCAAACCGGGTACGCGCATCAGATCGGTCAGCACCAGCGGAGTTTTGCGGGCAGCCTTTTCCAGCGCAGGCAACTTTCCGGTTTCGACGATGCTCGTGATTTTTTCCGCGATGGCCTCGCCAACGCCGGGCAGCTTGTCGAGATCGGCACCTTCGGCGACCAAGTCGGCGAGGGCACGCGGATGGCCTGCGATCACGCGTGCCGCATTGCGGTAGGCGTGCACGCGAAAGGGATTGTCGCCCTGCAATTCCAGCAGGTCGGCGAGGCGCTCGAACTTGTCGGCGATCTCCGTGTTCGCGACGTGCCTGACCATGAACCCAGCTTATATCAAGGGGCCCGTGAACGCAGGCCGGCGAGCGATGTGGTTCACCACTGTGCGGTGGGTCGGGACAGCCAGCGGTTATCCACGCATAATCCGTCACGGCAAAGCGGTCGTCAGCAGCAACCTCCTTTTGGCTAGATGGGACGCAGACATGCAACGTTTTTTGCGCTTCCTCCGGGAGCATTCGCTCTCGATCGCGATGTTCGCGCTTTTCGTGATCTGTTTTTTTGGCGATAGCGTGGCAAGCTGGCAGCTGAAAAAGCAACAGCTGACTGGACATGGCGGGGCAGCCATCGGTTTCTGGCAGAATTTCTTCAGCAGCAGCTATGTGCAGGAGCTGGCAAGCAACTGGCAGGCCGCTTTCCTGCAGTTGACGTCGCTGATCGTATTCAGCGTCATCCTCTACCAGCGCGGCGCTTCACACTCACGCGACCCGAACAAGCGCAAGAACAAACGAAAAACACGCGGGGAGGATGCCCGTTTCCCGTGGCTTTACCGGAACTCGCTTTCCGTAGCGTTCGTGCTGCTGTTCGGTATAACGTTCGCGCTGCACATTGTTTCCGGTGCTTTTGCCTACAACGGGCAACTTGCGCTCCAGCATCGACCTCCGATTTCTGTCGGGTCGTTCCTTGTTTCAGCCAAATTCTGGTCATCCACGCTGGAAACATGGCAGGCAGAATATTTGACTATCGCCGTGTTCATCGTGCTCAGCGTGTTCCTGCGCCAGCAGGGTTCGCCCGAATCAAAGCCGACCAAATCGAGCGACAAAGAAACCGGAAAGACGGACGATTGACTCAGCGCGGCACCGCGTTTGTATGCGCCAACGTCGGGCCGTGCTTGGGGCTTTCCGACGCACACTTGTGACCTGGCGGCATTATTCGGCTGGCGCCTGTTCCGCAATTTCGCGCAGCGCACGTTCGAAAACTTCAGGTGGTTGGCTGCCGGAGATCAAGTGGACTCCGTTGATGATCGTGGCCGGCACGGAATGGATGCCGGCCCACTGGAAGCGCTGTTCCTGCGCGCGTACTTCATCAGCATAGGCATTGTTTCCCAGAACGCGCCGTGCCTCGACGGAATCGAGTCCGGCATTGCCGGCTATTCGCACCAGCACGTCATGGTCGGCGATGTTTTCGTTGTCGGTGAAGTACGCGCGCAGCAGTGCTTTTTTCAATGCCAACGCCAGGCCAACGTCCCGCAGTTCGGCCCAGTGCAGCAGCCGGTGCGCATCGAAGGTGTTCCAAGCGTGGCTACCGGGGCCCGTGTTGATCGTGAAACCGAGTACCGCGGCCCGCTCGCGGATGACTTTGTGGTTGGCCTCGAGTTGTGCCTCGCTGATGCCGTATTTGCGCATCAGGCGCTCGGTGGCGTCCTCGCCTTCGGGCGACAGTTGCGGATTGAGCTCGAACGGTTGCAAGTGGATGTCGGCCTGCACGCTTCCGTCCAACTTGCCCAGCGCCTGTTGCAGGCTGGCGAGGCCGATCGCGCACCAAGGGCAGGCCACGTCGGACACGAAGTCGATGCGGAGTCGCGCGGGGCGAGGCATGGATGCTCCGGAATATCCTGGTGTGACAATCAATATGGAGGCGATGGCGGATATGTCAATCGCATGCGAGACCGTGCCGACGTGCAGCAGGTGAAGCGAAGTGAATTCCGGGCACGTCAAGCACGATGCTAAAGTATTTGCCTTGTTCCCGACGCTATTGAAGCGAGCAACGCGATGACGACACCTGCACCTTATCCAATCGGCATACCCGGACAGCCGTGGGGCGATGCCGAGAAAACCGAATGGCGCGCGCGGCAGCACAAGCAGCGCAGTTATTCCGGTGATGTGCTTAGTTCGGTCGAACGTTTAGGCCCGCGTTTCGAGGTGGTGCAGTACGGCGAGCTCGATTACTCGCCCGATCGTTACCCGCTGTTCGCTTTGCAGAGCCCGCATTGGCACGACGATCTGACCGTCGTGCTGGTGACGGGCGGTGTGCATGGCTATGAAACCAGCGGTGTGCATGGAACGTTGCGGTTTGCGGAACGGCACGCCGCTGACTATTCAAGGCGGGTCAACCTGGTCATCGTCCCGTGCGTGAGCCCCTGGGGTTACGAACGCATTCACCGCTGGAATTCGCTGGCGCTCGATCCGAACCGCAACTTTCGTGCGGACAGCCCGGCACCCGAAGCGGCGGCGCTGATGAAGTTTGTCGCACCGTTTCGCAATCGTGTACTGATGCACATCGACTTGCACGAAACGACCGATACCGACGAATCAGAATTTCGCCCTGCACTGGCCGCGCGTGACGGTGTGCTATTCGAGCCGGGCAGTATTCCGGACGGCTTCTACCTTTGCGCGGACAGCGAAAAACCGCAACCAGAATTCCAGCAGGCAATTATCAAGACAGTGGCGAAGGTCACCCACATCGCGCCAGCCGATGACAAAGGCAAGATCATCGGTTCGCCAATGGTGGCGCCGGGCGTGATCGAGTACGCACTGGAAGAGCTCGGACTTTGCGCGGGCATTACCGCCGCGCGCTACAGGACGACCACCGAGGTCTATCCCGACAGTCCGCGCGCTACGCCCGGCCAGTGCAACGCCGCGCAGGCCGCGGCTGTGTGCGCCGGAATCGATTTCGCGCTTACACACCAGCGGTGACCGCCTGGCTCGTTTTGGGCCACAGATGTCTGATATCGCGCGGCGCCGATCAAAAAAGAGGCCCCGAAGGGCCTCTCGAGAATGTACTTCTAACGCGACTTATCGCTTGTAGTTGGCGTTGATGAACGCGGCAGCCGCGGCATGCAGGCCATCGTGGGACTGTGGATTCAGATACACCATGTGTCCCGACGGGAAGAAGTGGTAACTGATGTTCTGCTGCAGGTCGGCCTGGATCGGCAGCTGGTGCATTTCGTATTCGGCCGAGTAGAATGGCGTGCCGAGATCGAAGTAGCCGCCCATCAGCAGGACGTGCAGGCCCGGATCGTGCTTCATCGCCGAGGCGAGGTCCGGCATCACGTTGGGCAATGCCGGCAGCGGGAAGGGCGCGGCCGGCTGCTTGTGTTTGAAATCCCATTCCATGAACACGTCGATCTGCGGTTTGTAGGTCATGTGCTTGCCGAAGTCCAGCGTGTTGCGCACGTAATCGTTGAACTCGGCAACCGTTGGTGCGTCGATCGCGGAGTCCAGCGGATCGTAGTCGGCCGATTCGCCCATCGGGTTCATGGCTGGACCGCTGTATCGCGAATCCAGGCGGCCCGTAACCATGTCGCTCGCCCCCAGCAATTCATGAGCGAACTGTCCCCCGGAGACGCGCAAATCAGCTTTGAGGATATACGCGGTCGGCAAGCCCGTGTACTGGTGGATTTGTTCGGCGATCTTCTGTTTGTTGGCCGGATCGAGCTGGGAGCCCTGCATCAGCGCTTGCGCATAATCGGTGGTCGCGAACTCTTCGACCTGTTTCAGGAAGGATTGCAGGTCGGCCGGCTGTTGAGGCAGCTTGTGGTGGTACCAAGCAGTGGCCGCATAGCTGGGTAACCCGAGCACGTAGGAAAGGTTGTTGGCACCCGGGTTGATCTGCGGGAAATCAACGCTGATGTCGTAGTCGAGAATGGCGGAGAGCAGCATCACGCCGTTCAGACCCACGCTGTCGTCGTTTTCGAGGACGTTCGCCAACACCGCCGAACGCGTGGTCCCGTAGCTTTCGCCGAACAGGAATTTCGGCGAATTCCAGCGGCTGTTGATGGTTAGGTAACGGGTAATGAACTGTGCGAACGCCTGTGCATCCTCGTCAACGCCATACACGTCCTTGGCGGTACCCGCGCCGCCCTGGTCCTTGCCGATCACGCGGCCGAAGCCGGTGCCGGGGGCATCGATGAACACCAGGTCGCTGGCGTCCAGAAGGCTGTCGTTGTTGTTGACGAGTTGATAGGGTGCCGGCGGCGTCATGGTGCCGCTACCGACCACTACCCGCTTTGGTCCGAAGGCGAGCATGTGCAGCCAGACCGTGGAAGAACCAGGGCCGCCGTTGTAGAGAAAGGTGATCGGCCGCTTGGCGGGTTTGTTCACGCCGTTCTTGAAGTACGCCACGTAGGACATGCTCGCGATCGGCTTCTCGTCCTTGTTCTTGAGGATCAGCACACCGGTGGTGGCGGTGTAGTGGATGGTCTTGCCGTTCACGGTGACACTGCCATGCGTCACGGCGCTCTCGTCCCTGGGTGCTGCGGCATGCGCAGCCGCGCTGCCTGCGTCGTCGCCACCTTTTTTGTGCGCATCACGGGCGTATGCGACGCTCACGGTCCCCATGATCAGGAACGCTGATATAAAAACTGTTGTTCGTTTCAAAGGAGTTCCCCAAATGGATTGAATCGATATGCCTGCTACGGGGCAGGGCCTTACCTCGTCGATTTTCGTTATCAAAAGATGCGCCCGAATGACAAGGGATTGCTTGTGGCTGTCCGGCGTCGCCTTCGTGCAGGACCCCGGATAGTCGTGCACTCCCCGTTCCATTGCGATCGAGCATCTATTGCTGCCATCGCAGCATGTGCAGCCGCGTGGCCGGCCGCAATCATGGCCGGTCCACCAGCGTGGCAAATGTGCCATTGGTAAGGCCGGCTTCCGGTTGGGCGTCGGCGATGCGGTTGCCAGGGTGAGGGCGTGGCACTATGGCAGGTGTCAGTGGCCGGCTGGTGTCGCTGCCTTGCAATCGCGCACGCACGTTTGCCTTGCCGCCCTCCGCGGCGACGGTTGCCGGTGTGGGGTAACCGGTGGCGCCGGTATCCAATAACAGACCCACCGGCTTGCCAGCGATGCGCGCCGAGGTGCGGGCGAACCCTGCTGCGAGATTACCCTGGGCATTCATCGGGAAGTGCAACGTGGTCGAACGCGCGTTCTCTGCCGGCTGCCAACTTGCATTGTGCAAGGTCAAGCGCTGCTCGGGATAATCGAAGGTCCAGACGCGATCGTGCGTACTTATCGAGCCAATGCAGCATCTTCCCTTAGAGTTGCTCGCAGGCATCGTTCGGGGCCTTGCCGCCGCGCGCCACGGATATGCTGGGTCCATGCGATCGCGCCGCTTTCGCCAGGTCGATGTCTTTACATCCACGCCGTACCGGGGCAACCCGGTGGCGGTGGTGATTGACGGCGACGGTCTCGGCGACTCGCAGATGGCCGCGTTCACGCGCTGGACCAACTTGTCCGAGGCTACTTTCATCCTGCCGCCGCGCGATCCACGCGCCGATTACCGGCTGCGCATCTTCACCGCTACCCGTGAACTGCCATTCGCCGGTCATCCCACGCTTGGCAGCGCCCATGCGTGGTTGGAAGCCGGCGGTGTGCCCGCATGCGAAGGCATGCTGGTGCAGGAATGCGAAGCAGGCCTGATCGATATCCGACGCGATAGAGAGCGACTTGCCTTTGCGGCGCCTCCTCTGCAACGCGAAGGACCTGTCACGCCAGACATGGCCGCCCGCATCGTGCGTGGCCTGCGCGTGAAACCGGAACAGGTGCGCGCAATGCAATGGGTCGACAACGGGCCGGGCTGGATCGGTGTGCTGCTGGATTCGGCCCGCAGCGTCTTGGAGCTTGAAATCGATAACGCTCTATTACTGGGACTCGACGTCGGTGTCATCGGCGTGCATCCGCAGGACGGCCCCGCCGACTTCGAAGTTCGCGCCTTCTTTACCGGCGACGGCGTATTCGAGGATCCCGTCACGGGCAGTCTTAACGCATCTCTCGCGCAATGGCTGATCGGAAACGGCACAGCGCCACCGCGCTATCGCGTGCGCCAGGGCACCGCCATCGGCAGGGCAGGGATCGTCCAGATCCAGAAGGACGGCAACGGCACTTGGGTCGGTGGTGAGTGCGTTACCTGTATCGAAGGCAGCGTGCGGCTTTAGCGCGTCGCTGCGGCTTCGCCACTCTGGACCGAGGGAAGACGCGCCCATCGTCTGTGCCCGGACGTCGTGCTTGCGTCGAAAGCTCGGTGTCGCCAGCACTTGGTTGCAATTGCACGAGGCGAAACCAGCCCGTGGTGCGCTCGGGGCAATGGTCACCACGAGCGCGCCAGCGCGAACTGTGTCTGCTTGAGAAAATTCGCCAGGATCCGGTTCATGATCAGTATTACTATGAATAATAACTTGTATAAACAAATATATAACGTATATTTCTAATGTAAATTGTTGAAAAACGGAAAATCGATGCGATCGGCAGCCGAAAGAGATGGCGGCACGGCTTCGGTGGTTTCAGGGCATCGTCGCGTTGAATTGTCAAAATTTGTGATGGAATTCTCATAAACAAAGTGTAAAGTAGCAGGTGCCGCGAATCGGGTTTAGCAACGTTTTGTGGGGAAACATGGTGATAAATGTCAGCGGGTTATCGAAGCCTCTGCATCTATTTTTGCGAAGGATGATGCCCCAACGTACGCACCCGTATCCCAATTCCACGAATTCGACAAGCGGCAGAGCAAGTACATGGGCGAAGTAATCCGAGGCTTGACGTCTTCATCCATCAACGCGATGTGCTGTCCGAAAAACTCGACCTGACCCGAGGAGATGATCATGAGTGTGCGTTTCGAACGTAGTGGCCCCTTGACCGCATTGAGCAGTTATCCGCAATGGGCACAAGACATGGTTGGCGAATGCGAGGACGCCAAACAGGAAGTAGTCAACCACGAGATGTGGGCAAAGATGTGCGAGTGCCGAATCGAACCCGAGGAAGCGGCGAACTTCATGGCCGGTTTATGGCCTGTGATCGAACGGTTTCCGTGTTACATGTCGCACAGCCTGTTGAAGACGCGCTATGGACGCAGCGATGGGGATGATCTCGCACGCCGTTGGCTGGTCCGCAACATCCGCGTCGAGCAGAATCATGCCGAGTACTGGTTGAAGTGGGCGGAAGGCGCTGGTGTGGCGCGCGAGCGGGTGCTTAACGGGCCCGTGGTGCATGGCACTCAGGTGCTTGCAGACTGGTGCGAGGATGTCAGCAGCCATGGCACGCTGGCAGCAGGTATCGCAGCCAGCAACTACGCCGTGGAGGGGGCGACCGGGGAATGGGCTCAGCGTGTGTACGAGAGCGAGCAGTATGCCGAAAGCTTCCCGCTGGCGTCGCGCAAGGCAAGCCTTCGTTGGTTGCAGTTGCACGCGGCGTATGACGATGAGCACCCGTGGGAAGCGCTCGAGATCGTGTGTACCCTGCTTGGCAGATCGCCAACCCGAGCCGACGTGAGGCACATCGCCGAATGCGTCCGGCGCACGTATGTATGTATGCGCCTGTTCGGCGACCGCTGCCTCGCGGGTGGACATGAGATGGAAGCAAGGTACGAGTCTGCTGTCGCCGCTTGATTCAAGGAACCGAGTCATCGGCCTTGCGCTGGCTGCATTGGGGGCGCCTGCGCGGGGCCGATTGGCGGGCAAGAGGGCGGTCAAGCCATGGAGTCACGGGATTCCGCCTGATTGATGCGCCCATGGTTGGCACGGGAAATGCTTGCCTTAGAGCCGTTGCATCTGGAAAATAAAGTTCGATGCCCGGTTCACCGCTTGCCCTGCAGCGCGCGCTGTCAAGGCGCCTTCTGCCGCTGGCCTACGCCACGGCAGCGGTCATCTGTTTCATTCTGGCTCTTACTTGGATAGCGTTGACCACCCAGGTGAGCCTCGCCGGGTTTCTGAACGGTGAAAGCGTCTGGTCCAAGGCCCAGAAACAGGCCGTCATCGACCTGGATATATACGCGGGCAGTGGCAATGCCGATGACTTCGCGCGCTTTCGCCGTAACTTCGAATTGCTGCAATCGGACCGCTGGGCCAGGGACGCGGTTGCACAACCGACCTACGACAGCCGCAAGGTGACGGAGGCGTTTTCGCGTGGCGACGTGATGTCGTCCGCGGAAACCGGCATGATTTTCATGCTGCGCCACCTCTCTTGGGCGCCGTATATCGGTCGGGCGCTGTCCGATTGGCGATCAACCGATGCCCCCATCGACGAGCTCGGAGCGGTTGCCGAGGCACTCCGGACGGCTCATGCGTCCGGGACGGCGGACCCTGCTGGAATCAATCGCCTGCGCCGCCGTATCCGTACCATCAATGAGATCATCGAGCCGCGCAGCGCCGATTTTTCGCTCACAGTGGCACAGGGTGCGGAATGGTTTGCGCGGATCCTGTTCATCAGCGTGCTGGCCGCGTCCCTCGTTGCCTGTTTACTCTGGTTGTGGATGGCGCGTCGTGTGCTGGCGGGTATCCGCGGCAGCGAGGAACGCTACCGGCTGCTGTTCGACAGCGCGCCGGATGCAATTGTGATGGTGGACGAGACCAGCGGTCGCATCCTCGCTGCAAATCGCACCGCGAGCACCTGGACAGGCCGCGATCCACAGGAGTTGCTGGGGATTCCGTATGCTGACTTGTTCGAACAAGACTCGAAGCATGACGAGTCGCCGGGTGGCGGCGAGTTGCGCGGTGACGACGGCCGGACGCGGCCCGTTGAAACACAAAGCAGCATGGCGGTCTGGGGCGAGAAGCTGGTCCGCCAGGCAATCATTCGCGACGTGTCCGAACGGGTGGAAAGCGATCGCGAGCGACGCATCGCCGCCAAAGCCCTCGCCAGCATCGCAGAGGGCGTCATCATCGCCGACGCGAAGCGGCACATCGTCTCGGCCAACGCCGCCGCAACGCAGACCACCGGGTTCACCAACGAAAACCTGATCGGGATGAGCCTGGACGAGACGCGCAGGATGCATGATGGCGGCAGGTTGCCCGCCACGATCTGGGACGAGATCATCGCCACACACCATTGGTCGGGTGAGGTCGAGAGCAGCCGCAAGGACGGAAGCAGTTATCCGGAAATGCTCAGCATCAGCACGATCCGCGATTCCGACCAGCGTGTAAAGCATTACGTGGCGGTGTTCAGCAATATTTCGATAGCCAAGGCCGACCAATACCGTCTGCAGCATCTCGCCGCGCACGACGCACTCACGGGCTTGGCAAACCGTGCAGAGTTCCAGCGCCATTGCGAGGTCGCCATCGAACGCGCTGCACGCGAGCGTCGTGCCACGGCAGTAATGTTCATCGACCTCGACGCATTCAAGTTCGTCAACGACAGCTACAGCCACGCGGTCGGCGACAATCTGTTGAAGCTGGTCGCCGAACGTATCCGGCACGAGTTGCGCGCGGGGGACATCGCTGGACGCATTGGTGGCGACGAGTTCACGGTGTTGGTCCGGGACCTTACCTTGCGTGAAGACGTGGCCGCACTGGCGGACCGTATGGTGTCGGCGCTCTCCGAGCCTTTCCGCATTGATGACTACGAAATCGTGCTCAGTGCCAGCATCGGCATTGCCGGCTTCCCGCTGGATGGCGGCGATGCCTTGACCCTGATTGCCAATGCCGACGCCGCGATGTACGCCGCGAAGACCGAGGAACGCAATGCGTGGCGTTTCTATGTGCCGATGATGCAGGCCGACACCCGCCAGCGGTTATTGCTAGCCACAGAACTGCGCCAGGCACTTCAAAAAGAGGAATTCCGAATCCTCTATCAACCAAGCGTAGAACTGAGTTCGGGGCGAATCGTCGCAGCCGAGGCATTGTTGCGCTGGAAGCATCCGGAACGTGGGGAGGTAATGCCGAGCGAGTTCATCCCGGTTGCCGAGAGCATCGGGTTGATACATCGCATTGATGAGTGGGTGATGCAAGCAGTCTGCGAGCAGATTCATGCATGGGACGAATCCGACCTGCCGCGCATCCGGATCGCAGTCAATGTGTCGGCGCGCTGGTTCGGTCACCCCGGGTTTGTCGAGAGCATCCGGCGTGCGTTGCGTGTGCACGAGGTTTCGCCGCAGCGAATTGCGCTGGAAATCACCGAAGGCGCGATGCTGCGATTGGGAGAGGAAACCGAACACACGATGCGCGCTTTGAACGCTCTCGGCGTCGGCGTCGCGATTGACGATTTTGGGACCGGTTATTCGTCGATGGCCTACCTGAAATTACCGGCGGTTGCCTATCTGAAGATCGACCGTTCCTTCGTCACCGGACTTCCGGGCAGTGCCAATGACGCGGCCATCACGACTGCAATGCTTGCCATGTCAGGTAGCTTGGGACTGATCACGATCGCCGAGGGCATCGAGACCGAGGAACAGCACGAATTCCTGAAGCGCGCGGGTTGCGTGGAGGGGCAGGGTTTTCTGTATTCGTACCCGCTGCCACCAGCCGCGATCGAACACATGTTGCGCCCCCAGCGGCCCTCCGCTGGCACGAAATTGAAACTGGTGCCGAGACGCAACTAGGGGGTTCGTTGGCTATGCGTTGGCGTCAGCGCATGCGGTAAGTAATGCGACCCTTGGTGAGGTCATAGGGGGTCATCTCGACCTTGACCTTGTCGCCGGTGAGAATGCGGATGTAGTGCTTGCGCATGCGCCCGGAAATGTGTGCTGTGACGACATGCCCATTTTCGAGCTGCACGCGGAACATGGTGTTGGGCAGCGTTTCCTGCACCGTGCCTTCCATTTCGATGACGTCGTCTTTGGCCATGGGTTGCGCGATGCGCGAAGCAGGGAATCCCGCATTCTAACGCTACGCGGCTCCGCGCGAAAGCACCGGCCACCAGCTAGCCGAGATGCGCGCGAAGTTGGCGGCGGATTTCGGACTCGATCGCGGGCCGTAACGGCCCGAGCACCGCTCCCAGCCTGACGTGTATCGAGGCCACGGTTTCACCGACAGTGACAGTGCCCTCGACGCTGCGTCCGGCGAAACCGATGGTGTCTCCGGACCAAGCCATGTTGCGCAGCCCGAATCGGGTCGAAAGCGCGTGCGCCAGCTTGTCGACCGCGTCACGGCCGCCCTCCTTGCCTCGGGAATGGGAATACTCGATATGGATTTCGGGCATCGGTCGGCCGGTTCGCGCTGCAATGCGCCATGCTACATTGACGCGCATTCTTGCCAGGTATGTCATGCGCGTCGTCTGTTTCCATCCTGCCCGTGATCCTGTGATGTGCGGGGAGGGTCCGGTGCACATCGGTAGCGCGTCGGACGACGCCATCGCGTTGAATGGCGCGGGCGTGGAGCCGCACCATTTGAGGATCGTCGCGGACGCACGTGGTCTGGTGCTGACCATCCAGCCGGGCTGCCAGCGGGTCTACGTCAATGCCCGTGCGGTGCGCGAGCAGACCCTGTTGCGCTATGGCGATGCGGTGACACTGGGGGCCAACAAGTTTCTGGTTACGTCGAATACCGCTCCGCCCGAGGCGGATGAAATCGCGGATCCGGATACCGCCATGAGCGAAGTGGTGCTGCGGGTCGTGTCGGGCGCGGCTTCCGGTCAGGCACTGGCCGTTGCCCCGGATTTGCATCTTGGCGCCGGCAGCCGACATTTCGGCGACTTGCCTTATGGTTGCCGGGTGATGCAGGCAGGCGGCTGCCTGATTTTCGAATCCGGCAGCAATTTGCCACGCGTCAACGGCTGGCGCCGCAACCGCGTCAAGCTGTCACCGAACGACCAGATCGTGTTGGGCGAACACCACCTTGTGGTGGAAGCGCCGCGGTTGCAGTATGCACAGAACCTGGCCGCCCTGCCACGGCCAGCGGAACAAGCCCCGGAAGCGCCGGAGCATGACGATTCGCCTCCAACGGAAATCTGGTGGCTGATCGCTGCCGCTATCGTGCTGGCGGCGATCATTGCATTGTTTCTGTACTTTCGCTGGTAGCGCTGCCGCAGATCCGATTACCGAGGAGCCTCCAGCCATGTCACGAGCGTGGAATTTCAGTGCCGGTCCGGCCGCGTTGCCGGAAGAGGTATTGCGGCGCGCACGACAGGAATTGCTGGAATGGAATGGTGCGCGAGCATCGGTAATGGAAGTCAGCCATCGTGGCAACGCCTTCATGGACATGGCGGCCAAGGCCGAGGCCGACTTGCGCGAATTGCTCGTGATTCCTGCAAACTACAAAGTGCTGTTTCTGCAGGGCGGAGCGACGCAACACTTCGCGCAGATTCCGATGAACCTCGCGTCCGATGGACAACGCGCGGATTACATCGTCACCGGGCATTGGGGCGAGAAGGCGGTCGGAGAGGCTGCGCTTTTCGCGGCGCCGCACGTCGCCGCGAGCTCAAAAACGGACGGCTTTACGTCCATCCCGGATCGCGCGACGTGGGACCTCGACCCCAAGGCTGCCTACGTCCATATCACCACCAACGAGACGATTCATGGTGTCGAGATGCATGATATTCCCGATGTCGGCGGAGTGCCGTTGATTAGCGACATGTCGTCGGACATCTTGTCGCACCCACTGGACGTGTCGAAGTTCGGATTGATCTATGCGGGCGCGCAGAAGAATATAGGGCCGTCCGGCCTAGTCGTGATGATCGTGCGCGAGGACTTGCTGGATCGCCAGCCGCGGCCGCTGCCACGCATTTTCCGCTACGCCGAACAGGCCGCGGCCGATTCGATGCTGAATACGCCGAACACTTGGGGCTGGTATCTCGCGGGCCTCACGTTCCACTGGCTCAAGGAGCAGGGCGGCCTGGCGGAAATGGGGCGCCGCAACCGCGCCAAGGCCGACCTGCTGTATACGGCGATCGATGGCTCGAATGGCTTTTACCGGAACCCTGTGGCGCCTGTGGCACGCTCCCGGATGAACGTGCGTTATCACCTGTACGATTCCGCGCTCGAACCGGTGTTCGTCGCAGAGGCTGACAAAGCGGGCCTGCTTGCCTTGAAGGGCCACCGTGCAGTGGGAGGCATCCGCGCGTCGATGTACAACGCAGTGCCGATTGAAGGCGTCCAGGCGTTGTGCGATTTCATGGCGGAGTTTGTGCGCACCCATGGCTAGTTCCAATTCGTTACGTTCGGCACAGGCTCCGTTCGACGCCGCGCACCGGGCCAATTCCGCGGTCGCGAAGCTGCGCGCGTATGATCCTGGTCACGACCTGCCGGCACTGCGCGAGCGCTTCGGTGAGGTGCTCGCCGAACTTGGTTCCAACGAAAGCTCGATGGGCCCTGGCCCACGCGCGTTGCGTGCGATGCGTGCGGCGCTGCCGGAGACATTCCGCTACCCGGACCCGCGCGGTACGGCATTGAAACGTGCGCTATCGGAGCGGCTCAAGGTTGCGCCCGAGCAAATCGCGCTCGGCAACGGTTCGCACGAACTGCTGATGCTTCTGGCGCAATGTTTCGCCGACTCGGATCATTCGATCGTATATTCCGAGTTCGGTTTCGCGGTATTTTCGATCGCCACCTCGGCGGTTGGTGCCAGCCATATTTGCGTGCCTGCCCTGTCGCGCACGCACCGCGGCGCACCGCTTGGACATAATCTGGATGCGATGAAGCGGGCGATTCGCCACGACACCCGCATCGTTTACCTCGCCAATCCAAACAATCCGACCGGCACATGGTTCGGCGACGTGGCACTGTCGCGGTTTCTTGCCAAAGTGCCGCGTGACGTGCTGGTGGTGGTCGACGAGGCCTACCACGAATACGTCGATGCGCCCGGGCTGACCACGGCGCTCGGTCTGACCGATCGTCACCCGAATCTCATTGTTACCCGCACGTTCTCGAAAGCCTTCGGACTGGCGGGCATGAGGGTGGGCTACCTGGTGGCGCACCCGAGCGTGGTGGCTGTGCTGGAACGCCTGCGCGAATCTTTCAACGTCAACAGCGTGGGGCTCGCGGCCGCCGCCGAGGCACTGCATGACAAGCCTTGGCTCACAAAGGTGTGTGCTTTCAACCGTGCCGAACGCGAATGGTTGCGCGCCGAACTGCTGGAACGCGGTTTTCGCTGTCTGCCGTCGCAGACGAATTTCCTGTTATGCATGCTCGCGCACAACGCGGATAGGCTGGAGCGATTCCTGTTCGAGCGCGGCGTGGTCGTACGGCCGATGGGCGGTTATGGCCTGCCGCACGCAATGCGTATCAGCGTAGGCAGCCGTGCCGAAAACCGTCGGCTGTTGCGGGCACTCAGGGCATTCGCCGAGGCGAGGGAATGATGGATCGGCTGGATTGGATCAGCACGCAATCCGAGTCGTTGCGCGGCGACATCAGCGTCCCAGGCGACAAGTCGATTTCGCACCGCGCGATCATGTTGGCGTCGCTGGCGGACGGCGTATCGCGCATCCGCGGGTTTCTGGAAAGCGAGGATACTCGTGCAACCGCTCGAATTTTCACCCAGATGGGTGTTCGCATCGAAGCGACCGCACCCGGCGAACGTGTGGTGCACGGCGTCTGCCTGCACGGCATGCGTGCGCCCGAGGGTCCTCTCGATTGTGGCAATTCGGGGACCGCGATGCGTCTGCTGTCGGGGATGCTGGCGGGACAGGCTTTCGAGAGTGAACTGACCGGCGATGCGTCGTTGTCGCAACGGCCGATGCGACGGGTGACCGATCCGCTCGCGCGAATGGGAGCAGCCATCGAAACCCTTCCTGATGGCAGGCCGCCGTTGCGAATCCACGGCGGCAAGAGGCTACGCGGCATCGAATACGTCCCCCCGGTCGCGAGCGCGCAGGTGAAATCCGCGCTGCTGCTCGCGGGTCTTTACGCTGAAGGAGAAACTCGCGTGACCGAACCCAAGCCCACCCGGGATTACACCGAGCGGATGCTGAAGGCTTTCGGCTGGCCCGTCGCGGTCAAGCCTGGTCGGGTTGCACTGTCGGGCGGCCATACCTTGCATGCAATCGACATCGAGATACCCACGGATTTTTCCTCGGCCGCTTTCTTCCTCGTGGCGGCCACGTTGTTGCCGGGCTCGGATCTCACGCTCCGGAATGTCGGCCTGAACCCTCGCCGCACCGGATTGCTGCACGTGCTGCGCGCGATGGGCGCCGACATCGCCGAGCAAAATGCGCGCGAGGTGGGTGGCGAGCCGATTGCCGATCTTGTGGTTCGGCATGCGCCGTTGCGTGGCATCGACGTGCCGATCAAACATGTCGCCGACATGATCGACGAGTTTCCGATCCTGTTCGTGGCCGCAGCGCTCGCCGAGGGGAGCACGACGATCTGTAGCGCTGCGGAATTGCGGGTCAAGGAATCCGACCGTATTGACGTGATGGTGGCTGGCCTCCGCGCACTCGGTGCGCGGATCCAGGAAACATCCGACGGCGCCGTTATCGAAGGCGGCCGACTGAACGGAGGTGTCGTCGATTCCCACGGAGACCACCGTTGTGCAATGGCTTTCACGATTGCCGGGACCGTCGCGGATGGCGAGGTCGGCATCCGCGATTGCGCCAACGTGGCGACGTCGTTTCCGGGATTCATCGATCTCGCACGTGCCTGCGGTCTCGCGATGTACGAGGCTGGTTGAGTGCGTCGCGCCGGTAAACTGGCGCAATGACCACGCACCTGTACGTGCCGGTATTGACCATTGACGGCCCTTCCGGTTCGGGCAAGGGCACGATCGCCCGCGCAGTGGCCGACCGGCTCGGCTGGCATACCCTGGATTCGGGGGCGATCTATCGGGCGGTCGGCCACGCGGCGGATGCGGCCGGACTGGACCTCGCCAATGCCGGGGCCGTAGCGCGCTGCGCCGCCGCAACCCGAGTCGAGTTCCGCGATCCCGGCGATGATACCGATACCCGGGTAATCGTTGATGGCGTCGATGCCACCGATGCCATCCGTACCGAAACTGCCGGCGCGACAGCATCGGCGATTGCCGCACAGCCGGCGGTCCGAAAGGCCTTGGTGGCCAAGCAACTGGCCCTCCGCCAGCCACCCGGCCTGGTCGCCGATGGTCGCGACATGGGCACGGTGATCTTTCCCGATGCGCCGTACAAGGTGTTCCTCACGGCCAGCGCCGCCGAACGCGCGGAAAGGCGCTATAAGCAGTTGAAGGCAAAGGGGCTTGACGTTACACTAGCGGACCTTTTGCACGAGATCGAGTTGCGGGATGCACGGGATGCGTCGCGCACGATCGCGCCATTGCGGGCGGCCGCCGATGCCGTGGTGATCGACACCACGGGACGGCCGATCGCCGCAGTGGTCGATGCGGTGCTCTCGCTCCTGCACAAGGCTTGATCCAAAGTTGATCCAAATCCGTGCCGCGTTCGCGCGGTATCACTCGAACGGATGCCACGATGGCATCCCCCAACCGGCGGATCGCCGCCCGTGGAGCAAAATCCAATGGAAGCTGCAGGCCTCGCGATCCATTCCCAACCTGGAATCCCCATGACCGAAAGTTTTGCCGAACTGTTTGAACAGAGCCAGTCGCTGGCCAAATTGAAACCCGGATCCATCGTCTCCGGCATCGTTGTCGAAATCCGCACGGATGTGGTGGTGGTGAACGCGGGGCTGAAATCGGAGGGCATCGTCCCGATCGAACAGTTCAGAAGCGAGAACGGCGAACTGGAAGTCGAAGTAGGCGATGAGGTCAAGGTCGCGCTCGACGCGATCGAGGACGGCTTCGGCGAAACCAAGCTGTCGCGCGAGAAGGCGAAGCGATCGATGGTGTGGGACGAACTGGAACAGGCTTTCGAGGGCGAGGAGGCAGTCAGCGGCCGCATCAACGGCAAGGTCAAGGGCGGCTTCACTGTGGACATCCACGATGTGCGCGCATTCCTGCCCGGCTCACTGGTGGACGTGCGCCCGGTGCGCGATCCTGGCTACCTCGAAGGCAAGGATCTGGAATTCAAGATCATCAAGCTCGACCGCAAACGCAACAACGTGGTGGTCAGTCGTCGCGCGATCGTCGAGGAAGAGCACTCCGAGGAACGCGAGCAGCTGCTGGAGAAGTTGCAGGAAGGTGCGATCCTGCGCGGCGTGGTCAAGAACCTCACCGATTACGGCGCGTTCGTGGACCTTGGCGGTATCGATGGCCTGCTGCACATCACCGACATGGCTTGGAAGCGCGTGCGGCATCCGTCCGAAATCGTCAACGTTGGCGACGAACTCGACGTACGCGTGCTGAAATTCGATCGCGAGCGCAACCGCGTGTCCCTGGGTCTGAAGCAGTTGGGTGACGACCCGTGGGTCAGCATCACCCGCCGCTACCCTTCCGGCACCCGCCTGTTTGGCAAGGTCTCCAACGTCACCGATTATGGCTGCTTCGTCGAGCTGGAACCGGGTGTGGAAGGCCTGGTGCACGTATCCGAAATGGATTGGACCAACAAGAACGTCAATCCGGCCAAGGTCGTGCAAGTCGGCGATGAAGCGGAAGTGATGGTGCTGGATGTCGACGAGGAGCGCCGCCGCATTTCATTGGGCATGAAGCAGACCCAGGCCAATCCGTGGGAGGCCTTTGCGGCCACCTTCAAGAAGGGCGACAAGGTTCACGGCGCGATCAAGTCGATTACCGACTTCGGCATCTTTGTCGGCCTCGATGGTGGCATCGATGGTCTGGTGCATCTGTCGGACATTTCCTGGCAGGGCAATGGCGAGGAACTGGTCCGCGAATTCAAGAAGGGCGAGGATGTCGATGCGGTGGTGCTGGCGGTCGATCCCGAACGCGAGCGCATCAGCCTCGGCATCAAGCAACTCGAACAGGATCCGTTCGGCCAGTTCATGGCCGCAAATCCGCGTGGCTCGATCCTCATCGGCACGGTGCGGGAAGTCGATGCCAAGGGTGCGGTGGTCGATCTGGCCGAAGGCATCGAGGGTTATCTGGCGGCGCGCGACATCGCCAAGGAGCGGGTGGACGACGCCAGCCAGCACCTCAAGGTGGGCGAGCAGGTCGAGGCCAAGTTTGTCGGAATGGATCGCAAGGGCCGCATGTTGCAGCTCTCGATCCGCGCCAAGGATGAGGCCGAGATGGCAGAAACAGTTTCCGAGTACCAGAACCAGCACGTGGGGCAGACGACCACCAAGCTGGGCGCACTCCTGAAAGAAAAGTTGAACAAGCCGGAGTAAGCCTATATAAAGGCTTGCGTTTTTGCGTGACATGTTGATGCCGCCTTCGATTGGAGGCGGCACAGTTGAAGGGCATCGCGCGTGCGCGATACGCACCCGCCAGCTTGCAAGGTAGTCGCACGTTGCCATCCATGACCAAATCCGAATTGATTTCCGCCTTGGCGGATCGTCAGAAGCATCTGGCATTTGCCGATGTGGAACTTGCGGTACGCAACGTGATCGAGCAGATGAGCGCAGCGCTGGCGGGCGGCGATCGCATCGAAATCCGCGGCTTCGGAAGCTTTTCGTTGCACTATCGTCCACCGCGGACCGGACGCAACCCCAAAACCGGAACGGCGGTGGCATTGCCGGGCAAGTACGTCCCGCACTTCAAACCGGGCAAAGAATTGCGTCAACGGGTCAACGAAGGTCGCGATCGTTCGCCGTGACCGGCTGGCGGTCACGCCGCGCAACGCTGCGTCTGACATGGTGGATACCGTGAGCTGTCCCAGCCCTCCTGATTCCGAGGTCCGTCGCAGTACCGGGCGATTGGTGTGCGGCCGGAGACCTCGGTGAACCTGCTTCCCCTCGACCCGCTGCTGTTGCTGTTCCTGCTACTGCCGATGGCTGCGTGGTTGGGCTGGATCATCGGCCGGCATGCGACCGCGCGGCGCTCGGGTGCCCGCGTCACCGAGCTGTCCTCGAATTACTTCCGTGGATTGAACTACCTGCTCAACGAGCAGCCGGACAAAGCCATCGAGGTTTTCATGAAACTGGCCGAGTTCAATCGTGACACGGTGGAAACCCACCTCGCACTCGGCAACCTGTTTCGTCGCCGTGGTGAGGTCGACCGCGCGATCCGCGTCCACCAGCACCTTGTCAGTCGTTCCAATCTCAGCGAGGCCGAGCGCACGGTGGCGTTGCTGGAACTGGGGGAGGACTATATGCGCGCTGGGCTGCTCGACCGCGCCGAGGCATTGTTCGACGACCTGGTTGCCATGGATGCGCATGCTCCCTCGGCATTGCGTCACCTGATCGCGATCTACCAGCACGAACGCGACTGGCACAAGGCCATCGGCCATGCACGGCGGCTGGAGAAAATGACCGGCGAATCGCAGGCCGCGACGATCGCCCAGTTCCAATGCGAACTGGCCGAGCAGTCGCGCCAGCACGGCGCGCGTGCGGAATCCCGCGCCTACCTCGAGGAGGCATTTGCCAGCCAGCCCGGTTGCGTGCGCGGATACATGATCAGCGGCTATCTGTACGCGGAGGAAGAGCGCTGGAACGCAGCCGTGCTCGCGTTCGAGCAGGCTGTCGATGCCGACGTCGACTTCGTTCCGGAGATCCTGCCACCGTTGTTGGATGCCTACGCGCAATCGGGCGAAATGGAACGTGCCGAGAAGTTCCTAGGCCATGTCGTGGAGCGCTATCACGGGATCACCCCGGTGCTGGCGCTGACGAATCTGTACAAGAAGCGCGAAGGCGATCACGCCGCGATCGAATTTCTCACCAGCCAGTTGCGGCAGCGCCCATCAGTGCGCGGCATGATGGCGCTGATCGACGCCACCATGGGCCAGGCCGAAGGCGAGGCGCGCGACAATTTCTTGATCCTGCGCGACCTGACCCACAAATTGCTGGAAGGCAGGGCGATGTATCGCTGCAACCATTGCGGGTTCGGCGCCAAGGCGCATCATTGGCAATGCCCGAGTTGCAAGAGTTGGGGGACGGTGAGGCCCATCCACAGCGTCGTCAGCGAGTAACTGGCTGCAAAGCTGGCAGCCATTCGTCACTTCCGTGTGGCTCGCCCTTCGGGCCGTCGGCGACGTTCAAAGCGGCAATCCCCTGCCGTGCTGGTCGGCAGCTCACGCGCCGTTGCTGCTCGGCATTCCCATATACTGGCGTGTACACTCAGATGCCTGCGCTGCGGCGACGCACGATCCGCCATTGCTCGTGACGTTTTGCATTCCGCTTCCGCCTTCGACGAACAGCGATACATGGAAATGTTGATCAGCGCGGTTTGCGGAATGGCGGTCTCCGTCCTGCTGACCGCCGCCACGCTTGTGTATGCGCGCCTTCACGGACTCATCGATCTGCCGGGGCGACGCCGTTCACACACCATACCGACCCCGCGCGGTGGCGGAGCTGGCATCGTGGCGGCGGCATTGGTGGTGGGTTTGCCCGCATGGTCCTGGCTCGACCCCATGGCCCATTGGGACCAGCTCGCGGCGGTGGCCGTGGCGGTTATAGCCGTAGCGCTGATCGGCTGGCGCGACGACCATGCGCCGTTGCCGATCTTGCCGCGTCTCGCTGTGCAGCTTGGCGCCGGAATACTGGTCGGTGCAAGTACGCTGGCAACACGCGCAGAGACCGCGCCGCAAATCTGGTGGTGCTTGGTGCCGCTCGCCGTGGTGTTGATTGCATTCATCAACACCCACAATTTCATGGACGGGATCGACGGCATCCTCGGCCAACAAGGCCTGTTCGTGATGCTCGGCTACGGGCTGCTGGCGCAAAACGTGGGGAACCCAGGTATGGCGGCCCTCGCGTATGCCACGGCGGCGGGTTGTCTTGGCTTCCTCGTTTTCAATTTCCCGCCGGCCAGGATTTTCATGGGCGATGTGGGCAGCGGCGCACTGGGGCTGTTGATCGGGGTGGTCGCGGCGTTTCTGGTTCAGCGTGATCCTGCAATGCTGTGGCCGTGCCTGATCCTTTCTTCGGCATTCCTGGTGGACAGCGGGCTGACCCTCGCGCGACGGATCCTAGGTGGACAGCAGTGGTACGTCCCGCATCGCCAGCACCTGTATCAGTGGCTGGTACGGGTAAAATGGAGCCATGCACGCACGGACGCCGCCTACTTGATCTGGAATCTTGCGATCGCCGCGCCGCTGGCGTGGCTGGCCGTGCGCTGGCCGGAACACGGTTGGCTGGCCTGCCTCGCGGCTTACGTGGCCGCGATTGTCGTCTGGCACCTTGGCAAACACGCGTGTCTGATGTCGGCGCGCCGGAGGATCATCCGTGAACCTGCGTGACCTCCCTGGCAAGATCCATCCGCGCACGGCGGTCGTGGTGCATGACCTCGGCGTAACCCTGCTTGCCTGGTGGTTGGCCAACACATTGCGTTACGCGATGCTGCCCTACGGCCAACGGCTCGATCTGCTGGGCTGGCAAACCCTGATCGTACTCGGCGTGCAGGCGGTGATGTTCTACTGGACCGGCCTTTACAAGGGGCTGTGGCGTTTCGCGAGCGTCCCGGATCTCTGGAATATTGTTCGCGCGGTGGTCGCGGGTGCCGCGGGAATCTATATTGGGTTGTTCCTGTATGACCGCATGGCCGGGATTTCGCGCTCGGTGCTGCTGATCTACCCGGTGCTGCTGGCAATCCTGCTGGGCACCCCACGGCTCGCATACCGTTACTGGAAGGACAGCCAGCTCGATCTGTTCCATGCCAAGCACAGCCATCGAGTACTGGTGATCGGTGCCGGCCGCGCAGGCGAAGCGCTGGTCCGCGACCTGCGCCGCGATTCCCGTTATATCCCGGCGGGGTTCGTCGATGACGACTCGTCGTTGCGCGGTTCGCGATTGCAGGGTGTGCCTGTACTGGGGGGCACCGACAGGCTCGCGGAAATGGCGCGCCGGGTCGGCGCCGAAATGTTGCTGATTGCAATGCCCAGCGCTGACAAGCAGCAGATGCGACGGGTGGTCGGCTTGTGCGAGAAAACCGGGTTGCCGTTCCGCACCGTGCCGCGTATCGATGACGTCGTGTCCGGCCGTGCCCAGTTCAACGAATTGAAGGAGGTCGCGATCGAGGACCTGCTCGGCCGCGAAACAGTCAAGCTCGAGTGGAATGCGATCCGGCGCAGTCTCACCGGCCAACGGGTACTTGTCACCGGTGGCGGTGGTTCGATCGGCTCGGAACTGTGTCGGCAGATTGCACGACTCGGCGCTTCCGAGCTCACGATCCTCGAGTTGTCCGAATACAACCTATATCGGATCGAACAAGAGTTGCATGCGCAATACCCCGAATTGCTGCTACGCGGCCTGATCGGCGACTGCGGAGAGCAGGCCGCCTGTGCCAACGCGTTCGCGCTTGGCAAGCCACAACGGGTGTTCCACGCGGCCGCGTACAAGCACGTTCCCTTGCTGCAGGACCAGTTGCGCGAGACGTTCCGCAACAACGCGCTGGCCACTCGCACGGTGGCAGACCACGCGGTCCGTTACGGCGTCGAGAGTTTCGTGCTGATTTCGACCGACAAGGCGGTCAACCCCACCAGCGTGATGGGTGCCTGCAAGCGCGTCGCAGAAATCATCTGCCAGGTTCAGGCCGAGGGTCACGCTACGCGATTTGTCACCGTGCGGTTCGGCAATGTGCTAGATTCGGCGGGTTCGGTCGTACCGTTGTTCCGTCGCCAGATCGCGGCGGGCGGACCGGTGACCGTGACCCATCCGGAGATCTCGCGCTACTTCATGACCATCCCGGAAGCCTGCCAGTTGATTCTGCAGGCCATGGCGATGGGGCACGGTGGCGAAACCTATGCGCTCGACATGGGCGAGCCGATCCGCATCCGCGATCTCGCCGAGCAGATGATCCGTCTCGCCGGCAAACTTCCCGGACGCGACATTTCAATCCTCTACACCGGCTTGCGCCCGGGCGAGAAGCTGTTCGAGGAGTTGTTCCACCCGCTGGAGAGCTATCACAGCACGACGCATCCGAAAATTTTCGAGGCCACACCGCGACTGCAGTCCAGCGCGATCGTTGTGGCACAACTCGCGCGCGCCGCGGATGCCGTCGCAAAATTCGATGAGGAGGCGCTGCGACACTGCATGGGCGCGTTGCTGCCGACGTACCGCTTCGAGACAGGCAGCCCCGCACAATGCGCCGACGTGTTGCCGTTGCAGCACGAGGGCGGCAACGATACGGCGGCCTGACAAATAAAGGATGAAGAAGTGACCCGATTGCGCAAGGTGGTATTTCCGGTAGCCGGGCTCGGCACGCGTTTCCTTCCGGCGACCAAGGTTGTCGCCAAGGAAATGCTGCCGGTGCTCGACCGTCCCCTGATCCAGTATGCGGTGGACGAAGCGGTCGATGCGGGTGCCGACACCCTGGTATTCGTTACCAACCGCTACAAGCATTCGATTGCGGATTATTTCGATTCCGCCTACGAGTTGGAGGAGACGCTCGAACGCGCCGGGAAACACGAACTGCTCGCGCTGGTGCAGGGACTGCTGCCTCCGCACGTGCGCTGCGTCTACGTCACCCAGGAACAGGCGCTCGGTCTCGGCCATGCGGTGTTGTGTGCAAAGACAGTGGTAGGCAACGAGCCATTCGGGGTAATTTTGCCCGACGACCTGATCGTGAACGGCGGCGCGAGTGCCTTGCGTCAGATGGCCGAACGTGCCGCCGATGGCAAGACAGGCGTGCTGGCGGTCGAGGAAGTGCCGCATTCGGAGACCGGAAAATACGGCATCGTCGATGTGGACGGCGATGGTGATCGCATTCGCCACATGGTCGAGAAGCCGAAACCCGAGAATGCGCCATCCAACCTCGCGGTAGTCGGCCGTTATGTTTTGCCTCCGCGCATTTTCGATCTGCTGGAAGCCACCACCCCCGGGGCAGGCGGGGAAATCCAGTTGACCGACGCGATCGCGGCCTTGCTGAAGGAAACGCCGGTGCTCGCGCACCGCTTCGCAGGGACCCGTTTCGATTGCGGGAACAAGGCTGGAATGGTGCGCGCGACCCTGTACTTCGCGGCGGCCGATCCCGATCTGCAACATCTCGTAAGGGATATCCAAGCCACGAAGTGACTTACCATTGGTGGTGGGTCGCCACCTCCCAGCCACCTGTAGCATTCCAGCGACGGGTGTGTTTTCACGTTTGCACGATCTGAACGCGTATGCGCATGGTGGTCGACCATGGGCGTGCCGGCCCGCGTGCGCTACGGGTCGGTCTGGTGCGGCGATCGGCGTTATGCTTTGGCAATGACGCCGCAGACCTGGTACGAAGCCAGCGCACGCCCGTTCGGGCCGCTGCCACCATTGCAGGAGGCGTGCGAGGCGCGAGTCGCCATCGTTGGCGGTGGCTATGCAGGCGTGTGCCTTGCGCTCAGCCTGGCCGAGCGCGGCGTCCACGACGTGGTGTTGCTGGAGCGTGATGGAA
Organism: Rhodanobacteraceae bacterium; assembly: GCA_050737995.1. Taxonomy (GTDB): domain Bacteria; phylum Pseudomonadota; class Gammaproteobacteria; order Xanthomonadales; family Rhodanobacteraceae; genus 66-474. Next base: position 42,691 of record JBOHYR010000135.1, read on the forward strand.
TCGGGCACGGCGCGTCGGGCCGCAACGGTGGTTTCGTGTTCGGCGGTTACTCGTTGGGCGAGGACGAACTGCTGCGGCAACTCGCATCGGAACGGGCGCGTCGGTTGTATGGGGCAACGACAGATGCGGTCGAGCTGATCCGACAGCGCATTTCGCGGTATTCGATCGAGTGCGACGCGGTGGATGCCGGGGTGATCTGGGCCAACTGGTTCCGCGACCCGGGTGTTCTGCGCGCGCGTCAGCGTCTGCTCGAGGAAACCTACGGTGTCGAATGGCAATGGATGCCAGAAGATGGATTGCGAGCGGCAATCCACAGCAAGCAGTACCACGATGGGTTATTCGAGCAGAACGCACTGCACCTGCATCCGCTCGATTACCTGCACGGCATGGCGCACGCCGTGCAAGGGCAGGGCGTACGCGTCCATGAGCAATCACGCGTGCGCAGCGTCGATCGGGACGGACCTGCCTGGCGCGTGAAGACCGACGGCGGCGAAGTAAAGGCGCAAACGGTCGTGCTCGCTTGCGGGGGCTATCTCGCGCGCCTCAAGCGCGAAGTCGATCGCGCGGTGCTGCCGATTGCGACCTACGTGATGGCGACGGAGCCCTTGGGCAAACGCCTGCAGGACTGCCTGCATACCCAGGCGGCCATTTACGATACGCGTTTCGCGTTCGACTACTACCGCCCGCTCAAGGACTCACGCCTGTTGTGGGGTGGTCGCATTTCGATTAATCGGCGTTCGCCGAACGCGATCCGACGCTTGTTGACGCGCGATTTGTTGCGCGTGTTTCCGCAACTCGCCGGCGTCAGGATCGACTACGTCTGGTCCGGCCTGATGAGTTACGCGCGTCACCAGATGCCGCAGCTCGGAACGAACGGCGATGGCCTTTGGTGGATGCAGGCCTTCGGCGGCCACGGTACCGCGCCGACCTGTGCCGCGGGCGAATTGCTGGCCGACGCGATCGCGTACAACGGTGCAGGCTGGCGCGAATTCACGCAATTCGGATTGCAGAGCGCGCGCCGACCCTTCGGCTATCTTGGTGCGCAGGCGCAGTACTGGTGGCTCGAAGCCCGCGATCGCTGGAAAACCATGCTGGAAGGCTAGCACTCGAGCCGCAGGTTACTGGCCCACTGCTGCATGGCGTCGCCATGTCGCGGGGGGCGTTCCGAAGCAGCGTTTGAAAGCCCGCTGGAACGCGGCACTGGATTCGTATCCGACCTCGTTCGCCACGCTGGCGACGCTTTGCCGGCTCTCGCCGAGGCGGCGTGCCGCAAGCTGCATGCGAAGCCTGGTCAGATAGTGCATGGGCGGCTCCCCGATGACCTCACGGAAGCGTTCGGCGAGAACGGATCGCGAGCTGGCGGTGGCGTTGGCGAGGTCGTCCACCGACCAGCGCCGGCAAGGGGCTTGGTGCAGGGCATGCATGGCCCGCCCGACGAGCGGATCGCGCAGGCCGGCCAACCATCCGGTTGCGTTCGCCGGGAGGCTTTCCATATACCAGCGCAACGCTTCCATGAACAACAGTTCGGCGAAGCGCACGCGTAGGGAAGCAGAACCGGGGCGATTGTCGAGCGTGTCGACCACCGCGTAGCGCACGATGCTGTCGAGTTGGCTGCCCAGCTTGAATTTGAAGGTCGGCGGCAGTGAGCGAAACAGTGGTTCAAACGCGTGCCTGTCGCATCCGAGAAAACCACAGATGAGACTGGTCGTCCCTCCGTTTCCTGTCTCGAAGCGTTCGTGCCTCAACTCCAGCACGGATCGCCCGCCCAGCATCGATGCAAATGGCACCGTGATGCGCCCGGGTTCGTCCGCAAGGTGGTGCTGGTCGCCGTGTGGCATCACCACCGCATCGCCCGCGCCGACCGCGAACCAGTCCGCGGAGCCATGACGCATCCAGCACGTGCCCTCGAGCACGACATGGAAAGAGATGATGTGGTTGGTGCCTGCCGGTAACAGCGGCGCGTATTTCTCCAGGGTCGGGTTGGCCGCAACACCCCATGGGCCGTGCATGTCGACACGGAATATCAATGCGCCAGTGAGGCGCACGAGCGTCAGCACCTCGGAAAGCAG
>JBOHYR010000136.1:0-14297 GCA_050737995.1 Rhodanobacteraceae bacterium
CAGCAATGCGGGCGCGAGGCGCTCCGCCAACGTCACCGTCGCGGCTTCGTCGGGCAATGCCTTGGCAACGATCGGATCAAACGCCGCCACGGCCATTCACCAGCGCACGCAGATAAGAAAACAGATCGGACGCCAGCAAGCCGCGCTCACCGGCGCGTGCGGCGAGATCACCTGCGCGTGCGTGTAGTCCGACGCCGAGACACGCGGCATCCCATGTGCCCAAGCCCTGCGCCAGCAACCCCGCGATCACGCCGGTCAGCACATCGCCCATACCTCCACTGGCCATGCCGGGATTGCCCCAGGAACACACGGCGACGCGACCATCAGGATCCGCGATCAGGCTACCCGCGCCCTTGAGCACCACGACCGCGCGGTATTTCCGCGCCAGCTCCCGCGCCGCGGCAAAGCGGTCGGTTTGAACGTCCGCGATGGAACCACCGAGCAACCGCGAGGCTTCGCCGGGATGCGGCGTCAGCACGATCCGTACCGGCAACGTGCATTCCGATTTCGCCAGCAGGTTGAGGCCATCCGCGTCCAGCACCATGGGTTTGCCGGAGTCCAGCGCCGTCTGCCACAACCCGTGGCCCCAGTCGTCCTGACCCAACCCTGGTCCGAGTGCGACCACGCTGGCACGGCCGAGTAGCGGCTCGAGATTGCGGGGAACGTGTACGCCGTGCGGCATCAGTTCCGGACGCGCCGTGAGGATCGGGCCGACATTGGCCTCGCGCGTTGCGACGCTGACGAGTCCTGCGCCGATCCTCAACGCGGCTTCGCTGCAAAGGCGCATCGCGCCGCCCGCGCCAAGGTCGCCGCCGATTGCAAGCACGTGCCCGTAACGCCCTTTGTGACTGTCTTGCGGACGCGCCGGCAGTGCCTGCGGCGTCAACAGCACCGCGTCCGGCACTTCGTTTGCATACGCGCCATCGGGAATATCCAGCGTGGCCAGTTCGCGATGGCCGCAGCAATCGGGTCCCTGCGCGGTGAACAGCCCGCGCTTCCATCCGACGAAACACGCGGTCGCCGTGGCGCGCACTCCGGGGTCGAACGCAGTCCCCGTATCCGCATCCAACCCGCTGGGCACGTCCAACGCCAGCACCGGACGCGATTGCGCGTTCAATGCCGCAATCAACCGCGCCGCTTCGCCGTTCGGCGCACGATTCAATCCCGAACCGAACAACGCGTCGACATACACGTCGGCATCCGGCAATGCAAGATCGGCCGGCAACACCTCGCCGCCTTCGTGCAGGAAGCGTTCGCGCGCGAGGCCGGCATCGCCCAATGCATGATCGCTTGTCGCGACAACGCTGGTCTCCATGGCCGCCGCACGCGCCAGCGCCGCGAGCAGGAATCCATCGCCACCATTGTTGCCCGGCCCGCACAGCACGCCGACGTGGCGCGCCCGCGGCCAGCGCCGCTGCAGCACGTCGAGCGCGGCACGGGCAGCACGTTCCATCAATTCGATACCCTCGATGCCGCCATCAATAGCGGCATGGTCGAGCGCGCGCACCTGCGCGGTGGTGTACAGGAAGGTTTGCGGTTCGGGATTCGGCATCGCGTGATCCTACAATGAGCGCATGAATAGCGGCAGCGAGACCACCATCGCAAACATCGACTTCACGGCGCTGGCGGGCCGCGTCAAGGCGTGGGGTACGGAACTCGGGTTCGCCAAAATCGGCATCACTGGCGTCGAGCTGGATGAGGACGAAGATCGCCTGCTGGCTTGGCTGCGCGAAGGCCGCCACGGCACCATGGACTATATGCAACGCCACGGTACCAAGCGCAGCCGCCCCGAGGAATTGCAACCCGGTACGGTGCGGGTGATTTCGGCGCGGATGGATTATTCCCCGACCGGTGCCGACGCCGAGGCTGCCTGGCACACCTTGCGCGATGGCGAACGCGCTTATATTGCGCGCTACGCGCTCGGTCGCGATTATCACAAACTGATCCGCTTGCGCCTGCAGAAACTCGCCGACCGCATCGAGACTGAAACCGGTCCGTTCGGCTATCGTGCGTTCACCGATTCGGCGCCGGTGCTGGAAAAAGCGCTTGCGCGCAACGCGGGACTGGGCTGGATCGGGAAGCACACGCTATTGCTGGACCGCGACGCGGGTTCGTGGTTTTTCCTCGGCGAGCTCTACACCGACCTGCCGCTTCCCATCGACACGCCTTCAACGGCGCATTGCGGAACCTGCACGCGCTGCATCGACATCTGCCCGACGCAGGCGATTACCGGCCCCTACCAGCTCGACGCGCGTCGCTGTATCGCGTATCTCACGATCGAATCGAAGGACGCGATTCCGGAAGCGTTGCGCCCGTTGATCGGCAACCGCGTGTTCGGCTGCGACGACTGCCAGTTGGTGTGCCCGTGGAACAAGTTCGCCCGGCCCACCCGCGAAGAAGACTTCGCACCACGTCACGGCCTCGACGACGCGAAACTGGTCGAACTGTTCGCGTGGACAGAAGACGAATTCCTGAAAAAGACCGAGGGAATGCCAATCCGCCGGGCGGGATACGCGGGGTTTTCGCGCAACGTCGCGGTGGCATTGGGCAACGCACCGCACTCAACCGAAATCGTCTCGGCGCTGGAGGTGCGCGCCAACGATCCGTCAGGACTCGTACGTGAGCATGTAGCGTGGGCGCTGGCCGAACAGGTGAGCAAGGCGCCGAACGTGGTAACGAGTCAAAAACACTCCGCCGAATAAGCATTGAGGGCCGTGACAGGTCGCGACGCCGGTTGTCCTGAGGGAGCTGTTGCGAGAAGTGGGGCCATCAAAGGCCGTGCCAATCCTCCCACACCGAGGTGGTCCGACTACGCGGAAGTATCGATGTCGCAGCAGCGATCAGGGATCGATCGCAAAAATCATCCTAGGCAGCGGCCATTTGCTTTGGAATAGTGTTGTTGGTCCGCGCGATGCGATTGTTGGCGTCGACATAAACCAGATTGGGCTGGTGTTGCTCGGCCTCGACTTGGGTCAAGGTCACGAACGCGGCAATGATCACGAGATCGCCTGGCTGGGCGCGATGCGCGGCGCTGCCGTTTACGGAAACGATCCCGCTGCCTTCCTCGGCGCGCAGGGCGTAGGTGACGAAACGCTCGCCGTTATTGACGTTCCATGCGTGGATCTGCTCGAACTCGCGGATACCGGCCGCGTCCAGCAGGTTCCCGTCGATCGCGATCGACCCCTCGTAGTGCAATTCCGCATGGGTCACGGTCGCTCGGTGGATCTTGGCTTTGAGCATATTCAGTTGCATGGAAACCTCCGGCATCCAGATTGCCGACTCGCGTCATTATACCGGCTGAACAGAGGTTTTGTTGCACCGCACAAACCAAACCGGGTGCGGGGGATATCAATCGAATTCCAGGTTGTCGATCAGGCGCGTGTCGCCCAATTTCGCCGCGACCAGTGCCATCAGCCCCGCCCGTTCGTCCTTGGAAGGAAGGCCGAGATCCGCGGCGAGCCGCACCGTCGCGTAGTCGGGCACGAATCCGGCGCGCTCCAGCCGGTGCATCGCCGCAACCTCTATCGCTCCCCGCACATGACCCTTGGCGAACGACTCGCGCATCCATTCGAGGGTGGAGTGCAACTGCGACGCGCGAGCACGATGACCCACATCGAGATAACGGTTGCGCGACGACAACGCCAGACCATCCTCTTCACGCACAATCGGAGCAGCCACGATTTCAACGGGTAGCGCCAGCTCATGCACCAGTCGCCGCACCACCAAAAGTTGTTGCCAGTCCTTGCGTCCGAACACCGCGAGGTCCGGCTCGACCATCGTCATCAGCTTTGCGACAACGGTGGCGACGCCATCGAAATGCCCCGGTCGATGTTCGCCCTCCAGGATATCTCCGATGTCCGGAACGTGGATGCGCAACGCATGATCAGGACCGAACGGATACATCGTCTCGACCGTCGGTGCGAACAGCAGATCGCACTGGTGTTCCACCAACCCGACGCTGTCCTCGGCAAGTGTTCGCGGATAGCGGCTGTAGTCCTCGTTCGGGCCGAACTGGGTAGGGTTGACGAACACGCTGACGACGGCTCGGTCCGTGTGCTGGCGCGCCAGTTCGACCAGCGAATAATGCCCGGCGTGCAGGTTGCCCATGGTCGGCACGAACCCGACCCGGTGGCCGTCCTTTTTCCATGCCTGCACGCTGGCGCGCAGGGCACGGAGGTCGGCGACGGTCCTCATGGATTCAGCCGGCAACCTGCTCGGGACCGGGGAATCGTCCGGCGCGTACATCATCGGCATACGCTGCGATCGCGTCCTGCACCGAACCGCGCCCGGCAAGGAAGTCCTTGCTGAACTTCGGCCGCCGCCCCGGCGTGATCCCGAGCATGTCGTAACACACCAGTACCTGGCCGTCGCAGTCGATACCCGCCCCGATCCCGATGGTCGGAATCGGCAGGTCATGGGTGATCTCCTTCGCGAGCGCGGCCGGCACCGATTCCAGGACCAGCAGTTCCGCACCGGCGTCGGTCACGGCGCGCGCCTGTGCACGCAAGTGCGCCGCGGCATCATCGGATTTGCCTTGCATCCGGTAGCCACCCATCTTGTGTACCGATTGCGGTGTCAAACCCAGGTGTGCGCACACCGGTACATCACGCGTGGCCAAAGCGGTGATGACCTCGCAAGTCCACGCCTCGCCACCTTCCAGCTTGACCATTGCGGCGCCACCCTCGCCCATCAGGCGTGCCGCCGCCGCCATCGCCGTAGATGGGTCGCGGAACTGCATGAAGGGCAGATCGGCGATCAACAGCGTCGCGGTCACCCCGCGGGCCACCAGCGAGGCGTGTTACACCATTTCGTCGAGTGTCACCGGCAGGGTGCTGGATCGCCCCTGCACCACATTGCCCAGCGAGTCGCCAACCAGCACCGCGTCCACCCCGACCGCTTCCATCTGGGCGGCAAAACTGGCGTCGTAACAGGTCAGCACCACGATCTTCTCGCCGCGCGCCTTCTTCGCACGCAGGCCGGGCACGGTCACGGACTTGCGCTTGGGTGCGTCGGCAGGTTGGATGTACATGCGCGCGCGCTCCAAAGGAATCGCGCATTATCGCCGAGCACGGCCGCGCGGCCAAGCGATCCACATGCCACCCGGTCAAGCACTCCGCAGATCGCGCATTCGGAATCCCGTCGCGTACAGCGCGGCGATATAGGCCACGCCACCCGCGCAGACCAGCGCGACGAGTCTCCAGATGCGGGTGATGATCCGCTCGTGGGTCCATTGCTGCCAGGGCCAGAACCACAAGCCCACCCCGATCACGATCACCAACGCCACACAAGCCAACCCGATGCGCATCCAGTGTCGCGCCCATCCCGGCTGGCGGCGATATACGCCTGCACGTTTCAGGTATCGCCACAGCAGCGCGAATTGCAGATAGTTGGAGATGGAACTGGCGATCGCCATGCCAAGTTGCAACCCCGGCACCTTCGCAATTCCCTCCAACCACGGCAATTGCCTGATCACTGGCGGCGCCCACAGTTCGAACAACAACGCGATCAACGCGAAATTGAAGACCATGTTGACGATCAGCGCGATCACGCCGGCGCGCACCGGCGTTCTGGTGTCCTGGCGCGAATAGAACGCCGGCAGCAGCGTGCGTGTCAGCGCAATCGCCGGCACGCCACAACCCATACCCACGATCGCGATCGCGGTCATGTGGCTGTCGAAGGCGGTGAACTGACCGTTTTGGAAACACGCGGCGACCACCGGTTCGGCGAGCAGCAGCAGGCCACACATCGCCGGCATGGCGATCAGCAACGTGGTGCGCAGCCCCCAGTCCAGTGAGCGCGAAAAACCCTCCCGGTCGGCGGTTACATGGTGGCGCGACAACGCCGGAAGAATCACCGTCCCGAGCGCAACGCCGAACACGCCCAGCGGCAATTCGAGGAACCGCGTGGCCTGGTACAGCCAGGTCTGCGAACCCGTGATCAACAACGATGCAACCACGGTATCCAGCAACAGGTTGATCTGCGCCACCGACGAGCCGAACAAGGTCGGCAGCATCAGGCGCATGATCTTTTTCACCGGCGGATGGTTCCAGCCCCAGCGCGGCCAGGTCAGCAACCCCAGCCGCCGCACCGAAGGCAGCAGGAACAACAATTGCAGGATGCCCGCGGCAAGCACCGCCCAACCCAGTGCTTCGATCGGCACCGCGAGATGGTGCGACAGCCACAACGCACCCGCGATCAGGCACAGGTTGAGGATCACCGGCGCCAGCGCCGGCAGCGCAAACTTGCTGAAGCTGTTGAGCACGCCGCCGCACATGGCGACCAGCGATATAAACAGGAGGTACGGGAAGGTCAAACGCAAAAGATGGACGGTCAGGTCGAACTTGTGCGGCTCATGCAACGCACCCGGCGCGAAACCCGTGGCGACCTGCGGCGCGAAGATCAATCCAAGCGCCACGATCACCAACAGCACGCCGCCCAGTGTGCCGGTCACGCGCGCGGTCAGTTCGCGCAATTCCTCGCGCGGGCGGGTTTCCTTGACCTCGGTAAAGACCGGTACGAACGCGGTCGAGAAAGACCCCTCCGCAAACAGACGCCGCATGAAGTTGGGAATGCGGAACGCGATCACGAACGCGTCGGTCGCGGCACTCACCCCGAACACATGGGTGATCGAAATGTCGCGCGCGAGGCCCAGCACCCGCGAGATCATCGTCATGCTGCTAAACGAAAACACCCCGCGCAGCAGGCTGGGCGGGCGACTCATGCCGCACGACTCCAGCACCAACGCCTCCCTCCCACCACCCGGCCATTCGGCCGATTGACTGGCAATCCGGGTACCGCGATAATGTTCGGCTTGTCTTCACACTCTACGTTCGGAGTCACCCCGTGGCCAACATCCAGTCCGCCAAGAAGCGCGCCCGCCAGGCCGAAGTACACCGCATGCGCAACACCAGCCAGCGCTCGATGCTGCGCTCGTCGATCCGCAAGGTCCTGAAGGCCATCGAGGACAAGGACAAGGCCGGCGCAGAAGCCGCCTACAAGGCTGTCGAGCCGGTACTGGACCGCTACGCCAGCCGCGGGTTGATCCACAAGAACAAGGCCGCGCGCCACAAGAGCCGCCTCGCCGCGCACATCAAGGCGATCGGCTGAGTCACGCGCCATCTCGATCTTCCCCAAAAAGCCGGCGCCAGCCGGCTTTTTTGTTGCCGCCAATTCAAAGCCGGTCACGCAGGGTACAACCCGTTTCGTTTTCGTCATTCCGGGGCCACTGCCGATTTTTTCGGCGGCGGAACCTGGAATCCAGTTTCTAGTACCTTGGTATTGCCACCGACAGCTGGATTCCGGGTTCCGCCCGCAGAGAACGCGGGCGACCCCGGAATGACGAAGATGGTGGGTTCCACTCACTCCAAACCCTCCTCGGCCAGCGATTGCTGCTCATCAAAAAATCGCTGCGCGGCCTGACAGACTTCGCGTGTACCCAGCCGTTCGGCGGCCGAGATCGCGAACCATGGCGGCTGCCATCCCAACCGTTCGACGATTTCACGAGCCTTGGCCTCGCGCTCGTCAGGCGCCCACAGGTCGATCTTGTTGAGCAGCAGCCAGCGCGGACGTTCAAGCAATTCCGGATCGTGCCGACGCAGCTCGCCTTCGATGATCCGCACCTGCTTGACGGGATCGGCGCCATCCACGGGCAGCACGTCCACCAGATGCAGCAGCAGGCGCGTGCGCGAAACGTGCTTCAGGAACTGGATCCCCAGCCCCGCGCCCTCGGCCGCGCCTTCGATCAGACCGGGAATATCGGCGATCACGAAACCCTGCGACGGCCCGACGCTGACCACGCCAAGATGCGGCTGCAGGGTGGTGAACGGGTAATCGGCCACCCGCGGCGTCGCCGCCGACACCGCTCGGATGAAAGTGCTCTTGCCGGCGTTGGGAAAGCCGAGCAACCCGACGTCGGCCAGCACCTTCAGCTCCAGCTTCAGCTCGCGCGCCTCCCCCGTCGTTCCGTGGGTAAACCGTCGCGGCGCGCGGTTGGTGGAGCTCTTGAAGTGGATGTTGCCGAGGCCGCCCTTGCCGCCGCGCGCGACCAGCAGTTTGTGTCCGTGCGTGGTCAGATCGCCAATCAGTTCGTCGGTATCGAGGTTGATCACCGACGTGCCGACCGGGACCCGGATCGTAGTGTCCTCGCCACCGCGGCCGTACATGTCGCTGCCCATGCCGTTCTGGCCGCGCTGCGCCTTGAAGCTGCGCTGGTGCCGGAAATCGACCAGGGTGTTCAGCCCCTCGTCGGCGACCAGCCAGACACTGCCACCGCCACCACCGTCGCCACCGTTGGGGCCGCCAAACGGGATGAACTTCTCGCGCCGGAAGCTGGCGCAACCATCCCCGCCGTCGCCGGCCTGGACCTTGATGATGGCTTCATCGACGAATTTCATGGGCTGGGAACGGGAACAGGAAACGGAGAAAGCCTGCGCAATGGTACGGGATCGAACCGGCTCCCTGTTCCCCGGTCCTTGTTCCCGATTTTCAAAACGAAACCCGATTGGCCCCAATCCTCAGCTTCCATTCCCCGAGCCATCCAGTATTTTTGTTTGTCATTCCGGGGCCATCGCCGGCTTCATCGTCGATGGAACCCGGAATCCAGATCTGTTCCCTTCCTTTGGCGCGAAAAGCTGGATTCCGGGTTCCGACCGCAAACAGCGCGGGCGGCCCCGGAATGACAAGCAAGAGCAAGCGTGTCGGCCGAAGATCAGTGCAAATCAGGATACGAAAAGCCCCGCACAGGGCGGGGCCTTTCAATTCGCGTGCGATTCGCGGTCAGCCAGTAACCACGTTCACCGTGCGTCGGCTTTTTGGACCCTTGATGGAAAACTGCACCTTGCCATCGACCAGCGCGTACAGCGTGTGGTCGCGGCCGAGGCCGACACCGACGCCCGGATGGAACTGGGTGCCGCGCTGGCGCACGATGATGTTGCCGGCTTCGACGGCCTGGCCGCCGTACAGCTTGACGCCGAGGTATTTCGGATTGGAGTCGCGGCCGTTGCGCGAGGAACCTACGCCCTTTTTGTGTGCCATGGCAGCTTCTCCTTACTTGTCGCCGGCGCTGATGCCGGTCACTTCGATTTCGGTGTAGTGCTGCCGGTGGCCCATCTGCTTGCGATGGTGCTTGCGGCGGCGGAATTTGACGATGCGCACCTTGTCTGCGCGACCGTGGGCGCGCACCTTGGCGGTAACGCTGGCGCCGGCAACGTTGGGCGCACCGACGGTGACGGTTTCGCCCTCGCCGACCAGCAGCACGTTGTCGAACGTGACAGCGGCATCAGGCTCGGCATCCAGTTTTTCGACACGCAGAACTTCGCCCTGCATCACGCGGTACTGGCGACCGCCGGTAAGAATGACTGCGTACATGATCTCGGCTCTTCTGTAGTTATTCTGGGGTCGATCGGGCGCGTTTTGGCGCACTCGAACCCGCGATTGTACGGGATTTCTGGCCAATACGGCAAGCTTGGTCACGGAATGCCTAGCGCGTACCGGACTTCGCCGAAAAGCCGCACCCCCCTCATTCCCCCTTCCTGCGGAAGGGGGGCTTGTCCACCCCCTTCGAAACAAAGGGGGTCGGCGCACAGCGGCGGGGGGATGTGTAACCGAAGGGTCGAAAATCGGGGCTCGGAACCCAACATAAAGCGGATCGTTATAGTAGCGGACTTTGCCGCACGCCTTCCCATGGACACCATCCGCATACGCGGCGCCCGCACCCACAATCTGAAGGACATCGACCTCGACCTGCCGCGCGACCAGTTGATCGTGATCACCGGTCTGTCGGGTTCGGGGAAATCCTCGCTCGCCTTCGACACCCTCTACGCGGAGGGTCAGCGGCGTTACGTCGAATCGTTGTCGTCGTACGCGCGGCAGTTCCTGTCGATGATGGAAAAGCCCGATGTCGACCACATCGAAGGTCTGTCGCCGGCGATCTCGATCGAGCAGAAATCCACCTCGCACAACCCGCGCTCGACCGTAGGCACCATCACCGAAATCCACGAGTACCTGCGCCTGTTGTATGCGCGGGTCGGCACGCCGCGCTGCCCGAACCACGGCACGCCGCTGGCCGCGCAGACGGTCAGCCAGATGGTAGATGCCACGCTGGCGTTGCCTGCGGACAAGCGCTTCATGCTGCTGGCGCCGGTGATCCGCGAGCGCAAAGGCGAGCACGTGCAGGTGTTCGAGCAGTTGCGCGCGCAGGGTTTCGTGCGCGCCCGTGTGGACGGCACGGTCTGCGACCTCGACGCGGTGCCACCGCTGGGCCTGCGCATCAAGCACACCATCGAGGCGGTGATCGACCGTTTCCGCCCGCGCGGGGACCTGAAACAACGCCTCGCCGAATCGTTCGAAACCGCGCTCAGGCTCGGTGAGGGGTTGGCAATCCTGGTCGACCTCGACGACGCCAAGGCGCCCGAACAATTGTTCTCGTCGCGCTACTCCTGTCCGCAGTGCGACTACTCGCTGCCGGAACTGGAACCGCGGCTGTTCTCGTTCAATTCGCCGGTCGGTGCCTGCCCCACCTGCGACGGTTTGGGCGTCACCCAGTTCTTCGATCCGGCGCGGGTCGTGGCTCACCCGGAACGGTCGCTGGCGACCGGCGCGATCCGAAGCTGGGACAAGCGCAATCCGTATTACTGGCAGATGGTCCAGTCGCTTTCGCGGCATTACGGCTTCGATCCCGACACGGCATGGAACAAGTTGCCCAAAGCCACGCAAGATGCAGTGCTGAACGGTTCGGGCGGCGAGGCCATCGCGTTCCGTTACACGCCCGGCCACGCGGGCGGTGCCGTCACCCGCAAGCATCGGTTCGAGGGAATCATCCCCAACCTCGAACGTCGCTACCGCGAAACCGATTCGAACATGGTGCGCGAGGAGCTCGCGCGCTTCATCAGCGAACGCCCCTGCACCGAATGCCACGGCGAGCGCCTGAACCTGTCCGCGCGCAACGTGTTCGTGGGCGAACGCAACCTGCCGGCGCTGTCGGCGCTGGCGATCAGCGACGCGCGCGATTTCGTCGATGGGCTGCAACTCGCCGGCTGGCGTGGAGAGATCGCGGAACGCATCGTCAAGGAAATCCGCGAACGCCTGAGGTTTCTCATCGACGTCGGCCTCGACTATCTGACGCTCGACCGCAAGGCCGATTCGCTCTCGGGCGGCGAGGCACAGCGCATCCGTCTGGCTTCGCAAATCGGCGCGGGCCTGGTCGGTGTGATGTACGTGCTGGATGAACCCTCGATCGGGCTGCACCAGCGCGACAACGCGCGCCTGTTGGGTACGCTTACAAGGCTGCGCGACCTCGGCAACACAGTCATCGTGGTCGAACACGACGAGGAAGCCATCCGAGCCGCCGACCGCATCATCGACATGGGTCCGGGCGCGGGCGTGCACGGTGGCGAAGTGGTCGCGCAAGGCACCATCGCCGACATCCTCAAGGCGCCGCGTTCGCTGACCGGACAATACCTATCCGGCAAGCGCAGCATCGAGGTTCCGAAGCTCCGCCGCCAGCCCGATCCGGAACGCGTGTTGAAACTGAAAGGCGCGCACGGCCATAACCTGCAGCACGTGGATCTGGAAATCCCGGCCGGTCTGTTTACCTGCATCACCGGCGTCTCGGGTTCCGGCAAGTCCACGCTGGTCAACGATACCCTGCTCGGTATTGCCGCGGTCGAATTGAACGGCGCGTCCGCGCAACCGGCGCCGCATGAGTCGATCGAAAAGCTGGACCTGTTCGACAAGGTGCTGGACATCGACCAGTCTCCAATCGGGCGCACGCCGCGCAGCAACCCCGCGACCTACACCGGCGTGTTCACGCCGCTGCGCGACCTGTTCGCGCAGGTGCCTGAGGCGCGCGCGCGCGGTTACAAGCCGGGGCGCTTCAGCTTCAACGTCAAGGGAGGACGTTGCGAGGCCTGCGAAGGCGACGGCCTGATCAAGGTCGAAATGCATTTTCTGCCGGACATGTACGTGTCCTGCGACGTGTGCCACGGCAAGCGCTACAACCGCGAAACGCTGGAGATCCTGTATCGCGGTTACACCATCGCCGACGTACTCGACATGACCGTCGAGCAGGCCCACGAGGTATTCGCCAACGTGCCGCAGATCGCGCGCAAACTGGAGACACTGATCGACGTGGGGCTGGGTTACATCAAGCTCGGCCAGAGCGCGACCACGTTATCCGGCGGCGAGGCGCAGCGCGTGAAATTGTCGAAGGAACTCTCGCGTCGCGACACCGGCAGCACCTTGTACATCCTCGACGAACCGACCACCGGCCTGCACTTCCACGACATCGAACAGTTGCTGCGCGTGCTGCACCGGCTGGTCGACGGCGGCAGCACCGTGATCGTGATCGAACACAACCTCGACGTGATCAAGACCGCCGACTGGATCGTCGACCTCGGCCCCGAAGGTGGCGCCGGCGGTGGCCGCATCATCGCCACCGGCACGCCCGAGGACATCGCCATGACCAGGCACTCGTACACCGGGCAGTTCCTCGCGCACGTGTTGCCCGATGCGTCGGCGAAACCGCAGAAGAAACGCAAGCGTGCGTGAGGCGCAGGCGAAGCGGCCAAGAATGCAGGCAAACCAAGGCAACCTCCCGCAGAATTATTCGTCATTCGGGGTCACCGCCGATGGAGCCAGCGATAGCCCCGGAATGACGAGTATGCTGGAGCGTCTTTGCAGCCATGTACGGGCCGATTCGACTTCCGCGGGTTGTGTTACGGACTGATCTACCAACATGACAGACAAAAATAAAACCACAAAAAAACAGACGACGCGCAAGCGTACGCGATCCGCACCACGAGACGTCGCCGCGCCAGCGGCGGAGCAGAAATCCGCGTCACGGCAGCAGCCGGAAGCAGAGACCGCGCCTCGACAGCTGGCTGTCGTCCCGCTGCACGTGCGCTGGCGCGACCTCGACGCCTTCAACCACGTCAACAATTCGTCCTACCTGACTTACCTCGAAGAATCGCGCCTGCAATGGCTGCGCAGCGTTCCGGGCGAGTGGTTCAACGAGCACTCGATGCCCGTGATGGCCGCGGTCGAACTTCACTACCGCAAACCGATCACCTGGCCCGGCGAAATCGACGTGGAACTCAGTTGCGTGCGGATCGGCAATTCCTCGCTCACGATCGGCAACCGCATCGTCGCGTGCAACAACGCCGACTGCGTGTATGCCGACGGGAATGTGGTCATGGTCTGGGTGGACCCCGCCACAGGCGCGTCTGTGGCACTGCCAAAGGCTATCCGCGACATGGTCTTGCCTGGCTAAGGGCCAATCCGACCCATTCCATCTCCGGTCACCCCGGCGCAGGTCGGGGCCAGTCGAATTCGGTATCCCGGCTGCAGGCCGGGATTCATCTTTCACTGGATGCCGGCCTGCGCCGGCACGACGGACCTGGTCGACAGGAGCCTCCGTTGTTGCTGGCCGTGCTGCTGTGGGGATGGCTGATGGGGATCGGCGTGTTTCTGGTGAAGTTCGTGATCTGAGGCGAGGGACGGAGGCAATCAAGTTGCAACCTGGTTGCCTGCGTCCCTCCGCTGTTGGTGCTGTTCTTCCAGCGTCAGCGCCACCTTGTCGCGCAGATAGACCGGGAGTGCCTGTTCCGGCGCCACTGCTTTGCCCGCAACAAACAGCGGTGCTGCCAGGCGCGCGACATCGAAGGCCTGCGGGTAGCGATGGCCGTCGGCCCAACGTGGCACATCGGGCAGACGTTCGCGAATTGCAGCGCCGTAAGCATTCCAGCCACTGCCGAGCACGTTCCACGCCGGGGCTTCCGGGAGAGACAATTCGTGCGCGGCGATTACGCATTCCTCGTCGATCGGTTCGACCAACCCGTTCGCGTCGAACCGAAACGCGCCGGCATAGATTTCCGAGCGGCGAGCATCGATCACCGCAAGCGTGTGGGCGCCGTTACCTGGCGCCTGCATCGCCAGCGCAGCCAGCGACGACACCGGCACCACGGGAATATCCAGCGCCAGCGCCAAGCCTTGCGCCACCGAGATCGCGAGTCGCACACCGGTGAATGCACCGGGGCCGCGCCCGACCGCGATTGCGTCCAGTTGTTTGCGCGTGACGCCGGCTTCCGACAGCAACGCTTCCGCCATCGGCAACACGAGTTCGGCATGTCGACGTGGCGCCATTTCGCTGCGGTCGATCAGCGCATCGCCGTGCAGCAGCGCGACCGAACAGGATTCCGTAGCGGTTTCGATGGCGAGGAGATTCATGCACGCATTGTGGCAGAAGCGACTTGCAGGGATGGATGCAGGCTGTCGTTCCGTATCCACCGCACCAGGATCGT
>JBOHYR010000137.1:0-11084 GCA_050737995.1 Rhodanobacteraceae bacterium
CGATGATCTCGGCCTTGTAGTCCTCGCCGATGCCACGGAAGAACCGCACCGCGTCGTCGCGCGACTTCACGCTGCGCGAGAGCGGCAGGGATTCCTTCGCGATCTTGTGCATCTCGGCTTCGATCGCTGGTAGGTCGTCGGGCTTGAACGGCTCGTCACGTGCGAAGTCGTAATAGAAACCGTCCTCGATGACCGGTCCGATCGTGACCTGGGTTCCCGGATAGAGTCTCTGCACCGCCTGCGCCAGCAGGTGCGCTGTGGAATGACGGATGACTTCCAGCGCCTCGGGCGATTTTTCGGTAACGATTTCGACCTTGGAGTCGTGATCGATCGTACGCGAGAGGTCCACGAGCTTGCCGTCGACCTTGCCGGCCAGCGCGGCCTTGGCCAGGCCGGGGCCGATCGACGCGGCCACATCGAGCACACTGGGCGGCGCGTCGAAGGATTTGGTGCTCTTGTCGGGAAGCGTGATCGTGATCATGGGTCAAAAGGACTGGATCGAAAATCGAGAATCGAAAACCGGAACGAAACCGCAACTGGAACCGGAAAGCGTAACAACCTCATCGTCATTCCGGACGCTGCGAAGCAGCGATCCGGAACCCAGCGACTTTGTTTTTGCATCGAAAGTCATTGGGTTCCGGGTTCCGCCGCGATGAAGCTGCGGCGGCCCCGGAATGACGATTTACAAAGTTACGGCAACCCGAACTGCAGGCATAAAAAAAGACGCGCGAGGCGCCCTTGCGAAGCCACGCGTGGATCGGACTAGAAGATCGTAGTTTCCATGTCGCACGCTCGGTCGGCGTTTCCGCAGACCACCCTTTCAGTATGGCTGCAAAGTTAGTGCAGGCCCGACTCCACGTCAACGCAAAAACGTGGGAACTGCGGGAAACATCCGCGTGTCTCCCGCAGCCCAACCGTTACTTGCCGGGCCCCTTTGCACGCGCGGCCTTCACCTCATCGGCCGTAACCGGCTTGCCGTGATTGCCCCACGATGAACGCTCGTGGTTGATGATGTCGGCGATCTCCGCATCGTTGAGCGTGCCTGCGAACGGCGGCATCGCGCTTGGGTAGGCCGAGCCCATGACGTTCTCGCCGTGCAGACCCTGCAGAATCGTCTTGATCTGCTTGGTGGGATCCGGGTCATTCACGACCGGGTTGTCCTTGAGTGGAGGGAACGCACCCGGAAGCCCGGTGCCCGTCGGCTGATGGCAGGCAGAACAATTGGTGGCGTACAGCGAAGCGCCGTGGGCCGGATCGAACTTGTACGGGCCGGCCGGGGCCACCTCGGCAGTCTTCGCACTCGGCAGCGCGGCCACGGGTGCAGGCGATGTCGCTGTGGTCGCCGGCGTCTGGGGCGACGGGGCGCCGGTCGCCGTGACGTCGAGGACCCCATGGGCACCAATCATCAAGTGAGCGAAATCATGATCCACAAACGCGTATTTGCCGACGTGCGGGATCACGAGGTCGAATATTGCACCCTGGCCGGGTCCTACGGAGTAGGCGGAAACATCGTTCAAGGCCTGGGCAGAATCCCCGCCGGGATAGACCTTGTCGAAGACCGACCCGATCACATGAAACGAAGTCCACAGATTCGGACCGGCATCGACCAGATAGATCCGCACCCGCTCGCCCGCCTTGACGGGCAGCGGATGGTCCACGTACTGGGACGCCGCGCCGTTGAAAACCACCTCGTCCGGCCGCTCTTCGGTCATCTTCTGATAATCGGGCCCCATGAGCTGGCCGGATATCTGCTGCGTGTACCACTCGCTCTGCACGATCACATAGCTCTCGGCGGCAGGCGGCAATGGCGTCTTGGGGGAAACGATCAACGCGCCATACATGCCATTGGCCATGTGCAGCAGGATCGGCATGGTTTCGCAGTGGTAGATGAAAGCGCCGGGTATGTCCGCCACGAATGAGAAATGCAGCGACTTGCCGGGGTCTATGTCCACGAAATCCCGATTGGGCGCAACCTGCGCGGCGTGGAAGTCGATCGAGTGCTTCATCGTGCCATGATTGGTCAGCGTCACGTTGACGGTCTGGCCTTGACGCACGTGGATGATGGGGCCAGGCACCGTACCGTTGTAGGTCCACGCCTGGTAGTACACGCCGCTCGCGATTTCGACCTTGTCATCGGTGACGACAAGATTGACGTTCACGCTCGGCCCGGGCGTGAGTGGAGGCAGGCGCGCATCCCGCGGCTTTGCGATCGGTTCGCTGGAAGCCAGCGACAACGGCGACACCGCAGCCGCGGCAGCAGTGGGCGTCGCGGGGCGCACGTGCAGGCTGCTGTGCAAACCCGCGACCAGGAAGAACACCAGCACCGCGATACCGAACAGTGCCGCCCCCTGCACGCGCCATGACACCGGATGCACATTCGCCGACAGCGCCTCGGTGCGCCATTCGGAGACATGACGCCAACCGGGCCAGACCCGCTCGATGTAGTAGTCGACGCTGTAGGGGCTGGGGCCCGAACGACTGTTGATCACGATCAACGCAATGAACACCAGCACATAGACGATGCCGGACCCCATGTTGGTGGCGCCTACCGTGTACGGGCCTCCGAAGCCTTCGGCCGTGCTCCAGACCAGCAGGCTGAACAACGCGCCCAACACGTACACTGTCTTGCGCGCGAAACCCAATACCAACGCCAAGGCCAGCGCGGTTTCGATGATGCGCGTGAGCCACACGAACAGGTCGGCGTGCGGCGTGACGAGCGCAATCCACGCGTTGAACCACCATGCCGACCATGCGGGCTGGCCCTGCGCGGCATTGTGCAGATAGCCGACGTAATGGACAGCAAATCCAGAAGTCCAAGTAAAAGCGGCATTGGCCACCCAGATCAGACCGAATGCAACCCGCAACGCGGTTCTTGCCATTGCCGGCCACGCTTCGGAAAACGGCTCACGAACTTGCGCGTGGGACATGTAGTGCTCTCCTCGATGGTCGGTCCACAGCTGGTGTGCTGATGGGTGGCTGATCTGGTGTAGGTCCCGCATCCTGCACGATGCCGCCGCGTTCCTCACACCACTCCTTAGGCGCAAGTCGCGTGCGCGTGAGCATCATAAGCGCAGGGTGAAGATCACGTCGTGTCATGGCGCATTGAGTGCCACCGCGGATCACGCTATAGTGCGCAACCCGCGTATTGGGTTCCGTGCGCCCTCATCGGTTGCCACTATCCACAAGGCGGCGCGGTGGGTGATGATTGCAGCTGCGCACGACGGGTCATGGATTGAAGCGGGCAGTTAGCTCAGCGGTAGAGCACCGCCTTGACATGGCGGTGGTCACAGGTTCGATCCCTGTACTGCCCACCACCCCGCGCACGACGCGAGTACCGGCGATACGCGTCTACCGGTCCGGCGATGCCCCTGCCGTTGCCGAATGCAGGTGAGCCACCGCGTCGGGTTCGCGCACGCGCAATACGCACAGGCCGGCGATGAACAGGCTGATGCCACTGAGCACCAACGCGTATACCGGTCGGTCGTGGAAGAACCATTTCAGCAGCACGCCCAGCACACTGGCGGCCAGCAGTTGCGGGATCACGATGAAGAAATTGAAGATGCCCATGTACACGCCCATTTTCGCCGCTGGCAGGTTGTCCGAAAGCAGCGCGTAGGGAAGCGACAGGATCGAGGCCCAGGCGAAGCCCACGCCCAGCATCGACAGCAGCAACCAGTGCGGATCACGGATCAGCGCGAACGAAATCAGCCCCGCGCCACCCAGCGTGACGTTGACGAGGTGGCTCACGCGCAATCCCCACGTACGAGCCATCCACGGAATGATGATCGCGGCCAGCGCAGCGAAACCGTTATAGGCCGCGAACAGCACACCGACCCAGTTGGCGCCCGCGTTGTAGGCGGCCGAGTGCGGGTCGGTGGCACCGAACTGCACCGCCGTCACCACCGGCGTGGTGTAGATCCACATCGCGAACAACGCGAACCACGAAAAGAACTGCACCCACGCCAGCCGACGCATCACTACGGGCATCTTGTACAGATCGCCCATGATCTGACGCAGCGTGCCCCCACGGCGCGTGCGAGCCAGCCACACGAACAGCAATCCGGCGGCAATCAGCATCCCGGCCAGCAGGTACAGGTCGCGCGCCAGCGAAAAGCGCACGATCAGGACCAGCAACAGCACGCCGAGCAAGCCCAGCACGGCGCCTGGACGCCACGCCCGGCCCACGTTGCCCGTCGGCAACGTGTCCGCACTGTCGTCGAACGCCAGCAAGGCTGCGGGGGGATATTCGCGAGTCGTGCAAATGGTCCACAGCACCGACCCCAGCAACACCGCACCGCCCGCGTAGAACGCATATTTCACGGTGTCGGGAATCGCGCCCTCCGGTGCTGTGTTCGGCACCCCGACGTGCGCCAGCAACCATGGCAGCAGCGACGCCACAACCGCGCCCACGCCGATGAAGAAACTCTGCATCGCGTAACCACGCGCGCGCTGCCGCGTCGGCAACTGGTCGCCGACGAAAGCACGGAAGGGTTCCATCGCAACGTTGAACGATGCGTCCATGATCCATAGCAGCCCGGCCGCGACCCACAGCAGCGGCGCGTTCGGCATCACCAGCAGCGCCAGCGTCGCCAGCACCGCGCCGATCAGGAAGTACGGCCGGCGCCTGCCGAGCCGCCCCCATGTGCGGTCCGACCAGTGGCCGATCAACGGCTGCACGATGAGGCCGGTGAGCGGCGCGGCAATCCACAACGCGGGGATCGCGTCGACACTCGCACCGAGGGTCTGGAAGATCCGGCTGACGTTGGCGTTCTGAAGCGCGAAACCGAACTGGATGCCGAGGAACCCGAAGCACATGTTCCAGATCTGCCAGAACGACAGCGCGGGTTTGCGGCTCATTCTGCCGGCACCCCCGCGGGCTGCCGGGCGATGTGCAACGCGTCGATCTTCGCCTCGTTCAGCGGTCCACCCGCACCGCCCTCGCCGCCGGTGTAGTGCACGGAGTGTGCAAGGTCGCTCATGTTGAAGCCCTGCCGCAACGCGAAAGTGCAACGTGCCCCCGCCGTGGCCTGGAACGTGCCGGTGGTGGAAAGCTGCACGCCCTTGCTTTGCGGCATCACGATCGGGATGGTTTGTTTCGGACTGCCGGCGCAATCGACCGTCAGCCGTTTCACCGCGGCCGTGATACCCGTATTGATCGGGCCATGGCCGTTGCGATAGTCCAGCGCCACCTTGTAACGGCCGCTGGCGGGCGCGGTCCATTTACGTGGCCACGTTCCCGCGACGCTTGCGTCGTCGCCTACGTAGGTTGCCTTGCTTGGCAGCGATTCGATCCCGTGGCCGCCGATGTGAGTGACACGGAAACAACGGCGCGCGGACGACCATGGCAGCGCCCACGCCTCACCGACCGAGCCGTAGCGCTTGCCGTCGACGTACAGCACGTCATGATCGCCGCCGGCGTGCGCCCGCCACTTGTCGCCATCCTTCTTCACCACGGGCGCGGCGGCCGGTGTCGCAGGTGCATACATCCGCGTGCCGGTGTGCAGCGGCACGGGGGGAACTTCGATGGCCTTCAACGTGACAAGGGTGTCCGTGCCGTTGCGCGTTACGCTGTTTGCAACCAGCAGGTTGCCATCCAGCCGCCGCGGGCGTTGCAGCGTAATGCGCCGGTGCGACAGGTCCAGCGTGATCTGTGTGCGGTCGCCGAACAGCGTCGGCACCAGCGCGACGGGCAGCTTCGGCTCGATTTGGCCGGCGCCGTTGAGGCCGAACACGCCCTCGGTCACCATGTCCAGATACCCCGCGACCGACCACAACTGGCGCGGCGAATCCACGACCGGACCACTGAACTTGCCGTCGTCCACGTGCGTGGCCTGGGTCAGCATCGCGTAATTTTCCATGTTCGAGCCCGCCAGCGCTGGACCACGCATCAGCGACCTGATTTCGAGTTCGATCAGTGCGGGATCGTCCAGCGCGCGCGCAGCGCGCAACGCGTAGGCGCTGACGAATGGCCAGATCGCGCGGTTGTGGTAGATCGGCTGGTCGGCGCGTTCTGGCCAGATCACCGGGCTGCCCGCCGGCCACATCGGATAATGCGCCAGCGACGAGCGCGCCCGCGCATCGTCGGCAACGCCACTGGTGATCGCGAGCGAAATGCCAAGCAGGTCGTAGGCCTCCACCGGCATGCCGTCGCCGCCTATGTAACTCATGTACATGCCGAGATCGGCGCGCCAGAAATGCTTGTTGATTGCCGCCTTCAGCGCAGCCGCCTGCGCGCCGTACTTTGCCGCGCGTGGATCACCGCGCTGCGCGGCCATGTGCGCTGCCAGTCTCAGTGCGTCGTAGTGCAGGACGTTGGTGGACAGCGCAAATGATTGCGCGATGAATACCACGTTGTCGGCGGTCCATTCCGGGTAGGTCTGCTCGCGCCAATCCAGAAAGGATGTCTCGCCGCGATACAGGCCCAGATGCGCATCGAAGGCGTATTGGCGGTCCTGAGCCAGCGTGTCGTTGAGTGCGGGCCAGGTTTTGTCCGCAAATGCCTTGACGTCGAGCATATGGCGGGCGCCCAGGAACCACACAACCCTGTCGGTGCTGATCGGCCAGCTGCCCCCAGACCCGGTGTCCTGCATCGGGTACAGGCCCTGCGGCACATCGTTCGCGCGCACGCCGGACAACTTGAACTGGAGCGACTCCCTGGCGCGGTCCGGATCGTATCGCCACAGGCCAAGGTCGATCGAATACGAAACATCGCGCGTCCACACATACGGCCACTTCACGCCCGTGACAAAGCAGCGGCAGGCGATCGGCTTGCCGTGGTCGTAGGCCGGATCGCGGATCGCCGACACCGAATCTTCTCCCAATTCTTCCTGAGCCATCGCGAACAAGCCATCGAACAACGGGCTCGCCGTCTGCGCGGTTGCGGCGGCAACGGGGATCGTCCTCTCGCCGAACGGGCCTTTCAACAGGTAGCCATCAGCGCCGCGGGCGACCATCGATGCGGTCTGCCCGCGCCATTCGAGACTCGCATGCCAAGTGGGAACAACCTGCGCGGCGGCCGCCGCAGCGGCCAGCAAAAGGCCCGGAATCATGTCGGGTTCGCCATCATGGCGATTGCGTATCGCTTCCCGGCTGCACCTTCACCACCACCAAACCCTGCGGCGGCACGTCGAGGGCGAGACGGCCGTCGTGCACGGCCATTTGCTGCGCGTCCGGAAGCTGGCCGGCCGCGCGCAGCTGCGCGATTTGCGTACGGCTCGGGAAAGGTGGCCGGCCCATCTTGTCGAAGGTGGCGATCACGTTCCCATGCGTGGCATCCAGACGCCATACGGTCGCCGTGGCATCTGAAGCGAGATGGTCGATCTTGAGTTCGAAGTGCTTCATTGCGCCTTGGGGCGCGCCGGGGGTATAGGTGACATCGCGGCCGACCGGCGGCGCATAGTTCCACAACGCCAATACGACCGTGCCGTCGCTGCGGCGCGTCGCCAGCGCGCTGTCGGAAGCCAGCGGCAATCGCGTATGACCCAGTCGGTGCAACATCGCGAATGCGTTGAACGAAGGCTTGTCGATGCGATCCTCTGCGATCAAACCGAAACCGCCGTAAAACGGGGTGTGCACCACGCCCTGTTCCTCGAAAACGTCGGAAAAGGCCCAGTAACTCATCATCGACACTTTGCCCGCGCAGGCGCGGATGGTATTGGCGATCCACGGACCCATGAACACCGTGTCGGTCACATTGGGCAGGTTGGCGTACGACGCGTTGTATTCGCTGAAGACCAGCGGCAGCTTCGGATAAGGCGAGGCCAGGATCTCGTCGTGCACCTTGGCCACCGCACGGCACACCATGTCCTTGCGCGAAATGTGCTCGTTCTTGTGAAACACGTTTTCGGCGGTGTCGTCGCCGTACACATGGCTACTGACGAAGTCCACCGGCACATGCGCCTTGTGCACGTGCGCGAGGAACGCCGGCACCCACGCGGCTTGTGCGGTGGCGGGACCGCCCACGCGCAATCGCGGACTCACCGACTTGAGCGCGCGCGCCGTGTGGTCGTACAACGCGAAATAGGTCGCCTGCTTGGGCTCACCGCCCCAGAAGTCGATGTTGGGCTCGTTCCAGACCTCGAAGTACCAGCGCGCGACCTCGTCGATGCCATAGCGTTTGACCAGATGTTCGGCGAACGCCCGGATCATCGCGTCCCATTCGGCGTAATCCTTCGGCGGCATTACGTTGGGGTGATACCAGAATGTGTGGTGCCTGGACGGATCCGAACTCAAGGCTTCCGGCATGAAGCTCAACTCCACGAACGGCTTGATGCCGCTCGCAAGCAGGCCATCGTAAATCTGGTCGACGTAGGAAAAGTTGTAGTTGATTTTGCCGTTCCCGTCGCGCTGCACCAACCCCACGTCGCGATCGAAGATGCCGTGAAAGCGCACGAACTGGAAACCCGTGGCTTGATGCACCGCCGCGAGGTCCTTGCGATAGTCGTCGCGCAGCGACAGCACGGCGCGACCGGACCCGAACATCTGCTCCCAGAAATGCGGAAACGGTGTACCGCTCGCCTTGGCGTCCAGTTGCAGGTGCACGGTTGCCTGCGACGGTGCCGGCACCGCCATTACCAGACTGCTTGCCGCAAATAGCGCAAGCGCGAAGAGGCAAACTGCAAAACGTCGAAAACCCTTCGGAATCTTCATCGCAAATTCCCAGCCGCCAAACTGATGGAAACGCTTACATTCCCGCATCGAGTCTGGCTCATTGCGGCGCGTGCGTCCAGCGCGAAAGCCGACGCGCCGATCTGCCGGAGAAACCGATGCCGGCCCGTCGGCCGTCAATTTGCTGCGGCCCCACGCAAGGTCACGTCGCGCACGCCACCGGCGTCGAGCTTGAGCACGGTAACCACGCCGTAGCGGTCATGCCCGGTTGCCCAGCCCTGCCCCTGCGCCGCTGACAGTGCTGCGGGTGTCGCGTAATGCTTGAGCGCTGCGCCCTTCGCCCTCACCGAACCCGCCGTGATGCCGTGTATCCGGATCAGGTAATCGCGCAGCGCCGGTCGATAGCTGCCTGTCGGCGCGTCCGTCCGGAAGCTCACTTCCCGGCCGTTGCGTCGGGCGATCAGCCGTTGCAGGAAATACGCGCCATGTTCGTAGGCCCAGGTCTCGCCGTTGTCGTCGTAGTAATCGAAGTGGGTGGCATGCGCGGCTGGAAACACCTCCACCGTCACGGTCCTTACCGGGTGCTGGCCCACGTAATCCATCACCGGCTGGATCGGGATGATCGCGCCGCCGCGGATGAACAACGGAATGTCGCGCCAGGTTTTCGCATCGACCGGGTAGTCGACGATCTGGCCGCCCGCATAAGCCTTGCCGGTGAACCAATCGATCCACCTTCCCGCGGGCAAATAGATGTGCTTCATGGTCTGGCCCTGCTCGACCACTGGCGAAACCAGCAGCCACTGACCGAACAGCCACGCGTCGACATCGTTGCGCACATGCGAATCATGCGGCCAGTCGAAGATGAGCGGCCGCACCAGCCCGACACCGTGGGCGTGGGCTTGATGCTGGTAGGCGTAGATGTACGGAATCAGCTCGTAGCGCAGCCGGATCGCGTGGGTGGCCGCGGCCTCGGCCACCGGGCCGTAACGCCAAGGCTGGCGTTTTTCGCCGAAGGTGCCGTGCACGCGGAAGATCGGTGTGAATGCGCCGAACTCGATCCAGCGCGCATAGTTTTCGTTCGAAGGATGACCGTTGAAGCCTCCGCCATCCATGCCCCACAGCATCTCGCCCACATCGATCGCACTCAACATGCGCGCACGCTGGTCGGCCATGTTTTTGAAACCGGTATCGATGTCGCCCGACCACAGGCCATAGGCGTAGCGCTGAGCACCGAGCCAGAAGTTGCGGTTGATCGACCACACGCGCGCGTCGCTGCCCGCGCGCTGTGCGTCGTACAGAGAGCGCTCCATGTTCAGGAACTGGGTATCGGAACCGACCTCGTCGGCTTCGTCGTTCCACCAACCGGCGATGCCCTCGTCGAAGGCATACTTCATGGCGAGATGGCCGAACCAGCGCCGGGTTTCGGGTTTGTCGAAATCCAGACGTTTCACGAGCTTGTGCGAGAAATAATCCTTGAATGCTTTTTCGCCGGGAATCCACAGATCGTGCGCGGTGGCGTAACGACCCTCGACGGTGTTCACATGGATGCGCGGCTTCATGATTCCGGTGAGGTGCACGCCTTCCGTGCCGAGCATGCGCGCAAGCTTGCCGCCGGGTCCATCCGGGAACTTCTTCGGGTTCCAGCGGAACTCGCCGTAGTCGTCCTCCCCCCAGGCCTTCCAGTCGAAGTCGAGGGTGAAGTTGTCGAGTGGGATATGTTTGGTGCGGTAGGTCTTGACGATATCCAGCAATTCCTTTTCGTCGATGCCCCACTGGCTGTTGGTGAAGCCGGTCGCCCACTTGGGAAACAGTGGCGCAGGACCGCTGATCTTTGCCAATTCGCCGAACAGCTCCGGGGGCGTTCCGGCCAGAATGTAGTAGTCCGCATCGGGGCGATTGTATTGGCCGACCGTGATGCGGCCGTCGGCAAGATCGAACGTGGCCCCGCCGCAGTCCACCAGCAAACCGTAGCCGGTGGTGCTCCATACAAATGGCGCGCCGGGGTGACCCTGCTTGCCAGCCTTGGCCACTTGTGTCGCCGCGCGCAGCAAACCAGCCGCAACGCTTTTGTTGGCCGTAAAACCGCCGATGCCGTACAAGGCATCGCCGGAGGCGTGCCGCAGGACGATGCGTCCCTTCGCCAAAGCTTCAAGATCAGTCTGCTCAAGCAACGGATGGCCTTGGGCATCGGTGACGCTCAACCGTCCCAACAGGCCATCCCAAGTGACGGTCATCCGCGCCGAACGCAGCACGACCGTGTCGCCGTGGTGCGACACCTGCGGTGTGAACACCGGCATCGGCAAGGGATGCGGATCGATCACAGGGTCCGGTGACGTTGCACGACCCTGCGGCACGTAATGCACGTGCAACACACCGGGCGCAACCATCTGTATCGAGGTCGTTGCGTCTTCTTGTGCAAGCGCGAAGCCTTGCCCACCGACGCTGCGCAGCTCCGGTGTGACGGATGCTTGGGCGGT
>JBOHYR010000138.1:0-7189 GCA_050737995.1 Rhodanobacteraceae bacterium
GTACGGACGGCGCGTCGGTTTCGGCCAGGCCACCGGCCGCTACTTCGGCAAGATCCTCTCCAGTTTCATTTTCGACATCGGTTTCATGATGGCCGGCTGGACCGCGCGCAAGCAGGCATTGCACGACCTGATGGCGAGCTGCTGTGTTGCGCGCAAGGATGGTCTCGCGGCATTCGAACGCGGCGACCTGGATGGCAACACCGCGCAGGTTGGCGCGCCGATGCCGGGGTGGGCCATCGGCCTGATCGTGGTCGGCGGCCTTTTCTTCACGGTCGTGCCAGTGGTCGCGATTCTCGCGGCCATCGCGATTCCCGCCTATCAGACTTACCTGATCCGCACGGAGGTCGCGGAAGGCGTGGTGTTGTCCGGCAGCGCCAAGGTCGCGGTGGGCGAATACCTGGGCACGCGCGGGTCACTTCCCGTCGACAATGCGCAAGCAGGGCTCGCCGACCCGGATACGTTGACGGGCCAGTACGTGAGCAGCGTGCAGGTACAGAATGGCAGCGTGATCGTGACGTTCGGCGGCCGCGCCAACCGCGCGGTCGCGGGCGACCACCTGGTGTTCCAGCCCTATGGCAGCCGCGACGCGATGCATTGGCGTTGCGGCAGCCCGGACATCCAGGCGAGGTATCTGCCGATGACCTGCCGCGACCGGAGCGACGTCGTCTCCGAGGAATGATGTCGGCGCCGTTGACGCGTCAACGAAATTTCTGCGACGAAAAAAACGGCACCCAAAGGTGCCGTTGTTCGTTACGCCGCTTGTCGCGATGCGCGCTTGCGGTCGATTTCGGTGAGGTGCCGCTTGCGCAGCCGGATCTCTTTCGGCGTCACCTCGACCAGTTCATCGTCGTCGATGAATTCCAGCGCCTGTTCCAGCGACAGTTTCACGTACGGCGTCAGCGTCAGCGCATCGTCCTTGCCGGAGGCGCGGACATTGGTGAGCTGTTTGCCCCGCAGCGCATTGACTGTGAGGTCGTTGTCCTTGGCGTGGATGCCGACCAACTGGCCCTCGTAGATCTGCGCGCCGGCGTCAATCAGCATGCGGCCGCGATCCTGCAGGCCCCACAGCGCATACGCCGGCGCGGGCCCGGTGCCGTTGGAGATCATCACGCCATTGGCGCGCTTGCCGATCACGCCTTCGGACTTCGGGCCATAGTGGTCGAAGACATGGAACATCAGGCCGGTGCCGGCCGTGAGAGTGCGAAACTCGGTCTGGAAGCCGATCAATCCACGCGCTGGAATCATGTATTCGAGCCGCACGCGGCCCTTGCCATCGGGCTCCATGTTCTTCAATTGCCCGCGTCGGGTGCCGAGCTTTTCCATCACGCCGCCCTGATAAGGCTCTTCCAGATCGACGACCAGTTGCTCCCAAGGCTCCTGCAGGACGCCGTCGATCTCGCGCACGATCACTTCCGGACGCGACACGGCGAGTTCGTAACCTTCGCGGCGCATGGTCTCGATCAGGATCGAAAGGTGCAATTCGCCCCGTCCCGACACTTTGAATTTGTCCGGATCGGCCGTTTCCTCGGCGCGCAGCGCGACGTTGTGCAGGGTTTCGCGTGTCAGCCGTTCACGAATCTGGCGGCTGGTCAGGAACTTGCCACCGGAAAGATCCTTGCTGCCGGCGAACGGCGAATTGTTGACCTGGAAGGTCATGCTGATGGTCGGTTCGTCCACCGTCAGCGCGGGCAATGCCTCGACCGCGGACGGGTCGCAGAGGGTGTCGGAAATGCTCAAGTTCTCGATGCCGGAGATCGCGATGATGTCTCCGGCCTGCGCGTTCGGCACTTCGCGGCGCTCGAGGCCCATGAAGCCCATGACCTGCAACACCTTGCCGTTCCGCTTCTTGCCTGCGTGATCAACTATCACGACCGGCATGTTGGTGTGCACGCTGCCGCGCTGGATGCGGCCCACGCCGATCACGCCGACATAGCTGGAATAGTCGAGCGACGACACCCGCATCTGGAATGGGCCATCGGGATCGACGGCGGGTGCCTGGACGTGTTCGATGATGGCCTGGAACAGCGGCGTCATGTCGCCCGAGCGGACATCGGGATCGAGCCCTGCGTAACCGTGCAGCGCGGAGGCGTACACCACCGTGAAATCGAGCTGTTCCTCGTTCGCACCCAACCGGTCGAACAGGTCGAAGGTCTGATTGACGACCCAGTCCGGGCGCGCACCGGGGCGGTCGACCTTGTTGATCACCACGATAGGCTTGAAACCCATCTGGAACGCCTTCTGGGTCACGAAGCGCGTCTGCGGCATCGGGCCGTCCATCGCATCGACCAGTATCAGCACCGAATCGACCATCGACAACACGCGTTCGACTTCACCACCGAAATCAGCGTGTCCGGGCGTATCGACGATGTTGATGCGCCACAGTTCGCCGTGCGGATCGGTCCAGCGGATCGCGGTGTTCTTGGAAAGGATCGTGATGCCGCGCTCGCGCTCGAGATCGTTCGAATCCATTACGCGATCGGGCACCACGGCTCGGTCCGACAGGGTGCCAGACTGCTTCAGCAACTGGTCCACCAGCGTGGTCTTGCCGTGGTCGACGTGCGCGACGATTGCGATGTTGCGGAGCTTCTGGGTAGACATGGGGGCACACGGGTAACGTCACGGTCGTCCGACCGCGACGCGGGAAACAGGGGAGATTGGCCTATTCTACCGGATTCCGGTACAGCAATCTGAACCGCACCCGCTGTAGGGCCGTTCCCGGCGTGCCGTCGCCCTCCCTTTCGCCATGATCGCTCAGGCCGAGGCGCAGGCTGACCCGGGGGTTCCGTGCACGAATCCCGATTTGCGGAGGCGGCGACGCGTTATCCTAGTCGGTCCGGCGCCGCTCCGGCGCACGCAACAGGAACCGACATGAGCCTCACCGCCACCTTCCGGACCTCGCAGGGTCCGATCCACGTTCGCCTGTTCGACGACAAGGCGCCGCTGACCGTTGCCAATTTCGTGAATCTCGCGCAGCGCGGGTACTACGATGGCCTGAACTTCCATCGCGTCATCGCGGATTTCATGGTCCAGGGTGGTTGCCCGAACGGCACTGGCACCGGCGGTCCGGGCTACAAGTTCGAGGACGAATGCCGGCCCGACCTCAAGCATGACCAGCCGGGCAAATTGTCAATGGCCAACGCCGGCCCCGGCACCAACGGCAGCCAGTTCTTCATCACCCACGTGCCGACCCCGTGGCTGGACGGCAAGCACACCATCTTCGGCGAAGTCATGGCAGCCGACGACCAGAAGGTCGTCAATGCGATCAAGCAGGGCGACAAGATCGAAAAGGTGATGATCGAGGGCGATGCCGCGCCATTGCTGGCCGCGCATGCCGATCGCCTCGGACGCTGGAATGCGACGCTCGACGCGCGCTGATTTCCTTGCTTCTGCATGAACAACGGGCGGCCACGGGCCGCCCGTCGCGTTCACGGGATGCGTTCGTCAGGCGCTGCTGCCGACGCCGCCGCCCTTGCGCTTCAAGGCTGTGTAGATCGCCAGCAGGATGACCGCGCCGATCACCGAAGCGACGAAGTGAATGATGCCGGTCGGGCCCCACCAGCCCAGATGCTCGCCGACCCACGTGGCGATGACAGACCCCACGATGCCGATGACGATGGTGAGGATGAAGCCAGCCGGTGCGTGATCGCGATCGAACAGCTTCGCGAGGATGCCGATGATGAGGCCGATGATGATCACCCAAAGCCAGTGCATGTTCACACCCCCGCTCGAATGGATACGTCGGACATCTGTTGCGGATTGCCGTTTAAGGCAATCCGTGCGCAAGCCTAGCAGTACCGGCGCCGCGTCGTGCAACAAAGATGGGCCGCGGTGAGCATCGTTCGCGACGTGTTAGAATTACAGGCTGGATTCGCAGCTTGTCGCGAGGAATTCCCCATGTTGAAGCTCGCCGCACGCACCGGCCGCGCCAAGCCCAGTGCGATCATGATCATCGCCGATACGGCCCGCCAATTGAAGGCCGAAGGCAAGGATGTGGTCAACTTCTCGATCGGCGTCCCGAACTTCCTGCCCGGTGAGCACGTCTATGCCGCCGTGCGCGAATGGATGCCTGCCGACAGCGGCGGCTACGGCACCAATCGCGGCAGTCCGGAGCTGCTTGATGCAATCGTCGCGCATTTCAAACAGAGTGGCCTTGACGGCTACACGCGCGCCAATGTCACGGTCGGGATCGGCGCCAAGCAGGTGCTCTACAACCTCTGCGAAGCGTTGCTCGACGAAGGCGACGAGATTGTATTTTCCTCGCCATATTGGACGTCCTACGTGGACATCGCCGAAATACTCGGCGCGAAAGCGACGATCCTGCCGTGCCCGCCGGAACAGCGTTACAAACTGACGCCGGCACAGCTCGACAAGGTGCTGGCCAGCAAACCCAAGGTATTCCTGTTCAACAATCCGTCCAACCCGACCGGCATGGTGTATACGGCCGAAGAGATCGCGGCGCTGGCCGAAGTGCTGGTGAAGCATCCGGACACGTGGATCATTGCCGACGACATTTACAACCGGCTGATATTCGACGGTATCGGCTACCACAACTTCGTGCAGTTCAAGCCGGAATTGCGCGAGCGCACATTCATCATGGATTCGCTTTCCAAGACCTACGGCATGCCTGGCTGGCGCGTAGGTTTCGTGGCCGGCCCGGAAGCGGGCGTGAAAGCGCTGGTGACCCTAAATTCCAACCACATCACCTGCCTGCCCGAAGTGGTGACCGCCGCCGCGGTGGCGGCGCTGACCGGTCCGCAAGACATTTCGACCGCCAAGCGCGAGGAATTTTCCAAACGCCGCGACGAAGTGGTGGGTGCACTCGAGGCGATTCCCGGCGTGAAGTGCCCGCGCCCGCAGGGTGCATTCTACGCGTTCCCCGACATCTCGGTCGCATTCGGCAAATCGCACAACGGAAAGCTGATTGCCAACGACGTCGATTTCTGCAAGGCGCTGCTGGAAGACAAATTCGTCGCCACCGTGCCGGGTTCGGCGTTCGGTGAGCCGCGTTCCCTGCGGATTTCCTACACCTGCCCACCGGCGCAATTGCGCAAGGGGCTGGATCGCATACACGAATTCTTTGCCGAATTGAGCGAAGAAAATGTAGAGCGGGTCAGCGTCGCAAGCGCGTAAGGCCGCAACGCACCGAGTGGGTCGCACGGCTGATTCATTCCGTCAATTTGCTTGCTTGGGCGGGTTCAAACCTCAGCCGCGATTTACAGTTTTGTCCAAAGCCATGTTCGTCATTCCGGGGCCATCGCCGGCTCTTTGGCGATGCACCCGGAATCCAGCTTTTCGCTCCGATGACGGGGTCGAGACTGGATTTCGGGTTCCAACCGCAAACCGCGCGGACGGCCCCGGAATGACGAAAATGGAGGGTGCCTCAGCTGAGGATCGAGGCTAGTCCGGTTTTTTATCGACTGATGGAGTTGCATCAATGAAATCCCCTGTTCGCGTTGCAGTCACCGGCGCTGCCGGCCAGATCGGCTATGCCCTGCTGTTCCGCATCGCCGCCGGCGACATGCTTGGCCCGGACCAGCCCGTGATTCTTCACCTGCTGGAAATCACGCCCGCGCTTCCGGCGCTGCATGGCGTGGTGATGGAATTGGACGATTGCGCGTTTCCGCTGCTCGTCGGGGTGGTCGCGACCGACGACGCCAATGTCGCGTTCAAGGATGTCGATTACGCCATGCTGGTGGGTGCACGGCCACGCGGCGCAGGCATGGAACGCAAGGATCTCCTGTCGGCCAACGGCGCGATCTTCGGCCCGCAGGGCAAGGCACTCAACGCGCACGCCAAACGTGACGTCAAGGTACTGGTAGTCGGCAATCCGGCCAACACCAACGCGCTGATCGCGCAGGCCAATGCGCCGGACCTCGATCCGAAGTGCTTCACCGCGATGGTGCGGCTCGACCACAATCGCTCCAAGGCTCAGCTCGCTGCCAAGGTCGGCGCACACAACACCGACGTGGCGCGCATGATCATCTGGGGCAATCACTCGTCCACGCAGTACCCGGATGTCCATCATGCGACAGTCAAGGGCAAGCCGGCGCTGTCGCTGGTCGATCAGGTCTGGTACGAGAAGGAATTCATCCCGACCGTGCAACAGCGCGGCGCCGCGATCATCAAGGCGCGCGGTGCATCGTCGGCCGCATCCGCCGCCGCCGCCGCGATCGACCATATGCATACTTGGGCGCATGGCACCGCGGAGGGTGACTGGGTATCGATGGGCATTCCATCCGATGGTTCCTACGGCATCAAGCCAGGCGTGATCTACGGCCATCCGGTCACCGTGAAGAACGGCAAGTACGCGATCGTGCAGGATCTGGAAATCAACGCGTTTTCCCGCGCACGCATGGATACGACCGACAAGGAATTGCGCGAGGAGCGCGCGGCGGTCCAGCACCTGCTCGGCTGATCCGGTAATTCCGCGTCATCGAACCGAAAGGGCGGCCAGGTGCCGCCCTCTTTGATGTCAGGGCATCCCCGGCGGGCCCACATCTGAAACCGCACACCCGCCGTGCCAGAATGGCGGCCGTCGAACCGGCAAGGAGGGCCAGTTCCTCCATCTCGGAGCGGTGCATGGGCAGCAGGGGATTCTGGCAGGAACTGAAACGCCGCCACGTCTACCGCGTGGCCGTAGCGTACGTGATCGTCGGCTGGCTGCTGATCCAGGTCGTTACGCAGGTGTTCCCGGTGTTCCATCTGCCGGACTGGCTCGACCAGGCCGTGGTGTTGCTGATTTTGATCGGCTTCCCGATCGCGCTGGTGCTGGCGTGGGCGTTCGATGCGACCCCACAAGGCATCGTGCGCACCGATGCCAAGCCTGATGCGGGTAATGCTGGCGCGATGCCGCCGCGACATTCGCGTCGGGCCGGTATCACCGTCGGTCTGACCGGCGTGTTGATCGCATTGATCGCCGGTGGCGTGTATTGGCACTTCGGGCATGGTAGAAGCATGCCGCCGCTGCAGGCGCTGGCAACAGCCTCGGCGGCACCCGGCATGCAAGGCGCGAGCGCTGCAGCACCGGCGCCCGCTGCGAAAACGACGGTGATCGCATCCCAGCCGATTCCGGCCAAATCCATCGCGGTGCTGCCGTTCGAGAACCTGTCGACCGACAAGGGCAACGCCTACTTCGCCGATGGAATGCAGGATCTGATCCTGACCAAGCTGGCCGATATCGGTGACCTCA
>JBOHYR010000139.1:0-84792 GCA_050737995.1 Rhodanobacteraceae bacterium
ATGTTGCCGCGTCCATCGGCGCCGGTCTCGCCAAGGCCGCACTGGCCGGCAAGATCGACGGCAAGCTGGTGGACCTTGCGCGTACCGTGGACCATGACGCGCGGGTCGAAATCGTCACCGAGAAATCGCCGGAGGCGCTGGACGTCATCCGCCATTCGACTGCGCATCTCCTGGCGCAGGCGGTGCAGCGGTTGCATCCCGGCACGCAGGTGACGATCGGGCCGGTTATCGAAGATGGCTTTTTCTACGACTTCGCGTCCAAGGGCGAGCCGTTCAAACCGGAAGACCTGCCCGCGATCGAAGCCGAGATGCACAAGATCGCGAAGGAATCGTTGCCGTTGTCGCGCAGCGTGAAATCGCGCGACGATGCGGTGCAGTTCTTTCGCGGCATCGGCGAGGACTACAAGGCCGAGATCATCGAGTCGATCCCGTCGAACGAGGAACTGTCGCTGTATTCGCAGGGCGAGTTCACCGACCTCTGCCGGGGCCCGCACGTGCCGGATACCGGACGCTTGAAATCGTTCAAGCTGATGAAGACCGCCGGTGCCTATTGGCGCGGCGACAGCGACAACGCGATGCTCAGTCGCATCTACGGCACCGCATGGCTGAACGACAAGGATCTCAAGGCCTACCTGACCCGCATCGAGGAGGCCGAGAAGCGCGACCACAGAAAGCTCGGTCGCCAGCTCGACCTGTTCCACATGCAGGAAGAAGCGCCGGGCATGGCGTTTTGGCATGCCAACGGCTGGACGCTTTGGCAGCAGGTCGAGCAATACATGCGCCGCGTATACCGCGACTCGGGCTATCGGGAGGTCAAGTGCCCATCGATCCTCGATGTATCGCTGTGGAAGAAATCCGGCCACTGGGACAACTACAAGGACAACATGTTTTTCACGGAGTCGGAGAAGCGCACCTACGCGGTGAAACCGATGAACTGCCCCGGCCATGTCCAGATATACAACGACGGCTTGCACAGCTACCGCGATTTGCCCATTCGTTACGGCGAGTTTGGTTCCTGCACGCGCAACGAGCCCTCAGGCGCGCTGCACGGCCTGCTGCGGGTACGCAACTTCATCCAGGATGATGGGCACATCTTTTGCACAGAGGACCAGATCGAGCAGGAAGTGGTCGATTTCCACCGCCAGGCGTTGAAGGTCTATTCGGATTTCGGCTTCACGGACGTGGAACTGATGCTTGCGTTGCGCCCCGAGGCGCGGATCGGCGACGACGCGGTCTGGGACAAGGCCGAGAGCGCCCTGCGCGACGCGCTTCGACGAGCCGGCGCCGAATGGAAGGAATTGCCCGGGGAGGGCGCCTTCTACGGCCCCAAGATCGAATACCACCTGCGTGATGCGATCGGCCGCGACTGGCAGCTCGGCACGATGCAGGTTGATTTCTCGATGCCGGGGCGTCTAGGGGCCGAATACGTGGGTGAGGACTCCCAGCGTCACGTACCGGTGATGCTGCATCGGGCCATCGTCGGCTCGATGGAGCGGTTCCTCGGGATCCTGATCGAGCATCACGCCGGAAACTTTCCCACCTGGCTGGCTCCGGTCCAAGCCGTCGCCATGAACATCACCGATGCTCAGGCCGACTACACGGCCGGAGTAGTGAAAAGCCTGAACGAAGCCGGTTATCGCGCCGAGGCGGATTTGCGCAACGAGAAAATAAGCTATAAAATCCGCGGGCATACGTTGCAGAAGGTGCCTTGGCTGCTCGTGATCGGCGATCGCGAGAAGGAGAAGGGCACCGTTTCCGTGCGCACGCGTTCCGGGGAAGATCTTGGCAGCATGACGTTGCCGGACTTCATCGAACGGCTCGAGGTCGAGCCGGGACCGCGTTGACGGATGCACGCCAGGCATCGCTGGCGAACTTGAGCAGGAGAAGACGGTATCGCAACCGAAAACAAGAGCAATCGGCGCAACAGTGAAATCCGCGTTCCGCGTGTACGCGTGATCGGCGCCGATGGGGAGCAGGTCGGAATCCTCGAACGCGACGAGGCATTGGCGATGGCCGAGGAAGCTGGCCTGGATCTGGTCGAGATCCAGCCAACCGCCGACCCGCCCGTATGCCGGGTCATGGATTTCGGCAAGTTCAAGTTCGATCAACAGAAGAAGGCGCACGCCGCACGCCGGCGAAGCCGGCAGATCGAGACGAAGGAGTTGAAGTTCCGCCCGACCACGGACGTCGGCGACTACAACATCAAGTTGCGCAACATGTTCAAGTTTCTGGAGGGTGGCGACAAGGTCAAGGTCAACATCCGCTTCCGTGGTCGCGAGATGCGGCACCAGGAACTCGGCATCGAACTGGCCCAGCGTATCCAGAAGGACGTCGTCGAGCATGGCGTGGTCGATCAGTTTCCGCGCATGGAAGGGCGCCAGATGACGATGATGATCAGCCCCAAGAAGAAATAGGGGCGAATCGTTCGCCGCGGAGCGGCGGATGACACGAAGACGGCCACGAGGTCGTCGCCAACAAGCCGGTACGGGCATGGATGGAAAGCGCGATCGAACGATCGCCGCCCGCGCCAGTCACGAAAATCGAAAACGGAGTTGTTCCATGCCCAAGATCAAGACCAACCGGGCCGCTGCCAAGCGGTTCCGCAAGACCGCGACTGGCAAGTTCAAGGCCGGCCACGCTTTCAAGTCGCACATCCTGACCAAGAAGTCGACCAAGCGCAAACGCGGTCTGCGCGCCCCCAACCACGTGCGTGAATGCGACACCAAGCGTGTCGCACGCATGCTTCCCTACGCCTAAGCGGAGAACACCACCATGGCACGAGTCAAACGTGGCGTCACCGCGCGTGCGCGTCACAAGAAAACCCTCAAGGCCGCCAAGGGCTATTACAACGCCCGCCGCAAGGTCTACCGCGTCGCCAAGCAGGCCGTCACCAAGGCCGAGCAGTACGCCTACATCGGCCGCAAGCAGCGCAAGCGCCAGTTCCGCGCGCTGTGGATCGTGCGCATCAACGCGGCCGCGCGCCAGTTCGGGCTGTCTTACAGCCGTCTGATCGCCGGTCTCGACAACGCCGGTATCACGATCGATCGCAAGGTGCTCGCCGATCTGGCGGTACACGACATCACGGCGTTCGGCGCAATCGCCGAGAAGGCCAAGGCCAGCCTGGCCGCTTGAATTGCTCCGGCGTCCGCGCCGGTGGCTATGATGCAAGCGAGCGGGAAGGGCCTTGGCTCTTCCCGCTTTTGTTTGCGAAAGGGGTTCGATGGACACGTTGACGCAACGCATCGATGAGGCGCTGGTTACGGTAACCGGTGCCTCGACGCTGGACGCGCTCGAAGCGCGGCGTGTTGCGTTGCTCGGCAAGAACGGTGCGATCACCGCGGAGTTGAAAGCCTTGGGCAGGTTGCCTCCCGACCAGCGCAAGGCGCGTGGTGCCGAGGTCAACGCCGCCAAGGAAAGACTGGCCGATGCAATCGCGGCTCGCCGTGCGGCACTCGAACAAACCGCCCTCGAAACTCGGCTGTCGTCCGAAGGTATCGACATCACCCAGCCGGGACGCGACACCGGATGCGGCACGATCCATCCGCTCACCCGCACCCTCGAGCGCATCGAGGCGATCTTCGCGCAGCTCGGTTACAGCGTCGCAGAAGGTCCGGAGATCGAGGACGACTGGCACAATTTCGAGGCCTTGAACTTCCCGGCGCACCATCCCGCCCGCGCAATGCACGATACCTTCTACTTTGGCGACGGACGGCTGCTTCGCACGCATACGTCGCCGGTGCAGATCCGAGCCATGCAGGGGAAGCAGCCGCCAGTCCGCATCATCGCGCCGGGCAAGGTTTATCGCAGCGATTCCGACCAGACCCATTCGCCGATGTTTCATCAGGTCGAGGGACTTCTGGTGGATGATTCGGCCACGTTTGCCGATCTGAAAGGCACGCTGGAAGCTTTCGTGACCGCATTTTTCGGACGCGCTTTCGCGATGCGCTTTCGGCCGAGCTACTTCCCGTTCACCGAGCCTTCCGCGGAAGTAGATATCCGCTGGAGCCACGGCGATCAAGGCAACAGCGATGGCGGCGAACGCTGGCTGGAGGTGCTGGGCTGCGGCATGGTGCATCCGAATGTACTCGGCAGCTGCGGCATCGACCCCGAGCGCTACACCGGCTTCGCATTCGGCATGGGCGTCGAGCGTCTCGCGATGCTTCGTTATGGCGTCACCGACCTGCGTGCGTTCTTCGAGAACGACGTGCGTTTCCTCGCGCAGTTCGCATGAGGGGCCGTGCATGAGGTTCTCGGAAAATTGGTTACGCGATCTTGTCGATATCCCTGCCGACCGCGCCGGACTGGCGAAACGTCTCACCATGAGTGGGCTGGAAGTGGCGGCGGTGGATGTGATCGGCGGCTCGCTGGACGGGGTGATCGTCGCACGCATAATTGCTTGCGATGCGCACCCCGACGCGGACAAATTGCGTGTATGCCGGGTTGATTCCGGCGGTGGCGAAGTGCAGATCGTTTGTGGTGCATCGAACGCACGCGCCGGATTGGTTGCGCCGCTGGCCACGCTCGGCGCGAAGCTGCCGAATGGCGTCACGATCAAAGCCGCAAAATTGCGCGGCGTAGAATCGCATGGCATGTTGTGCTCGGCCAAGGAACTTTGCATCGCCGCCGACGCGTCGGGCCTGATGGAGTTGCCGAACGAGGCGCCGGTCGGGCAGCCGCTTGCGGAATATCTTGGTCTGCCCGACGCTTCCATCGAAATCGAACTCACCCCCAATCGTGGCGATTGTCTCGGGGTGATCGGATTGGCCGACGAGGTTGCCGCCGAATTCGGCTCGCGCGCCAAGCCCTTTCAACAGGCGTCGATAACGCCAGTGGTATCCGCGCCGCGAGACATTCACCTCGAAGCGGGCGCCGATTGCCCACGCTATCTGGGACGTGCGCTGCGTGGCATCGACATGCAAGCGACGACGCCGATGTGGATGGCGCAGCGCCTGCGCGCCGCGGGCCTCAATCCGATCAATGCCGTTGTGGATGTTGCCAATTACGTAATGCTGGAGACCGGTCAGCCTTTGCACGCCTTCGACGAGTCGAAGATCGAGGGCGCCATCTTTGTGCGTCACGCGCGTGCCGATGAGTCATTGAGGCTGCTGGACGGCAGCGAAGCGAAACTCGATCCGGGATTTCTGGTGGTCGCCGATGAGGCGAAGCCGCTGGCGGTCGCCGGGGTGATGGGTGGCTTTGATTCACGCGTCAGCGAAACCACGCGCGATGTTTTCCTGGAAGCCGCGCACTTCTCGCCGGCCGCGATCATGGGTCGTGCGCGCAAGCTCGGACTCGCTACCGATGCCGCGCACCGCTTCGAACGCGGGGTCGATCCCGAACTGCCGCGTGCGGCGATGGAGCGTGCCGTCGCGTTGCTGGTCGACATCGCGGGCGGCCAGCCCGGGGAAGTCATCGAAGCAACGTTGCCGGAATACATCCCGCAACGCAAACCTGTCATGTTGCGCCGTGCACGCATCGCGCGGGTGCTGGGCATTGAGGTTCCGGACGCGGACATCGCGCGCATTCTCATCGCGCTGGGCATGCGCGTGGAATCGCGGCCCGACGGCTGGCGCGTGACGCCAACGTCCCGGCGTTTCGACATCGAGCGCGAGGAAGACCTGATCGAGGAAGTGGCACGCATCCATGGGTACGACGCGATCCCCGCGCGTCTGCCGGGCGGCGCGCCGCCCGCGCCGCACGATGACGAGGCTGTGCTGCCTGTTTCCGCGTTGCGCACTGGCCTCGCCGCGCGTGGGTACCTCGAAGCGATCTGCTATGCCTTCGTCGACCCGCGCTGGCTTGCCGATTGGCAACTCGACGCTCGCGCCGTGCCGCTGGCCAATCCGTTGTCGGCGGATCTGGCGTCGATGCGGACATCGCTGCTGCCGGGGCTGGTCGAGGCGTTGCGGCGCAACCGTAATCGCCAGCAGGCAAGGGTGCGTTTGTTCGAGACGGGGGTGGTGTTCGAGAAGCGGGGAACGGCAACGGCCGGAACGGCAGTCGACGACACGACGCCTGCTGAAACTTCAATGTTGGCGGCGGTCGCGTGCGGCAGCGCGCAGGCTGAGCAATGGGGCGAGCCGAGACGCGCGCTCGATTTTTTCGACATCAAGGGCGACCTGCAATCCCTGCTCGCGATGTCCGGCTCGCCGCAGGCCTGGTCGTTCGATGCACACGATCTGCCAGGCTGGCTGCACCCCGGCCGCGGCGCGCGGGTACTGCGCGATGGCGTGGTCGTTGGCGCAGTCGGCGCCCTGCACCCGTCGTTGCAGCGGCGACTCGATCTGCCAGAAATCCATGTATTCGAAGTCCGGTCCGCTGCCCTGCGGCAACGGGCCATTCCGGCTGCCCAAGGTTTGCCCCGCTTCCCGTCGATCCGCCGCGACATCGCGATCGAGGTCGACGAAGCGGTGGAATGGGGCAGGATCGCAGACGTGATCCGTTCAGGTTTGTCGACAATGCTGGCAGAACCCGTACTTTTCGACTGTTTTCGTGGCCCCGGCTTGAGCCAGGGTCGAAAGAGTCTTGCTATAGGCTTGATTTTGCAGGACAGTTCGCGCACGCTTACGGATCAGGACGCCGACCGTTGCGTGGCCGATGTGGTGGCGCGGCTGGAAAGCGATTTAGGGGCAAGGTTGAGGAGTTGAGATGACGCTGACCAAGGCAGAAATGGCCGAGCGCCTGTTTCTTGATGTGGGCCTCAACAAGCGTGAAGCCAGGGAGTGCGTTGACGCCATCTTCGAGGTGTTGCGCGAGGCACTCGAGCAGGGGGAGCAGGTCAAATTGTCGGGGTTCGGCAACTTCGACCTGCGCAACAAGAATCAGCGTCCGGGGCGCAACCCCAAGACCGGCGAGGAGATTCCCATCTCCGCGCGCCGTGTCGTAACGTTTCGTCCGGGACAAAAGCTGAAATTGAGGGTCGAGAATCATGCTGGATCAGGGCAGCAATAACGAACTTCCCGCCATCCCCGCCAAACGGTATTTCACGATTGGCGAGGTCAGCGAGTTGTGCGCCGTCAAGCCGCACGTGCTGCGCTACTGGGAGCAGGAGTTTCCTGCGCTGAACCCGGTCAAGCGGCGCGGCAACCGGCGCTATTACCAGCGCCACGATGTGCTGATGATCCGGCAGATCCGGGCCCTGCTGTACGACCAGGGTTTCACCATCACCGGTGCCCGCGCGCGGCTGGAAGGCCAGCAGGGCAAGATGGAAGCCAGTCTCTCGCACCAGATCGCCCATCAGATGCGCCTGGAACTGGAACAGTTGCTGCAATTGCTGCGCGACCCGTCACGCAGGGCGTGAGCCCTGAGATTGTCGTGCCGCGTGATCGGTTATCATGCGCTCTCGTGAACCGGTCGGGGCGTAGCGCAGCCTGGTAGCGCATCTGCCTGGGGGGCAGGGGGTCGTGGGTTCGAATCCCGCCGCCCCGACCAATAACGAAAACGGGCCGTTGCGGCCCGTTTTTGTTATTGAACATGGTGAGGATGAGAACTGGCGCCTTCGCAAGAAGGCGCCGTTCGACTGCGAAGCCAGGGACGGCGAAGCGAACATCGCGAAGCGATGGCCCGAAGGGCGAGCGCCGGGAAGGCGCGAGTTATCCCGTCGCCCCGACCAATGTTTTTGCGATCACCCCTGATCGCGGCTTCGTCTTGCGATGTCGAACCGGCCACGGTTTCGATCAGCCGACATCAGAACGCACATCCCTGTGCTGACTTTTCATGAAAGCTCGCTTCGGCGGCCATTTTGGTTGCGCCGGTGAAGCGGCCACGGGTTCGGCAGATCAAATTTCTGGGTGCGGATTACCGCATCATACAAAATTTTGTTCGTCATTCCGGGGCCACCCGCGTAGTTTGCGGGTTCCATCGCCGATGAGGCCGGCGATGGCCCCTCAATGACAGTATTGATTGGCATGCCGCTGAGATTCGCGACTGTTCAGAACCCCGGGTCCCGAATCAATACAGCAAGCGTGTCCGGATCGTTCCAGGTATCGCCGATAACTGTTCGCGCAATGCTTCCGATTGCGGTTCCGAAGCCGAAACGTCGATCACGACATAGCCAAGGTCGCCAGCGGTCTGAAGGTGCTGGGCGTTGATGTTGATGCCGCCCTGCGAGAACACGTCGTTGATGCGCGAAAGCACGCCCGGAACGTTGTGGTGGATGTGCAGCAGGCGGCTGCTGCCGGCGTGTTCCGGCAAGCTGACTTCGGGGAAGTTCACCGCCGACAGGGTCGAGCCATTGTCGCTGTAACGCACCAGCTTGGTTGCGACTTCGGTACCGATGTTGAGTTGGGCCTCCTGCGTGCTGCCGCCCACGTGCGGCGTCAGCAGCGCATTGTCGAATTCTCGCAGCGGCGATTCGAAGACTTCCTGACGGCTCTTCGGTTCGGTTGGGAACACGTCTACCGCCACGCCCGCGAGACGCCCGTCACGCAGGGCTGCGGCCAGTGCGCCGATGTCGACCACGTTCCCGCGCGAGGCGTTGATCAGCGTTGCGCCGTGGCGCATCCGTGCGATTTGAGCCTCCCCGATCATCCCGGCGGTCTCCGGCGTCTGCGGAACGTGCAGTGTCACGATGTCCGAGCGGTCCAGCAGGTCGTTCAGGTCGCGGGAAGGCGCGGCATTGCCCAGCGCCAGCTTGGGTTCGATGTCGTGATAGAGCACATGCATGCCAAGTGATTCGGCGAGCACGCCGACCTGCGTGCCGATATGGCCGTAGCCGACGATCCCGAGGATCTTGCCGCGCACCTCGAAGCTGCCTTCGGCCGACTTGGCCCATCCACCACGGTGACATTCGGCATTTCGTTCGGGTACCCGACGCATCAGGAAGATCGCCTCGGCGATCACCAGTTCGGCCACGCTGCGGGTATTCGAGTACGGCGCGTTGAAGACCGGCACGCCACGTTCGCGCGCAGCGCTGAGGCTGACCTGATTGGTGCCGATGCAAAAGCAGCCGACCGCGAGCAACCGCCGTGCCTGCGCGATGGCCTCGGTATCCAGTTGCGTGCGCGACCGCAAACCGATGATGTGCGCGTCGGCAATGACTTCCAGCAACTGTTCGCGCGGCAGCGCCTTGTCGTGCAGTTCGACCAGCGAATAGCCGGCCGATTGAAAAACTTCCACCGCGCTCTGGTGGATGCCTTCCAGCAACACTATCTTGATGCCCTGCTTGGGAAACGATGTCTTCATGGCGACGTGTGTCGGCCTTCGGAGGGAGGAGAGTGCTAGGCTACCGTGGTTCTTTCCGCAGATGAAATGCCGCGCATGGACATGCACGAAAACCGTTGCACCCTGTACCCCGAGATCGAGCCTTTCGACAGCGGCACGCTATCGGTATCGGAGCTGCATACCCTTTTTTACGAGCAATGCGGTAACCCTCACGGCAAGCCGGCGGTGTTCCTGCACGGCGGCCCCGGCGCGGGTTGCAATGCCAAGTGCAGGCGGTTCTTCGATCCGAAGGTGTACCGGATCGTGCTGTTCGACCAGCGTGGTTGCGGGCGTTCCACGCCACACGCCGAGCTGCGCGAGAACACGACGTGGGATCTTGTCGCCGACATCGAACACCTGCGCGAGCACCTGCGCATAGCCAACTGGCAGGTGTTCGGCGGCTCGTGGGGCTCGACACTGGCGCTGGCCTACGCGGAAACCCATCCCGCGCGCGTCACGGAACTGGTGTTGCGCGGCATCTTCATGCTGAGGCGTGCCGAGCTCCAATGGTTCTACCAGCACGGCTGCGACATGCTGTATCCGGACGCATGGGAAAAATACCTCGCGGCGATCCCCGAAGCTGAGCATGGCGACTTGATCGCGGCCTACCACAGGCGGCTCGTCTCCGACGATCAGTCCGTGCGCCTTGCCGCCGCGCGCGCGTGGTCGGTGTGGGAGGCCTCAACGAGTTTCCTGTTGCAGAACGACGCCTACATCGCTGCCAGCGCAGGCGACGAGTTCGCGCTGGCCTTTGCCGGGATCGAGAACCACTATTTCGTCAATGGCGGATTCTTCGAACACGACGAC
Source organism: Rhodanobacteraceae bacterium (assembly GCA_050737995.1). GTDB lineage: Bacteria > Pseudomonadota > Gammaproteobacteria > Xanthomonadales > Rhodanobacteraceae > 66-474. The sequence goes on from JBOHYR010000139.1 coordinate 10,009, forward strand.
CAGTTGCTTCGCAATGCCGGTAGCCTGCGCGACATCCCTGCGGTGATCGTGCAGGGCCGTCACGACGTGGTATGCCCGGCGCGCAGTGCCTGGGACCTGCATCGTGTCTGGCCTCAGGCTGACCTGCGCATCGTGCCGGATGCCGGCCACTCGGCATTCGAGCCTGGCAACGTGCATGAGCTGGTGGTTGCGACGGATCGTTTCCGAGAACAGGCGCGTTGAAATGGTCGGAAGTCGCGTGCAAGCGATTGCGAAGGGTGGCATCGCCAATTTTCGCGTTGAGCGCATTCGCATCAATGCGAAGATTGCCGTTCGAGTTGCTCCAGGTGCGGGCCGTAGACGTGTCCGATACGGAATCCCGTATCGATCGACACCGCGGCGAATGCGATTACTGCAAGCAACACCGCCAACGCAGTCTTGCGGCGGTGTATTCCGTAGGCGTGCCACGATGGCGCGAAGGCGAGCAGTCCCAGCAGTGCCGCGATCACGATCACCGCATCCACGCTGGCACGCTGCCAGTAACTGCCCCCAAGATGCAGCCACATGCCGAACTCGTCAAAGGTAAGCGCCATCGCGATGCCGTACACGTAAGCTGCGCGGGTGGCGCGCAAGCCCCGTGGTGAAGCGAACAGTAGATATGCGCTGACCCCGGCCAAGAGAAAAATGCCGTAATTTAGATGGTGGACATGCGTGCCGTGCAGAAAGAAATACAGGTTCGGAATCCGCTGCGACATGATCAGGAACACCACGCAGCGCGAAATGATGAAAGTCAGCACGAACGCCAACAGCGCGCGGCGCGCAAGACGCGAGGCACGTGGCTCGGTCGGCGGCAATTTGTCCTGGCTGGGCGACGGCGTCATGCGGGTAGATTAACTTGCCTCGAGCATTTTTCAGGTCGGGCTCGTTTCTTCGACGGTCTTCGCGATGCCCGACAGGCGTTCAATCTTCTTCTGCCCTGGGCCGGTACGCTTCGGTCAGATGCTTCTGTACTTGCGCGGGCACCGGGTCGTAGTGCGACAGTTCCATTGCGAACCGGCCCTCGCCGCCCGTAAGCGCACGCAACTCGGTCTGGTAGTCGACCACTTCCGCCAGCGGCGCTTGCGCCTTGACCACCAGCACGCCACCACGCAGGACGTCGGTACCATTGATGCGTGCACGCTTCGATGCAAGGCCTCCCGTGACGTCGCCCATGTACTGCTCTGGCACATTGACGTCCATGTTGACGATCGGCTCCAGCACGATCGGGTTGGCCTTCGCCACCGCGTCGAGGAACGCCTTCCTGCCGGCGGACACGAATGCGACTTCCTTGGAATCGACGGGGTGGTACTTGCCGTCGTACACCACTACCCGAACGTCCTGCATCGGATAGCCCGCGATCGCGCCGTGTTCGAGCACTTGGCGCACGCCCTTCTCGATCGCGGGGATGAACTGGTTCGGGATTACGCCGCCCTTGCTGTCGTCGCGGAATTCGAAGCCCTCACCGCGCGCCAACGGCTCGACCCGCAGGAACACTTCACCGAACTGGCCCGCGCCGCCGGTCTGCTTCTTGTGGCGGTGGTGGCCCTCGGCCCTGCCACCGATGGTTTCGCGATAGGCGATGCGCGGCGGATGGGTAATCACTTCGACCCCGTACTTGTCCTTCATCCGCGCCAGTGTGAGCTTGAGGTGGAGGTCGGATAGCCCTCGCACTACGGTTTCGTTCAATTCCTTGTTGTGTTCGACCTGCAGGCACGCATCTTCCTCGGCAAGCCTGGCCAATGCGTTCGCGAGCTTCTGGTCCTGGCCCTTGTGCGCCGGCTCGACCGCGAGACCGAACATCGACAACGGGTACTCCAGCGGTCGCAGATGGATCGTGTCCTCGTCGTGCGAGTCGTGCAGCACCGCGTCGAAATGGATTTCCTCGACCTTGGCGACGCCGGCGATGTCGCCCGGGATTGCCTGATCGATTTCGATGTGGTCCTTGCCTTGCAGTTTGAGGAGATGACCGACCTTGAACGGCTTCTTGCCGTCATCGACGAACAGTTGCGAATCCTTTTTCACGGTGCCCTGCCAGACGCGAAACACCGAGAGCTTGCCGACGAAGGGATCATTGATGATCTTGAACACATCGGCGATCACGTGCGCCTTCGGGTCGGGCTTTGCCTCGATGGGTTTGGCGTTCTTGCCTTCACCCTTCACGAACGGCGGTGGATTGGCTTCACCCGGATGCGGCAATAGTTTGTGCGCGATCTGCAGCCACTCCGCAACGCCCGCGCCGCTGCGTGCGGAAGTGAAACAGATTGGCACCAGATGCCCCTCGCGCAGGCATTGTTCAAAAGCTCCATGCAGGTCTTCGGGCGCCAGCGTCTCCTCGCCGTCTTCGAGATAGCGGCCCATCAGGCGTTCGTTGATTTCGACAACCTGATCGATGATCTGCTGGTGAGCATCGGCAACCTGTCCGAAATCGCTGTCGCCGGCCGTTGTGAAGAAACAGTCGACGACCTTGGCGCCGTGTTCCGCGGGCAGGTTGACCGGCAGGCACTCCACTCCGAACTCGTCGCGCAGTTCTTCCACGAGCGTGGGAAGGTCCAGGTCCTCCATGTCGATTCGGTTGACGATAAGCATCCGCGCAAGTCGCCGCTCCTTCGCGTAGTGCATCAGCCGACGCGTGCCATGCTCGATACCGTTGGTGGCATTGACCACCACCGCGCAGGTTTCGACCGCGGCGAGTGCGGACAGCGTCTGGCCGCGGAAATCCGCATAACCCGCGGTGTCGATCAGGTTGATGTGGCAGCCCCCGCTTTCCAACGATGCAACGGTCGAGTGGATCGAATGCCGACGTTCTTTTTCCTGGTCGTCGAAATCCGACACCGTGTTGCCGCGCTCGATGGTGCCGGGGTTCTGGATAGCGCCTCCGGCGTGCAGCAGGGCTTCGAACAGACTGGTCTTGCCGGCGCCGGCATGGCCCGCAAGGGCCACGTTGCGGATGTCCCCGGTCGTGTAAGCGGTCATGCTGGCCTCGCTTGTTCCGATGACGGCGGTTTGCCGACCATGCGCCTAACCGGCCGTGCGGTCAAGCGGCCCAAGTTCCCTCGGAACCTGCGCAGATGCGCATTGTCTTAAATCCGGGCCTGCATCGTTGCGGGCGAGGCTGCGCCGCGACGGCGCCACGTATGGGCGATCGCAACGCTTCCCCTACACTTCAACGCGCGCATCTTGCGCACATTGGCCGATTGCATGCCCCGCAGCGATGGACTGGAAATGCCGGAGCAGCAACCCCGTCAGCGCGGGGTGGGTGATGCCGTGGGCGGCGACTCGGCCACACCACCCTATGTGCGACTCACGCAGCGCGGCAAACCGCCGCGCGAGCGTCGGCGCATATGGACGCTGGTGGCAATCGTGGTGGTCGCGCATGTGTTGCTTGGGTGGATTGCGTATCTTGTCCTGCGCCCCTTGCCGTACCATCAGGACGAACGCGGTGTATTCCAGGTCACCTTGATCGAACCAATGTCCGGATTACCCGCGCCGCCACCGCTGGTACCACCGCCGCCGTTGCCGGGACAGCCTCCGGCGTCCGTACCGGCACGGCATCTGCATTACGTGCCGCCCGCGAAAGGTGCGATGAGCGCAACCCTGGAGGGCGTCAAGGGCGCGCCCCTCGACCTTTATGCACCGAACGGCCAGATACGTTTGCCTGCGGAGTCCCCACAAAAGTCGGCCGCTGCGCCGGCTTACAGCGCGCCGGAAATAAGGGGTTCGCAGATCTACAGCGGCAAGTCGCCTGTCCCCTACAAGCCGACGCGTTTCGACAAAGACTGGACGCCGGCAAACCAGTCCTTGGGCACCAAGCTGATGGACAAGGCGATCGACAAAACCACGATCCAGAAAACCGTGAAACTGCCGGTCGTCGGTCGCGTTCACTGCACGATGAATCCGTTGCTGATATTCGCCGGCGGATTGATCGGTTGCGGAGGCGAAGCGCCACCGCCGCCACCGAAAAACGACAATGACATCCGCCTGTCGATGCCGCCTCCTGAAACGCTCACCGGCAAGAAGGTGCCGTTGCCGACATCAGCGTCGAGCGTGGCACCTGCCTCCTCGAGTTCCAATTGATGTGGGCTGTTGTGAACAGTCTGGCCAGGGATGGCCGTTCTGGCGCCCACGGGCTTTGGATGGTTCCGCTTGTTGGTGCGTTCAGCGACACAGCGATCATGGACGATCGCACAGCGATTGTGGAAAGTCAGGCATGGAGCTCTTGGCCATGGATGGCGGCCTCAAAGGCCGTTCTGGCGTCCATGGCCTGGAGTGCGCCGGCCAGTGTTGCAGCTCGGCGATGCGGCGATCAGGGTGATCGCACTACAATCACCAGATGCCCGAGCCGCCCGAGATTCTTGCTACACGAAATGCGCGCGACAGCCGCTTCCTGCACGTCGAGGAGGTCGACCTCGCGTTTTCCAACGGCGCACGGCGCACCTTCGAGCGGCTCACCGCATCGGGCATGGGTGCGGTGTTCATTGTGGCGATGCGCGATGACGACACCGTGCTGCTGGTCCGGGAATACGGCGTCGGGCTGGATCGTTACGAACTGGGTTTGCCGAAAGGGCGGATCGATCGCGGGGAGACCGCGCTGGAAGCCGCCAACCGCGAATTGCAGGAAGAAGTCGGGTTCGGCGCGCGCAAGCTCACGCCGCTCGCAACGCTGTCGTTGCTGCCGGCCTACATGACCCACAAGGCACGGGTGGTCCTGGCCGAAGATCTGTACCCATCGCGTCTACCCGGCGATGAGCCCGAATCGCTCGAAGTGGTGCCTTGGAAGCTTTCTGAACTGCACCTGCTTCTGGCGCGCGACGATGTGTCGGAGGGACGCTCCATTGCCGCGCTGTTCATCGCGCGCGAGTATCTGGCTGGCAGGTTTCGCCCCGCATGAGCGCCTTGGAACGCATCGCGCACGAGAGTTGCGTCCTCGCGCGCAGCGCTGGCGCCGCGATCCTCGAAGTCTATGCCGGCAGTTTCGCGATCGAGACCAAGAGCGACAACTCGCCTCTGACCGCCGCCGACATGGCGTCGCACCGAATCATTGTCGATGGCCTGAGCGCGTTGACGCCCGACATCCCGGTGTTATCCGAAGAATCGAAGGATGTCGATTGGAGCATTCGGCGCGGATGGGAGCGCTACTGGCTGGTCGATCCGCTGGATGGCACCCGCGAATTCGTCAAACGCAACGGCGAGTTCACCGTCAACATCGCGCTGATCGAAAACCACGCACCGGTATTGGGCGTTGTGCTGCTGCCGGTGACCGGCGAGTTGTATTACGGCGTCGCAGGCGAGGGTGCATTTCTCGAATCCGTGCGGGGCGCGTTGCCAAAGCCTGTCGCCACGCGCGCGGTTGCGACGATCCCGGTGGTCGCCGGCAGCCGCTCGCACGGCAACGAACGCCAAACCGCGATGCTGGCAAAGCTGGGCGACTACCGGTTGGTGTCGGTGGGGTCTTCGATCAAGTTCTGCATGGTCGCGCGCGGCGACGCCGATCTGTACCTGCGGCTCGGTCCGACATCGGAATGGGACACCGCCGCCGCGCAGTGCGTGGTCGAGCAGGCGGGCGGCGCAGTCGTGGATTTGCAAGGTGATCCGTTTCGCTACAACACGAAAGAATCATTGCTGAATCCAGAATTCCTGGCGCTCGGCGACCCATCGGCGGATTGGCTGGCCAGACTCGGATTGCGCAATTGACGGGTGACGACCGCGGCAAGGTCGATGCGCTGCTGACGATCATGGCGCGCTTGCGCGATCCCGAGAACGGCTGTCCGTGGGACGTGGCGCAGACATTCGACACGATCGCGGCCTACACCATCGAGGAAGCGTATGAAACGGTCGATGCGATCGACCGCGCGGATTACGCGGCTCTGAAAGACGAACTGGGCGACCTGCTGTTGCAGGTCGTATTCCACGCCCGCATGGCCGAGGAACGGCATCTATTCGATTTCGGCGATGTGGTGGAGGCGATCAGCGACAAGCTGGTGCGCCGGCATCCGCACGTATTCGCGGACGCGCACTACGACAGCGCGGAAGAACAAACGCAGGCGTGGGACGCGATCAAGCGCGCCGAGCGTGCCGCCCAAGGCGAGGACGACACCAGCGCGCTGGCCGGCATCACGCGCGGCCTGCCGGAATGGAAGCGTGCGCTGAAACTGTGTGAGAACGCCGCGACCGTCGGCTTCGACTGGCCGGGTCCGGAACCGGTGCTGGACAAGCTGGAAGAGGAAATTGCCGAAGTGCGCGCCGAGTTCGCGGCCGGTGCCGGCCACGAACGGATGCTGGACGAAATCGGCGATGTACTGTTCGTGTTGGTGAACCTTGCGCGACACGCGAAGGTGGATTTCTCGCAGGCGCTGCGCCATGCGAACGCCAAGTTCGAAAGCCGTTTCCGGCGCATGGAGACGCTCGCCGCGGCCGACGGGGAAACCCTCGATGGCAAATCGCTAGCGGAACAGGATGCCCTGTGGGACCGGGCCAAAGTTGAAGAGCGAGGCGGGTAGTTGGGTTGTCATTGTGGAACCAGGCAACAGACCGTATCTTGGCTCATCTCGAAACATAAAAGTGCAAGATCCCCTCTCCCTTCGGGAGAGGGTGCCCCGCAGGGGCGGGTGAGGGTACGCATTCGCGATATGAGTGTGGGGTGCAGGCGTTCAGGCCACGCGCGCAGCCGAACCCTCATCCGGCGCTTCGCGCCACCACGGAGCTCTTGGCCGTGGATGGCAGCTTCCCGGAGGGAGAAGGAGAAGCACTTGCTGCCGATTGGGATCAATCGGGTCGCCGTTTTAATTTAGATCGCATCCCTGCCACAAGTCATCGTGCCTTGCGGCAGGGGCATGATCCGAAGCTGGTATGTATGCTTTCCGGGTCCGGCGGATTCGGACGCTACCGGAGAATACCCATGCGCAAATCGATCGTCGTACTGGTCGCGTCATCACTGTTGTTGTTTGCGGGCATCGCGGGCGCTGCGGAACAGTGCCGCTACAGCGCGCCGCGCAATGCCGATATCGACGCGGCGGGATTGAAGCTGCTGGCGGTCGATCTCGGCCCCAACAATCTGGTGATCCAGGGCGAGCCGGGGATCACCCGGATCACGGTGCACGGCACCGCTTGCGCCTCGAACGAGAAATGGCTTGCGGACGTGAAAGTCGAAACCGCGCGGCACGGCGACACCGCCAACATCGTGGCCAACAACGGCCGTCACGACATCATCGACATTTCCCTGTTCGGGGGTTCCTACGCCTATCTGAAACTGGACGTGCGCGTGCCGCAATCGCTGGCAATCAAGCTCGAAGAGGGTTCGGGCGACGCGGACGCGAGTGGTCTTGCCGCGCTGGATGCCACGCTCGGGTCCGGCGATCTCAAGGCGAACGGCGTTGCCGGGGAATTCGGCCTGAGTGTCGGGTCCGGCGATGTCGTCGCAAGCGGCGTCGGCAAATTGAACCTGTCCAGCGTGGGTTCCGGCGACGTGAGCGTTGACGGCGTGCATGGCGATGCGCATGTCGGCTCGGTCGGCTCGGGCGACCTAGGACTGCGCAATGTCAAGGGCAATGTATCGGTCGGATCGGTTTCGTCCGGAGATGTGAAACTGGCGGAAGTCGGCGGCAGCGTGACGGTCGATAGCGTCGGCTCGGGGGATTTCGGAGTGCGCAACGTCAAGGGCGACGTGTCGATCAAGGCGGTCGCGTCCGGCGACGTGAATATCGAGCAAGCCGGCGGCAACGTACACGCCGACAGCGTCGGTTCGGGCGACTTCGACGCCAACGGCGTCGCTGGCGACTTCAGCGTCGGCTCCGTCGGTAGTGGCGACATCGGTCATCGCAACGTCAAGGGCAAGATCAGCGTACCGAAGCGTGACGATTGATCGCAGCCTGAAACCTGTCGCAAGCGTTGCCGCTCGCGCAAGGAGGGCATCAGGAATGCGGCGGGCAGTGGGGAAGGCTGCCCGCCGCATCGTCACTCGTGCTACCAGGCGGTCGTTGCCCCGCCTCGACATGAGAACGGGCGACCGCCCTGCTGGTTGACAGTGCCACCGTAGCGTGAGACGTCGCAATTGCCGATGAACGCGCGCCACCGGAATTCGGCGCTGCGTTCACGCGATGATCACCCCTGCGCGGGCACATTGCCGCGTGCGCGCCTGTGCGGGCCACATGCTTTCAAACGGGGGAGGCAGGAATGACCGAGGTCGAACACGAAAAACAGACGGGATTGATCCTGCTGGTCGAGGACAACAGCGGAATTGCCGAGATGGTCGGCGAGTTCCTCGAACGACGCGGCTATTCGGTGGACTTCGCCGGCGATGGCGTCAGTGGGCTGCATCTGGCGATCACGAACAGCTACGACGTAATCGTGCTCGATCTCATGCTGCCGGGCATGGATGGGCTCGACGTGTGCCGGAAGCTTCGTGGCGAAGCCAAGAAATCCACGCCGGTGCTGATGCTCACCGCCCGCGACACGCTGGAGGACAAATTGATCGGCCTGGATGCAGGCGCCGATGATTATCTTGTCAAACCGTTCGAGCCGCGCGAACTGGAAGCACGCGTCCGCGCGCTGATCCGGCGCGAGCGTCGGCAGGTTTCCAGCGAGGTCTACCAGGTCGGCGATCTGACCCTCGACACCGCGACACTGAGGATCGTCCGCGATGGCGAAGAACTGCAGGTGTCGCCGATCGGCTTGAAACTGTTGACCATCCTGATGCGCGAGTCGCCACGGGTGGTTTCGCGTCACGACATCGAGCGTGAAATCTGGGGCGACACGCTGCCCGACTCCGACACCCTGCGCTCGCATCTCTACAACCTGCGTCGCGTGGTGGACAAGCCCTACGCGCGGCCGCTACTGCATACCATCCACAGTGCGGGTTACCGTATCGCGGATCTGGACGCCGAAGCCACCGCAAGCCACGGTTAGGCGCCTGTGGATAATGCGCTGCGTTCGGCATGTTGGTGCGATCGTCCGTGATCGCCGCGCTGCCGGGCGGAAGATCCGCCGCAGCCGACTCAACCAACAAGGATCGGAACGGCCGCCAACGCCGCCATCCATGCCAAAGAGTTCCGTGGCCTGACTGTTCACGACGGCCGTTTCGCGTGCGGCTGTTCGTGAAGGCTTCCTGGGGCAACGTCGACAGCGGTCGCCGCGTTCCTGCTTGCACCCGCGGCTTCGGAGTGCCGAAAATCGGTGCAACGCACGGCACTTCGGGTTAGGCTCGCGGCATGGCCATCTATGCCAGCATCAGCCACCGCTTCTGGGTGATGTTCTCGCTGCTGGTGGCGGCAATCAGCGTCGTTACCGCGCTCGGCGTGTACGCCGCCGCCAATTCGAGCCGTCAGGCCATTGCACGTCAGGAGCTGGAACGCGAAGCGCTGTATTACAACCGACAACTGGTGCGTGATCAGAGCGCCACGTTGCCGGATACCTGGCTGATCCGTGGTTTTCTGCGCGCGCCAGGACAAACCGACGCGGCGATTCCCAACGAACTGCACGGACTGGGATTGGGCTACCACCAGATCCGCCAGCCCGACGGCACCGTGGGTACCGTACTGGTCTCGGAGGGACCGCGCGGACGGCTGTACCTGCTGTTCAACAACGACCGTCCAAACAGCGTGGTGATGTTGTTCGGACTGATCCCTGTCGTGCTGGTGGTGCTGATCATCTACCTTGCGACCTGGCTGACCTATCGTGCCTCGCGCAAGGCGCTGTCGCCGGTCGTCGCGCTGGCGAAAGTGGTGCGGCGCTGGAATCCCGACAACCCCGAGCCCGCGGCGCTGGCGCCCGGCAACCTTCCGGCCGCTTCCGACAGTGACGTCGAGGTGCTGGTTGCCGCCCTGTACAACTTCGCCAACCGGGTGGAAGCCTTCGTCGAACGCGAGCGCAATTTCACCCGCGATGCGAGTCACGAACTGCGCACGCCATTGACGGTGATGAAGATCGCCGTCGACGTGCTGGCCGACGAGGACATGAGTCCGTTTGCGCAGCGCTCACTGGCGCGGATCCGCCGCTCGGTGCGCGAGATGGAAGCCCTGATCGAAACTTTCCTTGTGCTGGCGCGCGAATCCGATATCGGCCTGCGGGAGGAAGATTTTCTTGCCAACGACGTGGTGGGCGCCGAAGTCGCACGTTACCGCGAACTGCTGTTCGGCAAGCCGGTCGAACTGTCGCTGGTGGAACATGCGCGTTTCGCCCTGCATGCGCCGCCGCGGGTGTTCGCCGTGATGGTCGGGAATCTCATCCGCAATGCCTGCCTTTATACCGAGCAGGGCAGCGTGACGGTCGAGGTCGAAGACGACAAGGTGCGAGTGGTCGATACCGGCAGCGGCATGAGCGAGGAGGACCTGGAGCGAGCCTTCCAGACCTTCTATCGCGGCAGCCGCACGGGCGACAAGGGCCACGGCATTGGTCTTGCGATCGTGCGCCGCATCGCCGACCGTTATGGTTGGCAGGTGAAGCTGGAAAGCACGCTGGGCAGCGGGACTACCGCCGTCGCGCAATTCCCGTCGGCGCGGCCGCCGGACGTCGCGCTGCCGGAGGCGTCCGCGGAAGAAAAAATTACAGGGGCGGAGAATGGCAAATGAAATGAAAGCGACGCCGCCCACTCTGCTGGTCCATGGCGGCGCCGGCGTGATACGTCGCGACATGGATGCCGCCGCGGAGCAGGCGATCCGGGCCGCGTTGGCGGCCGCGTTGCGGCGCGGATACGTGGAACTTGCAGCCGGTCGTTCCGCACTGGATGCAGTCGCGGCTGCCGTGGTGGCGCTGGAGGATGCGCCGTATTTCAATGCGGGGCACGGCGCGGTGTTTACCCACGAGGGCGTGAACGAACTCGACGCCGCGATCATGGACGGTACAACCTTGCGTGCCGGCGCGGTGGCGGGCGTGCGGCATGTGCGCAATCCGGTCATGCTGGCGCGCGCGGTGTTGGAGCATTTGCCTCACGTGATGCTGGCGGGCGAGGGTGCCGAGAATTTCGCGCGCGAACATGCCATTGCTCTGGTCGACCCCGATTATTTCCGTACCGAAGTGCGCTGGCGGCAGTTGCAGGAAGCCCAGCGCAGGGATGCAGATGGGCAGGCCGTCGATCATTTCGGCACCGTCGGCGCGGTGGCGCTGGACGCGCACGGACATCTCGCTGCCGCGACCTCGACCGGCGGCATGACAGACAAGCGTTGGGGACGCATCGGTGACTCGCCGGTGATCGGCGCCGGCACCTATGCGAATGCCGCGTGCGCGATGTCGGGCACCGGTTGGGGTGAGTTCTACATCCGCACTGCAGCTGCACATTCGGTATGCATGCGTGTCGCGTCGATGCACCAGTCCATTGCGGATGCCGCCGAAGCGGTGATCAACCGCGCAATTCCGGGACTCGGCGGCAGCGGTGGCGCAATCGTGCTGGGTGCCGATGGAAGCTTTGCGATGCCGTTCAATACCGACGGCATGTTCCGCGGCACGATCGGCGGCGATGGCGTGCCGCATGTCGCCATTTGGCCGGATGAATAAGTGGCGCGGCGTCGCGAGACCGCTCCCGATCCGTGTCAGTTTCCGACGCTGGCCGGCTCTGGATTGGCGCTTGGGGTGCAACCACCTTGGGCTCCGATCAGGTGGCGCATCTTCAGATACACGGCGTTGGTCCAGCCGAACCCGATCACGTTTTGCTTGTAACCCGCGGTGATTTTGACTTCCGCGTTGCCAAGGTACATGTTGTATTTTTCGCGGATGGTGCCGTCCCTGGCAAAGCTGCGATCAATGGTGCCGGTGAATTTGCAAGCAATGCGGCGTGCGTCGTTGTGGAAGCCATATGCGGCGAGGCCGGCGACTGCCAGCCAGTTGGTTGGCGCCCATCCGTAAGGTGCGTCCCACTGCGCGCCGGTAACGCGCGTGCTCATCGCGAGGCCGCCGCGGTGTTCGAACAACGCGAGCTTGCCACGCAGCGCGCTTGCCTGTTCTTTGGACGCGGCGCCCGCCCACAGCGGATAGAACATGGTCAGGTAAGGATCGGTCGAAGGCTTGCGGGCAACGAAGTCGTAATCCATGTAGCGGCCCTGGTCGGCGTGCCAAAGGTATTTGTCCATCGCTTTGCGGCGGCCTTCCGCGGCAACGGTCCAGCGTTCGGCATCGGCTGTCTTGCCGAGATCTTTGGCGAAGTCGTGCAGATCGCGCTCGTAGCGGTACAGCAGGCTGTTCAGGCCCACGCCCGCGTAATGGTCGGTCGAGCCGCCCCACGGGCCGAAATGGAAATCGGTATCGAAACCCGATTCGCGCATCGCGCGGTCGCCCTTGTAGTAATCGGCGGTCAGGCGGTAGCCGTCCAGCCAGTCGCCTGCGCAGATCTTCGAAGTGGTGACATCACAACTGGCTTGCTTCAACGCGCTGGCTTGTGCGGCATCAGGGTGTTGCGCCGCCTTGACGAGATAGCCCGGGTTCTCTGACGGGTGCGCCAGCAACCAGCGGATCACACCGACGTAGTAGTCGCTGTCCGGCATCTCGATGACCGGGCCGTGACCGTAACCGAAGTATCGCGACAGGCCGGTGTCGCCCGCCAGATGTTGCTTGCGCGTCCAGACTTCGTAATTGCGCACGGCCAGCGGGTAGGCATGCGCCAACCAGTCGTGCTTTGCCTTGGCATCGGGGAAGCTGGCGGGATCGTCCATGACCGCGGTCATCATGGCGGTCAGGAACGGTGGTTGTGAACGGGTCAAATAGTAGGTGCGGTTGGCGTTGAGCACGCCACCGTAATGATCGACTTCGTACAGGGCGTTGTCGACCATGTCGAGCGCCAGCTTTTCATGATGGTCGGCGACCAACCCCAGCACGATGAAGTAACTGTCCCATCCATACATCTCATTGAAAAAACCGCCGGGCACGACGTAGGGATGGGGCAGGTAAAGCAATCCTTGCGCCGGCAGTTTCGTGGGGTCGACGTCACCCAGTTCACGAATCGGTGTAGGCAGGTGGCGAACCTCGACACCGCATCGTTTGGCGCTTTGTGCGAGTGGTGCGGGGATCGCCACGCGCGCGGGCAGGTAAACCACCGAGTGAGACGGAACCTTGGGATCGACCAGCGCCCGACACTCGTGCACCGAACGCATCAAGGTGCTCCAGGCGTGATCGATGTAGATGCGCGTTTTGGCTGGGTTGGGTGTCGCAGCGCCAACGGGTGTCGCAAACAACAACGTCGCAAGGGTACAGTTGGCGAGAAGCGAACGGATTTTCATTGGGAACCCCTCCGGACTTTCGGGCATGGCGGCAACCCGGATTTGAGCGATGGAAACCATCGCCCTTGTACCGGTGCCGGCCGGTCTCGGCGCAGCGCACGAACCTTGGTGCGGCCCGAACGCGTCGTCTCGAAGCGGCGATCACGCACACGGGATCTGGATACCACTATCTTGACACAGCTTGCAGCTTGGTGTACTGCTATATGGTGGGTGGTGGGGGGCAGTTGCCGATGTGCAGCTACTGTGACACCTGTAGATTGCTTGGGGAGAAGCAACGATGGTGCAAAAGCCGCTCGTCGTTCACATGCTGAAAGTCGCACAGGGCTGATTCGATGCGCCCTTCCTGCGCAATCGACGCTGCCTTGGGGTATTCAAGGATTGCTTTTCGGCATTACCGGGTGCTTGGCGCGCTGCCTGCACGCCGTTCGTCACGGTCGCGCCGCCTGCGTGCGATTCCAGGCAAGCGCATTTCCTGGCGCCGTTCGCCATTCGCGCTGATTCCATCTTCGCCATGCCCCGCGGGCCGCGTGCACTGGACGGCCGCGGTTGCCGGTGAATTCCATATCACACAAGTTTTCCTCGCAGGATCGAGGAATGTTTTATGCCCGTCGACAGGGATGTCACCTGCTCCAGAGACGCGACAACACAACAACAGACTCGGGCCGGCCGGATCCGACGTACACGCCCGCGTAGAGACCAATTTCCTGACCGCTGGAGGGTGAGCCATGAAGAACGACAAGTTGATGAGACTGGCATTGACGAGTGCCATCCTTGCTGTGCTGTCGCCTGTCGTCTGGGCGAGCAACCCCAATCCTGATTCGGACGCGGCCAGCGCCCAAGCCGTCACAAGCAATGCTGCCCAGCAACCAACCACGGCCAACAAGAATCAGCCCCGGAATCAGGCCAAAACCCAAACCCTGCAGGCGATTGTGGTAACAGCCAGCGCGATCGGCGTCAAGAAACTCGACGCGAGCTACAACATCGTTACCGCGAACCGCGAACAGATCAAGGAAGCCAATCCGGTCAGCGTTGCCGACCTCTTGAAGATCTCGCCCGGTATCTGGCCCGAGTCCACCGGCGGCCAGACCGGCGCCAACATCGAAATCGCCGGTTTTCCGGGTGGCGGCGACGCACCGTTCTTCACCAACATGATCAACGGTTCGCCGATATACGGCATGCCCTCCTTGTCGTTCATGGACTCGAGTTCATTGTTCAGGCTGGACGACACCATCAGTCGCGTCGAAATCGTGCAGGGCGGCCCGGGCGCGGTGTTCGGCCCCGGCCAGATGGGCGCGACCGCGAACTTCATCCTGCGCCAGGGCACGGCAGTGCCCTCCGGTGATATCGGACTCACCTATGGCGACGAGGGGATGTGGCGCCTTGACGGCTTCTACGGATTCAAGATCGCGGATGGCTGGTTCGCCAGCATCGGCGGGTTCTACCGCACCTCCGACGGCGTCCGCGATCCACAGTTCAATGCCGACAAGGGCGGCCAGTTGACTGCCACCCTGACCCATGATTGGGACAATGGTTCGTTGGTGCTGTGGGCGCGCAAGCTCGACGACAAGAACCAGTTCATCACGCCGATTCCGATGGTCCAGGGTTCGGGCGATTCATTCTCCGGTTTTCCGGGCTTCGATCCATCGACCGGCACCTACTACAGCCGCGCGATCCAGAACGTGCAGGTGCCCAATCCATTGGGCGGTCTGCAAAGTGCCGACCTCGCAAACGGCCGTGGCGGCAACCTGAACTACTTTGGCGGCAGTTATGACGCGACGTACGGCGGATGGACGATTTCGGATCACTTCCTGTACTTCGGCGGCGACCTGCCGACGAATGCACTGTTCTCCGGCCCAATCCCAAGCCGCTGGGTTACTACGTGTACGGCTGCAACATAGCCCAGCCCGCCGGGTACTGCGCTTCCGACGGCACGCCCGTCGATAGCGACAACCTGGGTTATCCCGCCGACCGTGTCGTTGACGCGACGCTCCCCAACGGCCAAGTGGTGCCCCTGAATCAAAGCGTGATCCACCAAGGCTGGTGGTACATACAGAAGCGCCTGAAGAGCCTCAACAACGACTTCCGGCTCAGCCGGGAAATCTTCGCCGGCAACACGGTTACCGCCGGCGTTTATCTCGCGCGTTACACGGATCACGACAACTGGTCGCTCGGCAACCAGATGTTGATGCTCAACCAGCCGAACACCCAGCCGATCGGGTTGACCTACATGCTGAACGGGCAGACCTACGTCGTCGCGAACAAGCAGGGCTTCGTCGATTTCAACGACAACTACAACATCGTGGATGCCGGCACCGCCACCAACAAGGCGTTCTACCTGTCGGATTCGTGGACGATCGGTCCATGGCTGCTGCAGGCGGGCGGGCGCATCGAGAACATCGATGTCCATCAGAGGACCTGCAACACGTCTCCCGTCGATCTCGACGGCAACCCGCTCACGCTGTACGACAATGCGACGCCGGTGTGCAACGGTACCTGGGACTACGAGCACTACGACAAGACCCACCCCTCGTTCACCGCGGGCGCGAACTACGAGTTCAATTCCAACATGAGTGCGTACGTCCGTGCCAATACCGGCGGCCACTTCGACGACTTCGACAACGGCATCCGCGGCGCCGACGGCAATTTTGCGCCGATGCAGAAGATCAAGAACCTGGAGGCGGGCTTCAAGTTTCAGTCTGACGTCCTGTTCGTGGATGTCAGCATCTACCACCGGTTGTTCACCGGGCTCCCGTATCAGGAAACCAGTGTCAATGGCCAGCCGATCGGTGTGATTTCCAACTACGGCGCCAACACCCATGGTCTGGATCTCAACGGCACGTGGTCGCCGATCGAGAACCTGCATTTGAAACTGGTTGCCGATTACATGGACGGGCATTACACCCACAACAACTCGTGCCTGCAGTACACCGACATCGATGGCAACACGGTGTGCGTAGGCATCGACGGCGCGCCGCTGCAGCGCCAGCCCAAGGTCCGCTACCTGTTCATGCCGAGTTACACCTTGCCGACCAGTTGGGGTAGCCTCAGCGGTTTTCTCACCTACGAATACGCCGGCGAGCGTTACGAGGACGAAACCGGATTGCAGCCGCTGGGCACCTTCTACACGCTCGGCGCAGGTCTGGTGGCCAACGTCGGCGCGGCTTGGCAATTCCGGCTGCAGGGCACCAACCTGACCAATGCGATCGGCTTGACCGAGGGCAACGCGCGCGTAACCGGCACCAGCGCCGGTATCGGCGGCGTGCTTATGGCACGCCCGCTCACCGGGCGCGAGGTGTATTTCCAAGCGAAGTACAGGTTCTGAAAAACCTCGTTCGCTGGTGACGACGGGCCCGGACCATGCAAGCTGCTGATCCGGGCCCGCGCGTTCGCGGCGCGGTCGAACGCCTGGTTGCGCGCCCCTGCTCGGTCACGCGGCAGTGTTGGCATCTCAATGGTTGTTGGCGATTCGTGGTCATCGCCGCAAAACGTGATTGCGCCGTTTGGCAAGATCATTCCGGAGCACCTTGATGAAAGTCAGCGTTTTTTCGTTGTTGTTCTTGTTCGCGCTTGGCCTGCCGGCGTCCAGTTTGTGCGCGACGGATCCGAGTTTCCTGTTGACGGCGACTTCGCAGAATTTCGGTTCTTATTTCCCTACCTATCTCGCCAACGGCTACTTTTCGACCATGAGTTCGGTGCGCGGCACTGAATCAGACAGGGCGTACATGGTCGCCCTCATGGACTACACCAAGGACGACATCTCGCGCCCGGCCGCGATCCCCGGCTGGAGCGAGATCGACTACAACCCCGGCACGGGCTGGATGAACTCGACCCGCCTCGATCCGAAGATCTTTGCCGATTACGCGCAAACGCTGAACATGCACGACGGAACACTGGCGACACGCTACCGATTCGTTTACGCGAACAAGGCGACCGACGTCAAGGTCACCACCTTCGTCAGCGAGGCCGCCCCGCACCTTGCGGCAACGCAGCTTGCGATTACCCCGCAATTCGACGGCACGGTGAAGCTGAGGTTTCCTTTCCGGCTGTGGTCGGGATATCAACCGCGGTTCCCTATCGCCAGCATGACCGGCGACCAGATGATCGACGCTGTGATAGCCAGCGGTCAGAACCTCGACGACAAGCCGATCCCGACGCCCGACCGCGCGCCGGTCTGGTATCCCGGCACCACAGTGGTCACCGATGACGGCGGCGATGCGAAGCAACTGACGCTGTGGCTGGACGGCAAGGCCGTGCATGGCTTGAAGATGGCGGAAGCGGCGGCCATCGAATTGCCGCCCGGCATCGACATCGAAAGCGTGAAGCTGGAGAAAACATCCGACAAGTTGTCGATCGATGTGGTCGCCCACCTGCAAAAGGGGCAAACCTACGTCTTCACCAAATACATCGCGGCATCGAGGCAAGGCTGGGGTGGCGTTGCACAGGACGATCTGGTGCTCGCGCGCAAGGCGCGTGAAAGTGGTTTCGACAAGTTGCTTGCCCGTCACGTCGCGGCCTGGCATGACTTGTGGAACTCGGACATCGTAATCGACCACGACGAAGCGGTGCAGCGTGCGCTGCATTCGGACCTTTATTACCTGTTGTCCAACACCACGGTCGGCACCGCATGGGCGATGGGTGCTTGCGCATTGACACCCAACTACGCGGGCCACGTGTTCTGGGATTCCGATTCCTGGGTATTTCCTGCGTTGCTGCTGTTGCATCCCAAGCGCGCCAAGCCGATCGTGATGTTTCGCGACCGCACCATGCAGCCGGCGCACGCGCAGGCGATCCAGTACGGTTGGAAGGGTTTGATGTATCCGTGGGAGGCCGACCCGCAGAAGGGTACGGTCGTCACGCCGCATTTCGCCTACGGCGTGCACCGCGAAATCCACGTCAACGCAGACATCGCGATCGCGCAATGGCAGTATTATCTCGCGACCGGCGATCTTGCCTGGCTGAAGCAGTATGGCTGGCCGGTGATCCACGGTATCGCTACCTTCTGGGTCAGCCGCGTCACGTACGACAAGGCGAAGGATCGCTACGAGATCCTGCACGTCACGTCGCCCGACGAGGCCTACGACGACGTGCCCAACGATACGTTCACCAACGCCGCGGCGCGCAAGGCGCTGGAAATTGCGACCAGGGTGGCCGCTCTGGTTGGCGTGAAGCCCGATGCGAAGTGGGCGGAAATTGCGGCGAAGATGTATGTTCCGTTCGACGAGAAGGATCAGCGTCACTATGACTTCGATCCTTCGGTGCCGCACGACAAGATCACCTGGATGGGCTCGTCGCTGGCGTGGCTGATGTATCCCAATCTCGATCTGCCGATGTCGCCCGACGTGCGCCGCAACGATTTCGATTTCCAGTTGCAGGCGCTGAAAACACACGGCGACAACCCCAACGAAATGATGATGGTGATGCTCACCGTGGGCGCCGCCGAGCTGGGCGAAGTGCAAGCGGTCGGCAAGTGGATTGACCGCAACCTGGTCGGATTCCTCAAACCGCCGTTCAACGTCCGTACCGAAACCGCGACCAACAACGCGGGCTACATCCTCGCGACCTCGGCGGGATTCGTGCAGAGCTTCATCTATGGCTTGAGCGGGTTGCGCATCGAAGACAAGGGCCTGGACCAGGAATACGCGCCGATCCTGCCGCCAGGCTGGAAATCGGTGACGCTCAAGGACATCACTTTCCGAGGCAAGCATTTCGACATCAGGATCGCCCGCGACGCCAGCGGCAAGGCCACACTGACGCGCACTGCGAAATGACGCGTCGCGGAACCCGCGCATTGGATGCTCCCGCATGTCGCTTCGGAAATCCGGTATGAAGCGTACCGGCAGGAACATCTGCTGCCTGCTGCTGGCTCTCGGTTGCATCGCGCCCTTCGCAGGAGCCGCCACCGATCCAAGCTTTCTGCTCACCGCGACATCGCAGGACTTCGGCTCCTACTTCCCGGGCGGATTGGCCAACGGCTATCTCTCGACGTTCACCTCCCCCCGGGGCACCGAGAGCAACGTGTCGTACATGGCCGCGTTCATGGACCGCGGCAAGGACGATATCGCCCGCCCGGCCGCGATTCCCGGCTGGAGCGGTATCGACTTTCGCATGGGTTCGTCCGGCACCTGGTTGGACCTTGCGCCGCTGGGGCCTGGGGTATTCCAGGACTACAAGCAGGTTCTGAACCTGCACGACGCCACTCTGGACACCACTTACCGCTACCTCGACCGCGGCAAGGCCACTCGCGTCGCGGTAACTACTTTCGTCAGCGAAGCGTCACCTCATCTTGCCGTCAGCCGTCTCTCGATCACGCCGGAATCCGACGGTGTCGTTGAGTTGTCGTTTCCGCTCGTGCTGTGGGCGCCGTACCAGCCGCGCCTGCCGCTGGCAAAATTGACCGGCGATACCGGTTTGACCGGCGATCGGTTTCGGCAGGCGCTCGAAGCTCATGGCCTTTCCCTGAAGCCGGTTCCTCCGGCCACGCCCGACCGCGCCGCCATCTGGTATCACGGGGACACCCGTATCCTGGATGCCGGTGGTGACACTGCGCACCTGACGTTGCGGCTGGATGGGCAGGCGACAAACGGCGTGCGCATGTCTGAGGCCGTCGCGGTGCAACTGCCGGCCGGCAGTCGGCCAATCGAAGTCAAGCTCGACCATACCGAATTCCGCCTGGCGCTCGACATGCGCATCAAGGTGCAAAGAGGCAGGACTTACGCCTTCACCAAATATGTCGCGGTGTCGCGCGAAGGCTGGGGCGGTGATGCAGGGAACGACTTGTCGCTGGCCACGGTCGCGAGGAAAAGTGGCTTTGAGGCAATGCTCGGCGCGCAACGCGCGGCTTGGACGAAGTTGTGGGCGTCGGATATCCAGATTGACGGCGACCCTCAGGCGCAACGCGCGGTGCACTCGGACCTGTATTACCTGCTCGCCAATGTCGCGCCCGATGTGGCTTGGGGCGTCGGCGCCTGCGGGATGACCACCGGCTACGCCGGCCACGTGTTCTGGGATAGCGATTCATGGATATTTCCGGCGCTGATATTGCTGCATCCGCAGCGTGCCAGGTCGATCGTGATGTTCCGCGACCGCACCTTGCCGCCAGCGCAACAGCGTGCACGCGCGGCCGGTTTGGCCGGCGCCAAATACCCATGGGAAGCCGATCCGGAAAACGGAACCGAACAGATCATGTACGCCGCGGAGCGGCTGAGCATCGGCGAGATCCATGTCAACGCCGATATCGCGATTGCGCAGTGGCAGTACTGGCTCGCGACGCATGACATCGCGTGGCTGCGCAAGGATGGCTGGCCGGTGATCCGCGACGTCGCGAATTTCTGGGTCAGCCGCGCGACGTACGATGCGGCGAAACGGCGCTACGACATCCGTAACGTCGTCTCGGTCGAGGAACCTTACGCGCACGTCGACGACGACACCTTCACCAATGCCTCCGCCGCCAAGGCCCTGCGGATCGCCGTGGCCGCTGCCGAGTTGGTCGGTATCAAGCCGGATTTGCGCTGGGCAAAGATCGCGGCCGGATTGCACATCCCGTTTTCCGTGACGGGCCAGCATCATCTCGACTTCGATCCGAGCGTGCCGCATTCCTTTGGCGGCCACGATCTGGTTTTCCTCGCGTTCCCTTCGCTCGATCTGCCGATGAGCGAGGCCGTGCGGCGCAACGATTATTGGCTCAGCGCCGGCCCGTTGGAAGAAGAAAAGGAAACGCCCTCCACGATGGGTCTCGCGCCGCTTTCGATTGCGGCCGCGTCGCTCGGCAATGCGGGCGAGGCGGTGCGCTGGCTGAAACACAATTACGCTGATGAAATGCTCAAGCCGCCTTTCAACGTGCGCACGGAGACCGTCGACAATAACACCGGCTACTTCCTCACTGGCTCGGCGGGTTTCGTGCAAAGCCTGGTTTATGGGCTTACCGGACTGCGCATTGAAAAGACGGGGCTCGTCGAAGCCTATCCGCCCGTGCTGCCGGCCGGGTGGAAGTCCATGACTCTGAAGAACGTGACATTTCGCGGCAAGCACTACGACATCGTCATTGACCGTGACGCGAGCGGCAAACCGCAGCTGCGGCGTAAACTGCTGGGATCATGATTTCAGCACCGCCCATCGATGCCATGCGGCGTATCAGCGGGTTGCTGCAGGCCGGGGATTTCCCCGCGGCCCACGATCAACTCCAGGCTATCGTCGAAGAGCATCCCGATTACGCCGAGGCGCGGCGTCTGCTCGGCGGCGCCAAGCTTGCACTCGGCGATGCCACCGGCGCCGAGCGGACTTTGCGTGAGGCCATCTCGCTCGATCCGGCGTGGACGCCGACGCTGGCGACGCTTGGAGAAATGCTGCTTCACGGCGGCCGGTACGAAGAGGCCGAACAGCTTTTGCAACAAGCTGTTGCCGGGACCCCTCCCAGTCCGCACGCGGCATTGGTGCTCACCCGTTACTACAACGACCGTCAGCGATCCGCGCAGGCACTGGCTGTCGTTGCTCCGTTTTGCGTTACTGGCAACGCGTTTCCGGAATTGGCTGCACAGCACGTGGTTGCGCTGGTCGCGCTCGGGCGCAAGGACGACGCCCTCACCTGCTACCGCCGCATCGTGGCGAATTCTCCCGACAACGTTGCGGCCGCGCACGCCTTGGCCATCGCGTTGCAAGCCTCGAACCAGCACGAGGAGGCCGAACGCATCGTTGGGCGCGCCTTGACGCAGGAGCATCGATCCGCGGCACTCCATTACACGCACGCCCGCAGCCTGATTGCACTCGGCGCGTTCGACCGGGCCGAGACGGACTTGCGCGATTGCCTGCGGCTGGATCCACGGCGGGTCGACGCGCACGGCGATCTTGCCAGGCTGGTGTGGATGCGCACCGGCGACACTGTGCAGGCGACCGAGATGCTGGACCAGGCCCTGCGGACATTCGCCAATGACGACGCGCTGTGGGCGGCCAAGGTTGCAGTGTTGCAGGGTGCCGGAGATCCGCGCGCTGCGCATGCCTGTCTCGCGCCGCGCGTCGAGCGCCCGCAGTCGCCACCGGCCCTGCTGGTGCGCGCCGGTTTGGCGGCGCTGGAATTCGATCCGCGCATCGCGCTGGATCTGGCCGGTCGTGCTTTGCATGCGCTGCCTGCCGATGCGTCGGCCCGGAAACTCATTGCGGCTGCGTACTTGGGTGTTGGCGATGCCGGCGCCGCACTGCCGGAATGTGAAGCGCTGTTGGAGCTTACTCCCGATGACCAATATCTGATCGCGCTGCAAACGACGGCGTGGCGTATGCTCGGCGACGCGCGTTATACGCGACTTTGCGATTATCGGAATCTTGTTGTCCCGTACCAACTGGAGACGCCGTCGCCGTGGCACAACCTGCCCGAATTTTTCGCCGACCTGAAACGCAGCTTGGGCAAGTTGCACAGCGTCTACAAGCACCCGCTGTTGTTCCAGTCCCTGCGCCACGGTACCGAGACGACCGAAGACCTGACTGATAGTGAAGATCCCGCGATACAGGCGCTGTTCCGCGCTTTCGATGCGCCCATCCGCGACTACATTGCGCGAATGGGAGAGGGGGCCGATCCGTTGCGGCGCCGCAACAACGGCTCGTATCGATTCAACGGAAGCTGGTCGGTCAGGTTGCGTACGGCCGGCTTCCACCATAACCACGTGCATCCACGCGGCTGGATTTCATCGGCCTGCTACATCGATCTGCCGGACAGCATGGCCGACGCACAAACCCGGGAGGGTATGCTGACTTTTGCCGAGCCCGGGATCATCACAGCCCCGGCCTTGCACGCCGAGCACGAAGTGCGTCCGGTTGTGGGAATGCTGGTGCTGTTCCCGTCGTACTTCTGGCACGGCACCGTACCGTTTTCCAGCGACCAGACGCGGCTGACCGTCGCGTTCGATGCCGTGCCGGATAGACGTCCCTGATCGTCTTCCTGTCCGCGTGCGGCGGCACGCCACTGGATCGTGATCCGATCGCGGATGGCATGTTCAGGAATCAAGATCGTCGCAGTTGCGCCATTCGCGCTCCAGGTCCAGTGCGTGACCTCACTGCCGTCCACCGACACCGATCCCGGTTTATGGATGCCGTGGATGCGTAGTTCGTATGCCCGCCGTTGCACCTGACCGGCAAACGAACCGCGCGTCGGTCCGATGACGATTTGATGGGATCCGTCGCGCGTCTCGGCATAGGTCATCGGTGTCAGCGCATAGCGGTGTTGCTCGTAGGCCAGTGATATGCCGTCGTCTTCGTACAGGTCGAAGGAGCCATCGCCCGATCCGTACATGTTCACAATGAGGTGATTAAGCGGTTTGGCATTCGACCATGCCAGATCCGCCGGCTGTTCGGGAATGATCGCGCCGTCGCGCACGAATACCGGCGTTGCATCCGTTGCGTAGTGTGCGGTAAACGAACCGCCTCCGGTGTAATGCTTGCCGCTGAAGAAATCGATCCACTTGCCGGGCGGCAGATACACGGTGCAATCACCGCTGGCATCGAGTACGGGGGCGACCAGTATCTCGCTGCCGAAATAGTATTCATGCGGATGCTGGTAGGACTCTTCGGAATCCGGATCGTGCAGGTACAGCGGACGCAGGATCGGCAATGACTTGTTGTGTGCGACCCACGTGTATGTGTAGGTATAGGGGATCAGTTGGGTGTGCAACGTGAAGTATTTCCTGACGAGTGCCATGCCGCGCTTGCCGTAGGTCCACGGCATGCGCAGGTTGCCCTCTTGCGGGTTTTCATGCGCGCTGTGCATCCGCAGCAGCGGGCTGAACGCGCCGAACTCGACCCAACGCGCGTACAGGTCGAAGGGAATCTTTCCGCCGTGGAATCCGCCGATGTCGTGGCTGAGGTACGAAACCAGCACGTTGCCGCCGCGCACCGAGTAGGCGACTTCGTAGGCGAGGACCGGCCACTCGGAATATGTATCGCCGGTAAAGTAGGCCGGATAGCGCTCGCTGCCCCAGCCGCCGTAACGGGCGAGGATGAATCCGCGTTGATGGGTCTCGCGTTGGGTGTAGTCGTAATAGACGCGGTTGGTCCAAAGCTGCGGGTTCAATCCCGGCATCGTGGTCGCACCGCTGCCGCCATCGATCCACCAGAAGTTCACGCCCTGTTGCATCAGCGGCTTGTGCAGGAATTGCATGAAGACATCGGCCTGCCGCTTGTTCGACAGGTCGAAGTAGATTCGCCCGGGAGGCTTGACGTTCCGGATCGCAACCGGATTCAGCAGGATGCCGCTGCCGTACTCGTCGGGTTCCAGACGCAAGGCGATTTCGATCGACTGTCCAGCCCTGACGTACGGCGTGATGTCCGCATAGGTAAGACGGCGCGGCCATCGCACGTGACTGTGCTCGACCCGGCGGCCATCGATATACAGCCAGTAATCCTTGCTCTGCTGACTCAGATACAGGTAAAGATGCGGCGGCAGGTGTGATGGAAGGCGCACCTGTTTGCGATACCACGTGATGCCGATGTAATTCTTGCCGCCCGCTTGCGCCGCCGGGGATTCGCCGGGATGCACGTCCTGCCATTCGCGGTCGTCGAAATCCGTGCCGAACCAGCGTCGCTGCACACCCAGATCGTGGGGATCGGTGGAAAATGCCCAGCGACCGGACAAATCCAGGTCGAACGAAGGTTTCGGCGGCAACGCCCGTCCCAGCGCCTTCAGCACTTCCGGCGCGTGGCTGTCGCTGTGCGACAGGATGCTTTCCCTGGTATTCGCGTAACCCGGATGATCGTTCAACGCCACCTTGATGCCGCGGGCGTGCAGCCACTTCAAAAGCTGGCTCGGTTTCGGAATCAGCGGGCTCCAGTCGTAGCCACCCTGCCAACCATTGTTGTGCCAGGCGAAATCTAGCACCAGTACATCCAGTGGAATATGGTTTTCGCGGAAGCGCGAAATTTCATCCTCGATGTGCTGTTCACCGTAGTGTTTGAAGGCTGGCTCTTTTGTTTCTTCGTTGCCCGGGAAATATTCGAAATTCAGGTCCGTGATCATCGGTCCGAGCACGTATCTCGGGACCATCGGAATCGGTCCGCACAGTTCGGCGTACTCGCGCAGCACCTTCCGGTAATCGTGGCCGTAGGTAAACAGATACCAGTCCTGACCGTTATCGCGCTTGCGCGGTACGATCCACTGTTGCTTCGCGCTCCTGACCGGGGTTTTGCTGTCGTCGATGAACGCGTAGCCGTTGCGGCTCAGCAGTCCGGACTTGGCCTTGGGCAGCAACACGTCGATCCCCGGGATGATGTCGTGGACCGGACTTTTCAGATCCTTGCCGTTTACTGGAAGATTCGCTTTGCTGACGTTGTCCAGCGAATACGTCAGGCCGCCCAGGTTGCGGTCATCCACCAGACCGGGATGCCAGGTGTGTGCCTTGTCTCCGGCGGCGTTTTTCCAAATCACCTCCAGGTTGGCCGCGGTAAATTTTCCGGAGCGCAGCCGGTATCGCAGTGTCATGGCGCTGGTGCGTACGACCAGCCAGCCGTTTTGCAATTTTTTGCTCAGATCGACGTGGGGCCAGTCGCGTTTCTCGACGACGGCGGTCGGGGCGTCGACGAAACTTCCTGTCGGCGAGTACTCCATCCTGACCAGCGAGGGGGTCAGGAATTCGAACCGCGCCTGTCCGACCAATACCGTGGACGTACCTTGTGCTGCGGCAAGCGCAACCGGCGGCAAGCCGACGCTGGCTGCAAACAGACAGTAGATCGCGACTCGGACAAGGCGAGAGCGAATGTTCATGCAAGATTTCCCATCGACATGAAAGAGCCGTCCGGGGCACGGGCCTTATCGAGGAAGGTGGTTGCGGCCCCCATGGCAATCCTCCGCGTTTGTCGCCACTGCATTGAAGGCAATCACGATGCGCGGTTCGTCGTTGTCGTGCGGTTCGACGTAGTGTTCCATCCAGCACGGAAACAGCACCAGCAAACCGGCATCCGGCGTAAGCTGGATATCGCTGTACCCGTTCGGCACGGCGCCCTTGACGTAGCCATGCACCACCCCCGGGCGGGGATCGCGGAACACGAAGCGTCCCGAGCCTGGCGGGACTGTCAGGTAGAACGAACCCGACAGCAGGCAACCCTCGTGCACATGCAGGAAATTGAAGCCGCCGCGATCGTGCAGGTTCACCCAGGATTGCAGTGCGAAATTGACATCGGGGATGCCCATCTCGCGGAGTGCACCGGCGCAGCCAGAATGCACCGCATCGCGCAAGGACGCGAATATCGGCTGGTCCAGTACCCTCATGTCTTCGCTGTTCCAGCCACCGCGGTTGGTGCGCCCCGCAGGTTTGGGGCTGGACGCACGCATCCGCAGTACCGTCGCCACCCATTCGTCCAGATGGCCGTTCAGGAAAGGCAGGCGCGTCTGCCAGATCCGCGTCGGAAAAAGGTCGTAGGACTGCAGTAAAGATGATGCAATCCGAGCGGAGGATGTCGACGGTGCAGGCGCCATTTTCTTGATCGTTCCCGGTTGTCGCGATGTAACGGTGGGTCCATCATGACAGGCGACGTCAAATCGGGATATCGGTGACGATGATGCGAATGCGAAATCCGCTGCACGTGTTGATCTTGGGCTTGCTGTTGTTGGTCATCGGCCATGTCGCGTGCGCGCGTCCACCTCCTCCGCAGCATTGGCAACCGGACATTGGCCGGCTCGTCGCGAATGATAACTCGCACCCTCCGCCGCGGCATGCGGTGTTGTTCGTCGGCAGTTCCTCGATCCGCATGTGGACGACGCTCGCCGCGGATTTTCCGGGCGTGCCGACGATCGACCGCGGATTCGGCGGTTCGGCGATTGCCGACAGTACGTATTACGCGGATCGCATCATCATTCCCTACCATCCACGGGTGATCGTGATGTACGCCGGCGACAACGACATCGCCGAGGGCTGTTCACCTCGTCAGGTCCTGGACGAGTTCGAGGCGTTCGTCACCCGCGTCCGCCGCGACTTGCCCGATGTCGCCATCGCGTATATCTCGATCAAGCCGAGCATCGCGCGCTGGGCGATGTGGCCGCAGATGCGGGAGGCCAACAGGTTGATCGCGGATTGGGCGCGGACCGAGCGGCGAGTGACCTTCGTGGACGTCTCGAAGAAGATGCTGGGTCCGAATGGCAAACCTCGGCCGCCACTGTTCCGTGATGACGGACTGCACATGTCGCGGGCGGGTTACGCGATCTGGATTCGGGCGCTGAAACCGGTTCTGGCGCAATACGGATTCGCAATGCACTGATTTCGCAATCTCGAAGGCTTGCCGACGATCGCTGAGCCAGCCAAGTGTAGTTCGATCTCACCTGCGCGCGTGAGAATCACACGCTTCCCGCGACGATGTTCACGCTGAGTGCGATCACGATCACGTTGAAAAAGAACGCGATCACGCTGTGCGCAAGCGCCACATGCCGGATGATGCGTGAATCGATCTGCACGTCGGAGACCTGGAAGGTCATGCCGATCACGACCGCGAAATAGACGAAGTCCCAGTAGTCTGGTTCGGCATTGCCCGGGAATTCCAGGCCTGCGTGCTTGCCGCCGCTGTCGCCATAGAACTCGTGCGCGTAATGCAGTGCGAAGATCGTATTCATGAATAGCCACGCCACGATCACGCTGCAAACAGCCAACGCGATTTGAACGCCGCCGGCGTGCTTGCTCACGTGCAATTCCGCGGCCAGCGCCATCAGCGCCACGGTCGCGACGGCCGCACCGCTGAGGAGAAAACCCCAGTAACCCTCATCCTCCTTGCGTGCGTGGATTCGGATGGACTGCGTGTTCGAACGCGAGAACATGGTGACCGTTGCGGCAAGGAAAATGAACGCCGCGATATCGAAGGCCAACAGTATGCTGCGATCCGGTCGTGCTCCGCCAAGACACAGCACGGTCGCAAGAGCGACGAAGATCACCGCGCAAACCATGAAGCGTGAGTGTTTGCGCAAGCGACGCCAGCGCCGCATCAGCCATCCATTGGATGCCCCGCTTTTGTCTGCTGTCATGGGTTGTGCCCTTGGCTGTCTGTACGCGTATCCTACGGCGCGCGTGGTCCTTCGGCATACCGTGTCGGGAGTACCAACCGAGGTCACTCGAACGCAGAAACGGCCGACAGTTCGGGTCGACCGTTTTCGCAAATGTCCGATGTTGGTGGGCGGTGCAGGGATCGAACCTGCGACTCCTGCCGTGTGAAGGCAGTGCTCTACCGCTGAGCTAACCGCCCACGCGAAACACGAAGTTTACGGGCGACGCGATTTTCGGTCAATCGACGGTGGGGCGGTTGCTACAATCCGTCGCTTGACCCCCGCCGGAACGCTATCCATGGAACACATCCTGCACGCACTTGCCAATTACCAGATCACGCCATGGAAGGCGGTCGGCTTTCTCGGGGCGGTGATGTTCGCGAGCCGATGGTTCGTCCAGTTCTACGCGACTCGAAAACACAAGCGGGTGACGATGCCGATGGCATTCTGGGTGTTGTCGATATGCGGGAGCGTGTTGGTGCTGGCATATTTCATCTTCGGCAAGAACGACTCTGTCGGCATAGTACAGAACCTGTTTCCGGCGCTCGTCGCCGTATACAACCTTGTCGTGCACCTGCGTCATCCGACGAATGGTGGACCTGGAAACGTCGCCGCCTAGCTGGCTTGCCGTGGTTGCGCTAGGATCGCGCAGGCATCCGTGTTGCCGCGGACGCCCGGGCAGTCACGGCGCGGGTGCGGCCAGTATGGGCCTGCGTGTCGAGCCGGACACAACCGTTCAATCACTGTGGGGGAGAGACATGAACGCACGAGTCGGAACGCAAGAGACGGCGCCGGTTTCGCTGGGCGACTGGATTCTCACGCTTATCGTCCTGGCAATCCCGATCGTGGGGCTGGTCATGCTGTTCGTGTGGGGATTTGGCAGCGGGACGCATCCGAGCAAGCAGAACTTCTGTCGCGCATCGTTGATCCTTTACTTGATTGGCATCGTCATCTTCGTGTTGTTCATGATGACATTCGGATTTGCCGCATTCTCCATGATGCACGGAATGGGTGGCGCGTCGCTCTAACTTTGTGGCACTGGCGTCGCGCAGGACGCTGGTGATCCGTCCGCGACGTTGCGTTCAATCCGGATCGTAGTCCAGGTTGGCGGACAGCCAGCGCTCGGCTTCGGCCAGTTTCCAGCCCTTGCGCTTGGCGTAATCCTCGATCTGGTCCCTGGTCAATTTTCCGACCACGAAATACTGACTGTCTGGATGGCTGAAGTACCAGCCGGATACCGCCGCGGCGGGATACATCGAGAAGCCTTCGGTCAGCTCGATATCGGCGTGGTTGGTCGCAACGAGCAGCCGGAACAACGTGGCCTTCTCGGTGTGGTCGGGACAGGCCGGGTAACCCGGCGCCGGGCGGATGCCGCGGTATTTCTCGGCGATCAGCGCCTCATTGTCGAGGTCCTCGACCGGTGCATAGCCCCAATGTTTCCTTCGAACTTCCCGGTGCATGTATTCGGCCATGGCCTCGGCGAAGCGGTCGGCAAGGGCTTTGAGGATGATCGACGAGTAATCGTCGTGGTCCTTCTGGAAGCGTTCGAGGTGCTCCTCGATGCCGAGCCCCGCGGTCACCGCGAATCCACCGATCCAGTCTTCGACGCCTGTTTCCTTCGGTGCGATGAAATCGGCGAGGCACAAGTTGGGACGTTCGGCTGGTTTGTTGGCCTGCTGACGGAGGTGATGCAACTTCACGACCGTATCGCCGTCGCGTATTTCGAGATCGTCACCCACGCGCTGCGCAGGCCAGAAACCAATCACCGCTTTCGCGCGCAGCCACCTCTCGTCGATGACCTTCTCGAGGATTGCCCGCGCGTCGTTGAACAATTCCGTAGCCTGTGCGCCGACTTTGTCGTCCGTGAGGATCGCGGGGTAATGGCCGTGCAGCTCCCAGGCCTGGAAAAACGGCGTCCAGTCGACCACCGGCAGCAGATCGCTGAAATCAATATCGTCGAAAACGGTAATGCCAGGCTTGGCCGGCACTGGTGGAGTGTAACCTTTCCAGTCGAACTTGGCCCCGTTGGCGCGCGCAGCATCCAGTGACACCAGCTGCTTGCGTGGACCGCGGTTTTTGTGGCGCTCGCGTACCTCGGCGTACTCGGCGCGGACCTTCGCGAGGAAGTTATCGACCAGCTCCTTGCTCACCAGCGACTGCGCCACACCGACGGCACGCGAAGCGTCCTTGACCCACACGCAGGCAGTCTCGTAGTTGGGTTCGATCTTGATCGCGGTGTGCGCGCGCGAAGTAGTGGCACCGCCAATCAGCAACGGGATCTTGAAATTCCGACGCGCCATTTCCTTGGCTACGTGCGCCATTTCCTCAAGCGAGGGCGTGATCAGGCCCGAGACACCGATCATGTCGGCGTGTTCGGCGATTGCGGTGTCGAGGATCTTTTGCGCAGGCACCATTACGCCAAGGTCGATCACGTCGAAGTTGTTGCAGGCCAGCACCACACCCACGATGTTCTTGCCGATGTCGTGCACGTCGCCCTTGACCGTGGCCATCACGATCTTGCCGTTGGTCTTGCCGGTGTCGCCACTCTTCTTTTTCTCTTCTTCCATGAAAGGCAGCAGGTAGGCGACAGCCTTCTTCATGACGCGCGCGGACTTCACCACTTGTGGCAAAAACATCTTGCCGGCTCCGAACAGGTCGCCGACCACGTTCATGCCATCCATCAGGGGGCCTTCGATTACATCGAGGGTGCGGGTGACGGTCTTGCGGACTTCCTCGGTGTCCTCGACGACGTACTGGTCGATACCATGTACCAAAGCGTACTCCATCCGCTTGGCCACGGGCAGTTCGCGCCACGCCAACGCGTTGCCGTTGTCTTTTTCGCGCGCACCGCCCTTGTGTCGCTCGGCGATTTCCATCAACCGCTCGGTTGCGTCGGGGCGGCGGTTCAGTACCACATCCTCGACGCGCTCGCGCAGTTCTGGATCGAGGTCGTCGTAGATCGCGAGCTGGCCCGCGTTGACGATACCCATGTCCATGCCGGCCTTGATGGCGTGGTACAGGAACACGCAATGGATCGCCTCGCGGACGCGGTTGTTGCCGCGGAACGAGAACGACACGTTGGACACACCACCCGAAAGGTGTGAATGCGGGAATCGCTTCTTCAGTTCCTTCGCAGCCTCGATGAAGTTCACAGCGTTGTCTGCGTGTTCCTCGATGCCGGTTCCGATCGGGAAGATGTTGGAGTCGAAGAAGATGTCCTCGGGTGGAAATCCGACTTTCTCCGTCAGCAGCTTGTAGGAGCGCTCGCAGATCTCGATGCGACGTGCCACGCTGTCGGCCTGTCCATGCTCGTCGAACGCCATCACCACGGTCGCGGCACCGTAGCGGAGAATCTTGCGGGCGTGGTCCAGGAATTCTTCCTCGCCTTCCTTCAGCGAGATCGAGTTCACCACGCCCTTGCCTTGCAGGCATTTGAGGCCGGCCTCGATCACGCTCCACTTGGATGAATCCACCATCACCGGGATGCGCGCGATGTCCGGCTCGGCTGCGATCAGGCGCAGGAATTTCACCATTGCGGCTTCTGAATCGAGCAGGCCCTCGTCCATGTTGACGTCGAGGATCTGGGCGCCGCTTCCGACCTGCTCGCGTGCGACTTCGACGGCCTCGTCGTAGCGGTCTTCCTTGATCAGTTTCTTGAATTGCGCCGACCCGGTGACGTTGGTGCGCTCGCCGACGTTGACAAACAAAATGTCGGGAGTGATGACCAGTGCTTCAAGGCCGGATAGGCGGGTGTAGCGTGGGGGGGCATCCATATCGGTAAAATTCACTTGCATGCACCACTCGTGGCAGGTGAGGTGTCGATTACAAGATTTGTCCTTCCGGGGCCATCCGCCGGCTGCATCGGCGATGGAACCCGGAATCCATTTTGGCTGTGTTGAAATTCAACAGCTGGATTCCGCGTTCTGTCCGCGAACTGCGCGGACAGCCCCGGAATGACGAAAACCAGAATTCGTCGCGCGGAGTGTGTATCGTGTAGTCCAATATGCACTCGACTATGCCGCGAGGCCCTGTCGTTGTGGCAGCGCGCGCGGCGTGACTCCTCGCATCGCCGCCGCGATTGCGGTGATATGTTCGGGCGTGGTCCCGCAGCAGCCGCCGACGATATTGAGTAGGCCGTCGCGCGCGAACTCGCCCAGCACCATTGACATCTCCCCCGGGGTTTCGTCGTAGCCGCCGAGTTCGTTCGGCAGGCCCGCGTTGGGGTGCGCGCTGACTCGGCAATCGGCGATCCGCGAGAGAACCTCTATGTGCTCGCGCAGGTCCTTGGCGCCGAGCGCGCAGTTGAGGCCCACCGACAGCGGTTGCGCATGCGCAACCGAGTACCAGAACGCCTCGGCGGTCTGTCCGGACAATGTGCGTCCCGAGCGATCGGTGATGGTGCCAGAGATCATCAGTGGCAGCCTGCCGCCCGCTTCGTCGAACACACGTGCGATCGCTGCGAGTGCGGCCTTGGCGTTCAGCGTGTCAAAGATGGTTTCCACCATCACGATGTCGGCGCCACCTTCGATCAGTCCTCGGGTTGCATCGGCGTAGGCGTGCTCCAGTTCGTCGAACTCGACATTGCGGAAGCCCGGGTTGTTGACGTCGGGCGACAGCGATGCCGTGCGGCTGGTCGGCCCCAATACACCGATCGCGAAGCGTGGCCTCCCGGGTGTCTCTGCTTCCGCCGCATCGCAAGCCTCGCGCGCCAGTTTCGCGCCCTCGCGGTTCAATTCATGCACCAGGTGCTGCAGCGCGTAATCGGCCTGGCTGATCGAAGTGGAATTGAAGGTGTTGGTTTCGACGAAGTCCGAGCCCGCGTCAAGGTAGGCAGCGTGAATATTGCGGATCAGCTCGGGGCGGCTGAGCGACAGGAGGTCGTTGTCGCCTTTGAGGTCGCGCTGGCAGCCATTTGCATTGGAATGCTCGCCAGCGTGGTCGTGCGCGTGCTGCGAATCGCAACCCTGAGCGAAACGGTCGCCGCGGTAACCGGCTTCGTCGAGTTGGTGTTGTTGCAACATTGTGCCCATCGCGCCATCGAGCACCAGGATGCGTTCGTCGAGCGCAGCGAGCAGTTTTTCGACGCGCTCGGCGTTGATGAAAGGAAGATTGGTCATCGTGGTTCTCCGTGTACTTTTGGAATCCCTCTCCCTTCGGGAGAGCGGCCACCCATGGCAAAGGTCTCAATCGTGACGCAAAGTGCCGAGCGACCGTTCGGTCTTGCACGCGCAAGGCCGGACCCTCCCTCAGCGTGGATAGTGAGCTGCTTCATGGTTTTCTGGCCAGCAGGCTTAACACCTCGAAATGCGGAGGGCGCGCCTCGCGCGAGATGCGCTCACAGCGGAGTACTTCGAGTCCGGCTTTTCGCGCAAAACCCGCAAGCTCATCGCGCTTGAAACCGAGGTTCTTGTGATCGAACGGCGCCACCGCGGTGCGGTGCGCATGCCTTGCCAGCGTCGCACCCAGCAATCGGCCGCCGGGGTTAAGCACATGAGCGGCCTCGGCTACCGCTTGTTGCGGATGTTCGCTGTAGGTCAGGGCGTGCATCATCAGGACGAGGTCGAATTTGCGGTTGCCCGACCCGAACACGTCCGTCAGCGTGTGCATATCGCCTTCAATGACGCTGACATTGCGGAACGATTTGAGGCGTTTGCGCGCAGCCGCGACCACGTTGGGGCTGGAATCCACGCAAACGATCGAGTGCGCGTGCGGCGCAAGGAGTTCCGCAAGCACGCCGTCGCCGGAGGCGATGTCCAGCACGTCGCCGGACTCGAGCAGCTGCAGCAACGTGCGCGCCAAGGTTTCCCATGTACGCCCGGGTGAATAGTGACGTTCCATGTCGCCGGCGACGCTGTCGGCCCAGCCGCGGTCGCGGGCGCGTGCGGTGAGCACGGAGGGCAGACGTAGCGCGTCGGCGTCCAGTACGGCGTCGTCCACGCTGTCTTCCAGCGCCCGCAGCAAGTCGGCGGCGTTTTCGAACCCGTTTTCATTAAATCGGTAGTACGCCGAAACACCGGCGCGGCGGTCGCGAACCAACCCTGATTCCTTCAACTTGGCGAGATGCGTCGAGACGCGCGGCTGCGCCAGCCGCAGCACCGAAGACAGTTCGGCCACGGTCAACTCCTCGCGTCGGAGCAGCGCGAGCAGGCGCACGCGGGTGGGGTCGGACAGCACCCGCAGCAATGCGGTGGCGGAAACGAGGTCAAGCATTACATCTTTATATCAGGATGAAGAGATAAATTAAAGCCCGAACTGTGCTCCGTGCCCGACGCGTTGCGCGGGCGGTTATCATGTACGACTGGATTCTCTTGGCTCGTCACGCGAGCGGAGCGCGCAGACCCAAACCAGAAAGAGGTGTTGCGATGGATTTCGAGTTTTCAGAAGAGCAATTGCAGATCCAGTCTATCGCGCGCGATTTTGCGCAGAAGCGCATCGCGCCGGTTGCAGCGGATTTCGACAAGTCCGGTGAATTTCCGCTCGACAATATCCGCGAGATGGGCAAATTGGGGCTGATGGGTATCGAAGTGCCAGCCGAATACGGCGGCGCCGGGATGGATTCGATCAGTTATGTGCTGGCAATGATCGAAGTGGCTGCGGCCGACTGCGCGCATTCGACCATCATGAGCGTCAACAACACGCTGTACTGCAACGGCTTGTTGAAGTTCGGCAACGAAGAGCAAAAGCACAAATACGTGACGCCAATTGCGTCGGGAGAAGCCATCGGCGCGTTCGCGTTGACCGAACCGCAGTCGGGCTCCGACGCCACGGCAATGCGTTGCCGCGCGGTGAGGCAGGAAGACGGCAGCTACGTGATCAACGGCAAAAAGAGCTGGATCACGTCCGGGCCGGTTGCGAAGTACATCCTGCTGTTCGCGATGTCCGATCCGGACAAGCACGCGCGCGGGGTCACGGCATTCATGGTTGATACTTCGCGCCAAGGATTCGGCCGCGGCAAGACCGAGCCCAAGCTCGGCATCCGAGCCTCGGCGACCTGCGAGATCGAATTCGACGATTACCACGCGCAGCCTGACGAGGTGATCGGAGAGGAAGGACACGGCTTCAAGATCGCGATGGGCGTGCTCGACGCCGGGCGTATCGGCATCGCTTCGCAGGCGGTGGGTTTGGCGCGCGCAGCGTACGAGGCAACGCTGGAGTATGCGCGCGACCGCAAGGCGTTCGGCCAGCCGATCGGTTCGTTCCAGATGACCCAGGCCAAGATCGCAGACATGCGCTGCAAGCTCGACGCGGCGCGCTTGTTGACACTGCGTGCCGCGTGGCTGAAGCAGGAGGCCTCCAAAACGGGTGCGCGTTTCTCGACCGAGGCCGCAGTCGCCAAGCTGACGGCCTCGGAGGCCGCGATGTGGATCACCCATCAGGCGGTGCAGATCCACGGCGGCATGGGTTATTCCAAGGAAATGCCCCTCGAGCGTTACTTTCGCGATGCCAAGATCACGGAGATCTACGAGGGCACATCGGAAATCCAACGCATGGTGATCGCCCGTAACGAAACCGGGTTGAGGTGATGATGTGTCGCATGAGGACCGGTCGGCGTGCTTGCGACAAATGCGCGGTTAGAGGACACGGCGTGAAGACGCTGGTCGTGCTGCTGATGATGGCTGCGACGTTCGGTGGCAACGTTCTGGCGAGTGATCCCACTATTTCATTGCGAATCAAGTACTACGATGTTTCTGGTAGTACCGGCCGCGAGATTCGTAACCAGCTCGACAAACTTGGGCCGGTAGGCGCGGACGGCAAGAGGTACGATGGCTACACCCGGTGGCGGGTTAATTGGAATTTCCAGTTTGCGCCGAAGGGCGGACATTGTGCATTGCGTTCCTTCAAGACCAGTGTTCGTACTGTCATGACCCTGCCGAGGTGGGAGGGGTCGCGAAATGTCTCGTCACGGCTCGCGAAAAAATGGAATACCTATCTCGCTGCACTTCGGTTACATGAAGACGGCCATAACCATCATGGTGTAGAGGCGGCGGAAGCAATTCTGAAGCGGTTTTCGGAGATGCAGCAGGCTCCCGATTGCGAGAAACTCAGTCACGATCTGAATGCGGCCGCCAGGAGCATCCTTGCGTCGTACAATCAAAAGGACTTGATATATGATGCGAAGACCCATCATGGGGCGACTCAGGGCGCCGTGTTCCCACCTTGAGCAGGGTTTGCAACGACGCGTGGGCGGCGCCAGCCGTTCATGCCGACCGAGCTTGATCAGAGTAGCTCAGCGATTTCAGGGGCGCTTGCGATAGGGCTCGGCATCGACCGCGATGACCTGCGGTTCCTCGCCGTCCAGCCGCAGTGCCGTAAGCTTGCCGCCCCACACGCAGCCGGTGTCGATGGCGTAGATGCCCAGACCGGCGAAGCGGCCGAGCGCGGACCAGTGCCCGCACACGATGCGGGTCTCGCGCTGTTTCATGCCAGGCACCTCGAACCACGGGTAGAGTCCGGCGTTTTGTGTGCCAGGCGCTCCCTTGGCGTCGAAATCGATGCGGCCGTGTACGTCGCAGTAGCGCATGCGGGTAAAGATGTTGATCGCGGCTCGCAGGCGATCGAGGCCCTGCAGCTTTGACGACCAGCGCGAGGGACGATTGCCGAACATCTTTTTCAGCAACGCGTGATGACCCGGACCACGCAGCGCGCGTTCGACTTCATGCGCGATGTGCAGTGCCTGCCTGAGTGTCCACGACGGTGCGAGCCCGGCGTGCACCAGCGTGAACCGGAGCTCCGCGTCGTGGTGCATCAGTGACTGGCAACGCAGCCACTCGATCAAGGTTGATGCGTCCCCGGCTTCCAGCACTCGTCGCAGGTCCGGGTTGGTGCGCGTGCGCGCCTCGGCATCGCGTTCGGCGATCGCCAGCAGGCTGAGATCGTGGTTGCCGAGGACCACCACGCAATGCTCGCGCAGGCTGTGCACAAGGCGCAGCACTTCCAGCGACTGGTTGCCGCGGTTCACAAGGTCGCCGCAGAACCACAGGCGGTCGGTTGCGGGATCGAAACGCAATCGATCCAACAACCGTTCGAGTTCGGGATGGCAACCTTGCACATCGCCGATCGCGTAGATGGCCATGTGCCCAGGGAACCCGGATCAGTGGAGCGTGCGCGGCACCGACAGCACGAATTCGGGAATCGGTACCTCGAAGTCGGTGCCGTCGTCGGCGTGGAACAGGTAGGCGCCGCGCATGGTGCCTACCTGGGTTTCCAGTACCGCACCCGAGGTGTAGCTGTAGTGCTCTCCCGGTTGCAGACGCGGCTGCTCGCCCACCACGCCCTCGCCGCGAACTTCCTCGACCTTGCCGTTGGCATCCGTGATGACCCAGTGGCGGGTCTGCAGGCGCACCGGCATCACGCCGAGATTGCGCAGCGTGATCTCGTAGGCGAACACGTAGCGATTCGCTTCAGGCTTGGACTGCTCCAGGACGTAGCGGGATTCGACCTCGATCTCGACCGAATAGGGTTCGGGTTCGCGTCGGTCGTGCTGTTCGTCGGTGGTGGTCTGGCGAGGGCTCATTGACTGGCATTGTCGGTGAGTTTCGTGCCAACCTGCAAGTTTGCGCCATTTGCATGACGTGCCAGCGCGAGGAAGCCTTGTGGCGGCACGTTTTCGGCGCGCGCTCGCGGGTCGACACCCGCGCGGTGGATCGCATCGGCGTCGAGCAGTCCGCGCAACGCGTTGGCAAGTGTCTTGCGTCGCTGGCCGAACGCGGCGCGGACGACGGCTTCGACCGCCGGCACGAGTGCGGGTTCCGGACGTTGTGCCGGAGCCAAAGGCGTCAGGCGAACGACCGCCGAATCCACCTTGGGCGGCGGCCTGAACGCACCGGGCGCGACGCGCAAGACTTGCTCCACCTTGCAGACCAGTTGCAACATCACCGTAAGCCGGCCGTACACCTTGCCGCCGGGCGCCGCAGCCATTCGCTCGACGACTTCCTTCTGCAGCATGAAGTGCATGTCCGCGATGGCGCCCGCATACGCGAGGCAATGAAACAGGATCGGGCTGGAAATGTAATAGGGCAGGTTGCCGGCGATCCGCAGTTTGCCGCCATCCGCCAGCGTGGCAAGGTCGACCTTCAACACATCGGCATGGACGATTTCGAGATCGCCGACGCCGACGGCGCGCGTGCGTAGCGGCTCGATCAACTCTGCATCGAGCTCGATTGCGGTCAGTCGCCCGGCTGCGCGCAGCAGCGGCAGGGTGAGCGCGCCCTCGCCGGGGCCGATCTCGACCAGACGGTCACCGGGTTTCGGCGCGATCGCGGCGACAATGCACTCGATCACTCCTCGCTCATGCAGGAAGTGCTGGCCGAAGTGTTTTTTTGGGCGCGCCATGAGTTGCGATTGATCAAATGTTCAGAGCATTTGCTCCGGATCAAGACGAATCAAGAACAGTTCATCCACGGTGATCCGCGCCTATATCCGGCAGGAGGTCTTCTCGAGCCTTGCCACGGGCGACGAGTTGCACGGCCATCTCCGCTGCCGCGAACATGCTTGATGGATCGGCGCGGCCACTGCCGGCCAGATCAAGTGCGGTGCCGTGATCGACCGAGGTGCGGACGAAGGGTAGGCCGAGGGTGATGTTGACGGTACGTTCGAAGGCTTCGGATTTCAGCACCGGCAACGCCTGATCGTGGTACATCGCGAGTACCGCGTCATAGCGCGCACGCATGTCCGGCACGAATGCAGTATCCGCTGGTAACGGGCCCAGCAGTTGCATGCCCTCGCCGCGCAACGTATCCATGGCCGGGATGATGGTATCGATTTCCTCACGGCCCAGATATCCGCCTTCCCCCGCATGCGGGTTGAGGCCCAGCACCGCGATGCGTGGCGTGGCAATTCCGAACTTGGCAATCAATTCGGCGTGGACTATGCGCAGGGAGCGCGTCAATGACTCGTGCGTGATCGCCGCTGGCACGCTTGACAGTGGCAAGTGGGTGGTCGCGAGCGCAACGCGAAGCTCGGCTGAGGCCAGCATCATCACTACTTCGCAGCCAGCGCGTTGCGCGAACAATTCGGTGTGGCCGGAGAATCGCTCGCCGGCTTCGTTTATCACCGATTTCTGGACCGGTGCGGTGACCACGCCGTCGAACTCGCCCGCCATGCAACCGTCGGCTGCATGCGCCAGCGTGTTCAACACGTAGAATGCATTACGCGGGTCGAGTTTGCCTGGCACTTCCTCGGCGCGTAGCGGAACCCCCA
Source organism: Rhodanobacteraceae bacterium (assembly GCA_050737995.1). GTDB lineage: Bacteria > Pseudomonadota > Gammaproteobacteria > Xanthomonadales > Rhodanobacteraceae > 66-474. Next base: position 49,426 of record JBOHYR010000139.1, read on the forward strand.
GCACGCGCAGGGTTCCAGCCGCACGCAAGGTCCGTGGCTGGCGGTCGTACGTCTCGATTTTCAACGCGATGCCGCAACGATTCGCCGTCCGTCCGAACATGGCAGGATCGCCGATCGCGACCAGATCCGCAGCCAGCGGTGTCGCGGCCAGTCGCGCCACCAGCTCCGGTCCCACGCCCGCCGGGTCGCCGCCGGTGACAGCAAGCCTGGGAAATGCCGAAGGCCGGTGCGAGCCGGTCAGGGCCGGCCCGGGACTCATTTCGCGTTGTCGGTGGCCGCCGGTGACGCGTCCGCCAGTTCGGGCACGCGGATACTGATGTAGGCCGTCGATTCCAGATCGCGCAGGAACTGCTCGTACGACTGCTGGCCCTTGCGCGCGGCGATCGCCTGGCGTGCCTGTTCGCGTTCCAGATCCTTGGTCTTGTCGGCCTGGCGTGTGCCAAGCAACTGGACGATGTGCCATGATCCGTCGGGACTCTCGAACGGTGGGGTGACCTGACCCGGTTGCAGGCCGGCAATCAACTTGCCGACTTCCGAGCCCCAATCGCTCTGCATGAACCAACCCATGTCGCCGCCCGCATTGGCTGTGGTCGGGTCGTCCGAGTATTGCTTTGCCAGCTTGGCGAAGTTGGCGTGGTCGTCGACGATTTCGTGGTACAGCTTGGTGATCTTGTCCTTGGCGCCCTGTTCGCTCAGCACGGCGTTCGGAGTGATCATCAGGTGACGGCCATGATATTCGGTGACGATCTGCTTGGTATCGGGCGTGCGCCTGCCTTTCAGCTTGAGAATCATGAAGCCGGATGAGTCGCGCAGGGGTTCGGTGTAAGCGCCCGGTTGCAGCGAAGTCACGACTTGCTGCAGCGCGGGCGGCAATTCATCGACGCGCCGCCAGCCGAGGTCGCCCCCGTCCAGCGCCTCGGGCGCGGTGGAGCTGCTGACGGCCAGCGCGGAAAAACTCTTGCCGGCTTTCAATTCACTCTCGACCTTGTCTGCCTTGGCCTTGGCTGCGGCGATTTGCGTGGAATCGGCACCCTCGGGCAGGCCGATCAGGATGCGCGCCAGATGCACTTCGCCTTCTTTGAAGGCCGGGCTTGCGATGAGGTTGTTGATTTCGGCGTCGGAAACCTGCGTGTTCGATTGCATGGCCTGCTGCTGCACGGAGCGCACCAGCAACTGGTTACGCAGCTGGTCGCGGAACGAAGCGTAATCCACGCCTTGCTGTTGCATCGCCACCTGCATCTGCGGCACGGTCATTTTGTTCTGCTGCGCGATGTTGGCGACCGCGGCATCGACCTGGGCGTCGGATACACGCACGCCATTGTCGTGCCCTTTTTGCACCAGCAATTCGTTCAGGATCAAGCGTTGCAGGACCTGCTTCTCCAGCACGTCCTTAGGCGGCAGCTTGCCGCCCGAAGCGGAAATCTGGTGGATGACCGTCGCCATCGTCTGGTCGAGCTGGCTTTGCAGGATCACGCCATCGTTGACCACCGCGATAATCCGGTCGAGCGGCTGGACCCCGTTCGATGCGGGCGACTCCGGTGTCAGCAAAGGCGAGGACTGGGGGCTGGTGGAGGGCGGGGCATTCGGACTGAGCAGCTGCGCGAACGCTGGTAGCGTGAATGCGCAGGCCGCGAACATCAGGGCCACGCTGGCGAAGGGGGTTCGGGTCATCTTGGTCATGGATAGGTGGTATGGATGGGTGGCGGCATGCCGGACCGACGGGTCCGGGAGTAATGGCTTGGACAACGCGGGGTGCCGAAAAGTTGACGGGATGGCTGGAGGCGGGTTCAGCGCGGACCGCGGTTACTGATAGCCAAGGATAGCATTGCGCAGGAAAGTACCAGTACGTTCACCGTAGGCGCCGAGGCCCTTGAACTCGACCTCCACCATGATCGCAGTATTGGTGTCGCCCTGCAGGTTGGTGATGTAGTGGCGCGCCAGCACGCTCACTGCCATGCAGCAACTGTTCCACTGGAGGCCGGCGAAGGCGTCGACCACGTTGTGGTCCATCATCGAATAGTCGTATTGGCCGATCAGTTTCCACGAGTTGCCGATCGGGATTTCGGCCGATACATCCGCATCCTCCAGAAGGCCGCGACGATATCGGTAATCGAAATTCACGATGCCGCCGCCCCACAGGCGTCGTTGCAGGCCTACGGTGGACACGTCGGTTTCGTCGGTGTTTGGATTCCACTGTTGCGAGGTAGTCAGGCGCCAGTTGTCGTTGAGTGCCAGCGTCAGGTTGCCGACATAGTTGGAGCCGGAGTAATCGACGGACTTGCCGCCGGGGGACAGGGTCACGAGCTCCGGATCGAAGTAGCGGATCTGGCCGATGCTTGCCGAAAGTTTTTCGTCGCCGTTGGAATCGAGAAACCGAGTGGTCAAGGCCAGTGAAAGATTGTTGGCGTTTTCCTGGCGGTCGGCGCCGCTGTAACTGTTGGTGGTGAACAATTGCCAGAAATCGAACGTCAGCGGCTGGGTGTCGAACAGCGGCAGGTTTTCCTGGTTTCGGTAGGGCACGTACAGGTAGTAGATGCGCGGCTCGAGGGTCTGGGTGTAGTCCTGACCGAACAGGTGGGTATCGCGCTCGAAGATCAGGCCGGCGTCGAGGTCGAAGATCGGCATGCCGCGTGAGGGATTGGTCGGGCCGTCTGGCATGACCGGCTTTTGCAGATCGTAAGTCGTGTAGCGATAGCCCAGTTCCGGGCGCACGAACCACGCCGCCCCTTGCAGGGGCCACGCAAGGTAGGGGTACAAATCAAAGCGGTCGCCGTCCAGCGAATCGGGCCTCACGAAACGCACCGCTTCGGCGTTGACGCCCCATTCCGGGCCGCCAAGGCCGCCGATCGGGCGCTCGGCGTTGAAGAACAGACGAGGCAGGCGACGATATGGCGCGGACTGATCTGTCAACGGGGGATCAGTCATCTGGTATACGTCCGCACCGATACCGGCGTTCCACCAATTACCGCTGCTGGTGATATACGAAGAGGACGACAGCACAGTGACGGCAGAAGTCGTGAGATTCTGCCCGAAGTCCTGGAAGTAGTAGGGGTCGGTGACGTGCTGGATGTTGGTTGACCACGACAGGTTCCACGGCAAAGTCGTCTGGTTGACGAACTTGAGGTAACCCCGATTGCGATCGGCGACGCGGTCCTGCGGCATGTAATCCAGATCCAGCTCGCCGTGGCTGGAGGAGGTCAGGTAACGGAACTGGCCATCCATCATCACGCCGCGCTCGGCATACAGTATCGGTGTCAACGTGGCGTCGTAATTCGGCGCGAGATTCAAGTAGTACGGCAGTGCGAAAAAAAAGCCACCGTTGCCTCTGCTGCCGAACGATGGATATAGGAATCCGGACTGGCGGGTGTTGTCGATCGGGAAGCTCATGTAAGGCAACCACAGGAACGGCACACCCTTGATACGCATGGTCACGTCGTGCGCGTAGGCGCGTCCCTTGTTCTCGTCCGTCGTCATTCTTTTCGACTGGATAACCCACAGGCGATTATCGATGTCGCAAGTCGAATAGGTGACTTGATGGAACTTGCCGCGGTTCTGATCCAGCATGATTGCCTGCGTTGCCTTGCCGTTGCCGCGTGAAGTCAGCATCTGGTACAGCACGTTGTCGGCGACGCCGTATTCGGGTTCGGTGGTTCCGCGCATCCGGTTGGCCGACAGCAGCATGTCGCTTTCCTGATAGCGCACGTGGCCTGCGGCGTTGTAGGCCGTGGTGTCCTCGTTGTAGGTGATGCGGTCGGCGCGCAGCAACTGGTCGAGGCGTTGCAGCGACGCGTTGCCGTTCAGGTGGTAGAGATTGCTGTCGGGGCTGCTGAAACGGTCGCCGTATAGTTGGGCCGGACTGGCCTCCCGGTTGCCTTCGGTCGGCAGGCCGGGTACGTAGAAATCCAGCAGGTCGTTTTTCTTGCACAGCGCAAAGTCGTTTTTTACCACCGGACAAACGAACGCGCCCAGCGGGCAGACATCCACGCTGGTTTGTGCCAGCGCCATGCCGGGCGCCGCTGCGAGCGCGATTGCGAAGGCCAGGGCGCGTGGCGTCAGTGGCTTCAAACGGCGGCGAGGCACGGAGGTTCCTTGGAGAAACAACCCACGTAAGCTACCAGAAACAGCCCATTCTGTAGATATTGCCGTGCGTGAGGCTCAGGCGGCTTTCGCAGTCGACAGAGGGGCACAACGTACGTCCAGCCACGCGCGATCGGCTGGGTCGTCCAGCAAGGGCGCAAGCCGTTCGCGCACGATCGCGTGGTAGCTGTCCAGCCATGCGATCTCGTTTGCTTCGAGCAAAGAGAGGTCCAGCAAGCGGGTGTCGATCGGACACAACGTCAACGTTTCAAAGGCCAGGAATTGGCCGAACTCGCCGTCGCCGGCCGGGATCGTCGCGGCGAGGTTCTCGATGCGCACGCCGTGGCGGCCAGGCTTGTAGATGCCGGGTTCGATCGAGGTGATCATGCCCAGGTCCATCGGTTCCAGGTGCGCGGCCGAACGCGGTGGGCGGATCGACTGCGGGCCTTCATGCACGTTCAGGCAATAACCGACGCCGTGGCCGGTGCCGTGTCCATAATCCACGCTGGCGGCCCAGATTGGCGCGCGTGCGAGCGCGTCGATTTGTTGGCCCGAGGTGCCGCGCGGGAACTTGGCGCGTGAAAGTGCGATCACGCCTTTAAGCACCAGCGTCACGTCGCGGCGCTGTTCCGGCGTGGTTTCGCCCAGCGCCCACATCCGGGTGATGTCGGTGGTGCCACCGAGGTATTGCGCGCCGGAATCGATCAGCAGCATCCCGTGCGCTTTGAGTTCGGCATGCGATTCGGGTGTGGCGCTGTAATGAGGTAACGCAGCGTTGGCTTGGTAGCCGGCGATTGTCGAAAAGCTCTCGCTGACGAAGCCTGGTTGTTGCGAGCGCAACTCACGCAGCTTGTCGTCCACATCGAGTTCGGTGAGGCGCTTGCCATCCTTGAGCGCCTGTTCGAGCCAGCGCGCACCGCGCACCAGCGCCACACCATCGCGGCGCATCGCTTCGCGCACGTGTTCCAGTTCCCGCTCGCCCTTGCGCGCCTTGGCGGCGGTGATCGGAGCGGGGGCCTTGATTAGTGCGACGTGTACGGGAATGGCGTGCGCAACAGCGGCGGAGACCTGCGCCGGTGCGATCAGCAACTTCGCGTCCCCGGGGAGATTGCCGAGTGCGTCGCCGATGGCATCGTAGGGAGCAAGCTGCACGTCGTCCGCCGCAAGGTTTTCTTGCAGATCCGCGTCGAGCTTGCCTGCCTCCACAAACAACGTCGCGCCCTTTTCGTCGATCAGCAGGTGCGTCAGGAACACAGGGTTATATTCGACGTCGCTGCCACGCAAATTCAGCACCCAGGCGATTTCATCCAGCGCCGAGACGACGTGATGACTTGCGCCCAGCTTGCGCATCGCCTCGCGCACATCGGCCAGCTTTTCCGCGCGGGCGTGGATCGCGTAGTCGAGGGGGTGTTCGTACACCTTTGCGTGCGGCAGCGGCGGACGGTCGTTCCAGATTTGTCCGGGAAGATCATCTTCGATCAGTTGCGCACCGTGCTTGCCGAGTTGTTCGCGCAAGGAACGCTCGCTTGCCAGTGACAACATGTCGGCGGCACACGCAACCTTGTCGCCCTCGTGCAGGCGATCGCACAACCACGCGATGTGCTCGGGCGTGTGCGGCACATTGAGCTTCATCAATTCGATCCCGCTGCCGGCGAGCTGCTTCTCGGCCTGCGAAAAATAGCGTGAGTCGGTCCAGAGCCCGGCGAAGTCGGCAGTGACGGCCAGTGTTCCGGCCGAACCCCTGAAACCGGAAAGCCACTGACGCGCCTGCCAGTGTGCAGGCAGGTATTCCGACAGATGGGGATCGGCGGTGGGAACAATGCAGGCGGCGATGCCGCGTTCGTGCATCAATACGCGCAGGGCGGCGATGCGGTCGGGAATCGGAGTGTTCATAGTTCGATATTAACAGGCGGGTGCGCGACCCCGGTGCACTTGGCAGGGGGGGGGCTCTGGCGCTGTCTTCCCTACGATGTCGTGGCTGAAACCGGGGCGTTGACACTCGGCGCGGGCAAGCCGACTTTCCTGCAGAACGCAGCGAATCGCGGGTCGTCCCTGTAGCGCAGGATGAGCGGATCGAAGAGGAGATTGGCGACACCCGGATCGCGAATAGCCCATGCACGATCCAGCCACTTGAACATGTTGTCCGGGTCCTTGCGCAAGGCGTACACGTCGGCAATCTGATAGGCGCCAATACGACTGTCCGTTGCGATCATGGTTCGAAGTGCCGAGTTCGCGGCCGCCCGACTCGGACCTACCTGCTGTGCCAGCGCCACTTCGAAGTAACGCCAGTAGCCTGCTTGCTCCTGTTGCGCGGTGGCCAGCGCTGCCTTGGCGTTGCCGCGCAATACGTCCACGAGGACCAGCTGGGATCGCAGGCCATCCGATGTCGGCTGCAAGTCGACAGCCTTTTGTGCTGCCGTCTGCGCCTCGTCGAGACGGCCAAGCGCCGCCAAGTAATTGGCCAGGTAAAAGTACCATTCGGCATTCAACGGGTTGCCTGCGAGGGCCTGTCGCATCAAGGTCACGGCGTCGTCCAGCTTGCCGAGATTCGCCAGCTGGGTCGCCAGACCCGCTTGCATCACCGGATCGTCGGGTGCGAGTTGCATCGCGCGCCGGTATTCGGCCTCCGCGCCATTCTGATCGAAGTCCGCCCATGCCAGCAGCAAGCCGTGTGCACGATGCGCGGCGGCGAGAGAGGGAGCCAGCGCGAGCGCCTTCTCGACAGCGCTGCGCGCCTGTGCATAAGCTTCCTGCAACTGCTGACCTCCCAGATATGCGGCTGCCATAGTCGTCCACGTCCATGATGCCTGTGCATAGGCTTGCGCGTAGTCGGGGTCGATGCGGGTAGCCTTTTCGTAGTAACTGATTGCCGTTCGATCGCTGGCTTCGTTTCTTCGCTCATGGAAGAAATTGCCTTGCTGATAGGCGTTCCATGCGTCCAGATTGCCGCTGGGCGGGCGTTCGGTCTGGATCGCAGCGCCCTTCGGTTGCAGCAGCTGCGCCTGCAAAGCAGCGGCGACGTTCTTCGTGATGTTGTCCTGCAGCGCGAACAGATCCTTGTATGGACGGTCGTAATTGTGCGACCAGATCGTGGCGCCATCGGCTGCGTTGACAAGGGTGGCGGTGACACGCACTTCCTCGCCGACCCGTTGCAGGCTGCCTTCAAGCAGGTGTGCGACGCCCAGCGCGGCGCCAATCCGGGCGCTGTTGTCCGCGCTGTTGCGAAACTGGAACGAGGATTCGCGGCTGATCACCTTGAGGCCTGCAAACTGGGACAGCGCGGTGATCAGGTCCGAGGAGAGCCCGTCCGAAAAGTAGCGTTGCCCGGGGTCGCCGCTGTCATTGACGAACGGCAAGACCGCGATGGATTTCTTCGGTACCTTGGCCAGCGCGGCAGCCACCGCGCTGGCGCTGGCCGCTTCCGCCCTCCCGGTTACGTCTTGCCGCAGCACGAACTGGTTGGTCACCAGCAGCACGACCACGATGGAAAGGACGGCGATGATCGCGTAATCGAGCTTTCGACCGGTACCGCGTGCAATGGATTCGTGCGGCGCGACTTCGCTTTCGCGCTTGAGCCCTTCCGGTGTCAGTTCATAAAACCAGGCCAGCGCCAGCCAGAATGGCGCGCCGATCACGCACGCCATCACGATCCAGCGCACGACCCACTCGGAAATGTTGAAAAAAGGGGAAACCTGGGTGGCGATCTGCACCAGCAGCCACGTGGCCGCCGCGTACAGGACGCCGGCGCGCAGCACGTTGCGGCGCTTCAGTTCAGCCCAGAGTGGACGCAGTTTCCCCACGACGTGATTCCGACTTGCCGGCGGCAGACCGGCTTCCAGAAAGGCACAATCTCCCGGCGCGACAAGGGCGGCGCGAGTATTGAGTCGCCCATCTACTGATCCTGTCGTACGCTTCCGCTAGAATAACCCTTTCCACAGACGGTCCGACCATGACCTCCCTGATTTTCGTCACCGGCGGCGTGGTGTCCTCGCTTGGCAAGGGCATCGCATCGGCGTCGCTGGCGTCCATCCTCGAGGCCCGCGGCCTCAGCGTCACCCTGATGAAACTGGATCCGTACATCAACGTCGATCCAGGCACCATGAGTCCGTTCCAGCACGGTGAAGTCTACGTTACCGACGACGGCGCCGAGACTGACCTCGACCTCGGGCATTACGAACGTTTCGTGCGCACACGATTGAGTGGCAAGAACTCGATCACCACCGGCAAGATTTACGAGGCCGCGATCCGCAAGGAGCGCCGCGGCGATTATATCGGCGCCACTGTGCAGGTGATCCCGCACATCACCAACCAGATCAAGCACGTCATCGACGAGGCCACACGCGGTTTCGACGTGGCGCTGGTCGAGATCGGCGGCACCGTTGGCGACATCGAATCGCAGCCGTTCCTGGAAGCCGCGCGCCAGTTGCGCATCGAGCGCGGCGCCGACCAGGTGTTGTTCATGCACCTGACTCTGGTGCCGTACATCAAGGCCGCTGGCGAGATCAAGACCAAGCCGACCCAGCATTCGGTCAAGGAATTGCGTGCTCTCGGTATCCAGCCCGACATCCTGGTGTGCCGTTGCGAGGAACCGCTGCCCGAATCCGAGCGCCGCAAGATTGCGTTGTTCACCAACGTGCCGGAGAGTGCGGTGATCAGCGCGGCCGACGCGGACGTCATCTACAAGCTGCCTTTGTGGTTGCACAAGGAAGGTCTCGACGACATCGTGGTCGAACGCCTGCATCTCGACGCCAAGCCCACCGATCTTTCCGAGTGGAAGCGCACGGTCGACGCGGTCGAGAATCCGAAGGACGAGGTCAGGATCTACATCGTCGGCAAATACGTCGAGCACAAGGACGCCTACAAGTCGCTCGGTGAAGCCCTGCGTCACGGGGGTATCCACAACGCGACCCGGATAGAACTGGAGTGGGTGGATTCGGAAACCATCGAGACGCGCGGCGCCGACGCCGTGTTGAACGATGCCGACGCAATCCTGGTGCCCGGCGGCTTCGGCAAGCGTGGCTTCGAAGGCAAGATTCAGACCGTGCGTTACACGCGCGAGCGCGGCATCCCGTATTTCGGCATCTGCTACGGCATGCACGCGGCGGTGGTCGAGTTCGCGCGCGACATCGCAGGTCTCGCTGGTGCAGGCTCTACCGAGAACGATCGCGATTGTGCCGACCCCGTGATTGCGCTGATCACCGAGTGGACACAGGATGGCGATGTGCAGCGTCGCGACGAGGCTTCGGACCTCGGCGGCACCATGCGTTTGGGTGCGCAGGAATGTCGTTTGACGGCCGGCTCGCTGGCGCGCGAGTTGTACGGCGCCGACACCATCCGTGAGCGCCATCGTCACCGTTACGAATTCAACAACCGCTATCGCGATCGGTTGAAACAGGCGGGCCTGGTAATCGCGGGTTTGTCGGAGGACGATCTCGTGGAGATCGTCGAATTGCCGCAACAGGAGCATCCGTGGTTCCTGGCTTGCCAGTTCCATCCGGAATTTACGTCCACGCCGCGCGACGGCCACCCACTGTTCAATGGCTTCGTCCACGCCGCACGCGAATACAAGGCGGTGCGTGACGCACCGCGGCTGGCCGCCGTTGCCATCCCTGGCGCCGGGTCCCGGCCAATGCGTGGCCGGGATGACGAGGGGGCATTTGGATGAAGCTGTGCGGCTTCGAAGTCGGCCTCGACCGGCCATTCTTTCTGATTGCAGGTCCGTGCGTGGTCGAGTCCGAGCAGTTGCAACTCGATACCGCCGGCGCGCTGAAGGAAATCACCGGCAGGCTCGGCATCCCTTTTATCTTCAAGTCCAGTTTCGACAAGGCCAACCGTACGTCGGCGTCGAGCTTCCGCGGTTTCGGCATGGAAGAGGGACTGCGCATCCTGTCTGAAGTAAAGAAGCAGATCCGCGTGCCGGTGCTGACCGACGTGCACGAATACACGCCGTTCGACGAGGTCGCGGCGGTGGTGGATGTGCTGCAGACACCGGCGTTCCTGTGCCGCCAGACCGATTTCATCCAGAAGGTCGCGCGCGCGGGCAAACCGGTCAACATCAAGAAAGGCCAGTTCCTGTCGCCTTGGGACATGCAAAACGTGGTCGAGAAAGCGCGCGCGGCCGGCAACGACCAGGTCATGGTTTGCGAACGAGGAGCGAGTTTCGGTTACAACAATCTGGTCTCGGACATGCGCTCGCTGGCCGTGATGCGCGAAACGAACTGCCCGGTGGTATTCGACGCTACCCATTCGGTGCAGTTGCCGGGCGGCCAGGGCACGAAGTCCGGTGGCCAGCGCGAGTTCGTGCCGGTGCTGGCGCGCGCCGCGGTCGCGGTGGGCGTCGCGGGTGTTTTCATGGAAACGCACCCCGATCCCGACAAGGCGCTGTCCGATGGGCCGAATGCGTGGCCGTTGGGCAAGATGGAAGCGTTGCTGGAAACGCTGAAAGAGCTCGATGCGGTGACGAAACGCTCATCGCTTTTGTAGGAGCGAGCGTGCTCGCGACAGTCGCCCGCGCGCAGGCTCCAACCGATCAATGACGGACGAAACATCCCATGACGACGAAGATAACCGATATCCACGCCCGCGAGGTCCTCGATTCACGCGGCAATCCGACCCTCGAAGCCGAGGTCACGCTGGCCGACGGCGCAACCGGCCACACGATCGTGCCGAGCGGCGCGTCCACCGGTAGTCGGGAAGCGGTAGAACTGCGTGATGGCGACAAGTCGCGTTACGGAGGCAAGGGCGTTACGAACGCGGTCGCCAACGTCAATGGCGAGATTGCGAAAGCGCTGGCGGGTTTCGATGCTGCCGATCAGAAGGGGCTAGACGACAAGCTGATCGCGTTGGATGGCACTTCCAACAAGGCGCGGCTGGGCGCCAACGCCATTCTTGCCGCGTCGCTCGCCTCTGCCTACGCGGTCGCTGCATCGCGCGGCGAACCGCTTTGGAAATACCTGACGGGCGATCGCGCGCCGAAACTGCCGGTTCCACAGATGAACGTGATCAACGGTGGCGTGCACGCAGACAATCCGCTCGACATGCAGGAATTCATGATCGTGCCAGGAGGCTTCGATCGTTTCTCGGAAGCCTTGCGCGCGGGCGTCGAAACCTTCCAGGCGCTGAAGGCGCATCTACACAAACGTGGACTCTCGACTTCGGTCGGCGATGAGGGTGGTTTCGCGCCAGCGCTGCGTTCTCACGAAGAAGCGATCGAGGCGATTCTCGAGGCGATTCATGCCGCGGGTTATGTTTCCGGCAAGCAGATCTGGATCGCGCTCGATCCCGCAGCCTCGGAGTTCTTCGAAGACGGCATCTACGGCCTGAAAGGCGAGGGCCGTCGCGCCGACGCTGCGGAAATGGTCGCGCAGTACGAAGATTGGTGCAGGAAGTATCCGATCATCAGTATCGAGGATGGTTTGGCCGAAGGCGACGAGACCGGCTGGAAACTGATCACCGAAAAGCTCGGCAGGAAGATCCAGCTGGTGGGCGACGACAACTTCGTGACCAACCCGGCGATTTTCCGCAAGGGCATCGAAGATGGTATCGCCAATGCGATCCTGATCAAGCTCAATCAGATCGGCACGTTGACCGAGACCCTGGAAACGCTTGCGATCGCCGATGCCGCGCACTACGGCGCGGTGATTTCGCACCGCTCAGGCGAAACCGAGGACACCACCATCGCCGATCTGGCGGTCGCGACCACCGCCACGCAGATCAAGACCGGTTCCCTGTGCCGGTCCGATCGCATATCCAAGTACAACCGGTTGCTGCGGATCGAGGAGCAGCTAGGTGGCAACGCCCGTTATATTGGCCTCGATGCATTTTCCCGATTGTCTGCCTGAGCGCTTGCGTCAGGAGCGGGTTCCATGTTGCGTTGGCTCGCGCTGATTCTTCTGGCGTTGTTGATCGGCTTGCAAATCAAGCTGTGGGTCGGCGACGGTGGCATGCAGGACCTGCGTGCGATTCGTGCGCGTGTGTCCCAGCAGCAGGCAGAGAATGCCAAACTGAAGCGGCGCAACGAAGCGCTTGGAGCGGACGTGGAAGATCTCAAGCACGGACAGGACGCGGTCGAGGCGCGGGCGCGTTCGCAACTGGGCCTGATCAAACCCGGCGAAGTGTTCTATCAGGTCGTCACGACGCCGCCCGGGACCAGCACCGCCACGCCGCCACCGGCAAGCAGCGCGAAGGCATCCCCCGCAACCACCGCCGCTCCGGCCTCGAGTCGTTGATGCGCGCCGTAGTAGGCAACCGGATCGGTTAAACTGAGAATCTGCGCGCGATGCGCGAGGTTTGTTTCGGGGTTCGAATCGGCGATGCGGGTGTTGCTCAGCAATGACGATGGCGTGGACGCGCCCGGTATCCGCGTGCTCGCCGACCGCCTCGCCGAAATCGGAGACGTGACTGTCGTCGCGCCCGATCGCGACCGATCAGGCGCCAGCAACTCACTGACCCTCGACCAGCCGGTACGGATCACGCATCTCGACGATGGCCGGTATCGCGTGGTCGGGACGCCTACCGATTGCGTGCACCTCGCGCTCAGCGGATTGCTCGAGGATGAACCCGACATCGTAGTGTCTGGCATCAACAATTCCGCCAATCTCGGCGATGACGTGATCTATTCGGGTACCGTATCGGCCGCTATGGAAGGGCGATTCCTCGGATTGCCGGCGATTGCGGTGTCCCTGGCGGGTCAGGGCGAACATCACGATGGCAACGGCCACCATTTCGATTCGGCCGCGCGCGCGGTGCTGCTGTTGACGCGGCGCCTGCTGGTCGATCCGTTGCCCGCCGACACCATCCTCAACGTCAACGTACCGGATTGTCCGTGGCCCGAGATCCATGGTTTCGAGGTGACTCGTCTCGGCCGCCGCCATCGTTCGGCACCCTGCGTACCGCAGCGCGATCCACGCGGACGCACGGTGTGGTGGATCGGGCCCGCGGGCGAAGCCGACGACGCCGGGCCCGGCACCGATTTCGACGCGATACGCCGCGGATTCGTGTCGGTGACACCGATCCACGTCGACCTGACGCGCTTCCAGGCGCTCGAAAAAGTGTCGAGCTGGATCGGAGGATTGACCGCGCAGATGCAGGGGGAATGCGCCGCATGAGCACCTTGTTCGGAGCCGCCGCCGCGTCCGCGCGCGGCCACGGCATGACCTCGCAGCGCGCACGCGACCGGCTGGTCGCGACGCTCCGCGCCGAAGGCATCGTCGAACCACGCGTACTCGATGTGATCCGTACCACGCCGCGACACCTTTTCATCGACGAAGCGCTGGCGTCGCGTGCCTACGAGAACACCGCACTCCCGATTGGCCTCGGCCAGACCATCTCGCAGCCTTGGGTCGTGGCGCGCATGACCGAATTGCTGATCGAACACGGCGTGCCGGAACGCGTGCTGGAAGTCGGCACCGGTTCCGGTTATCAGGCGGCCGTGTTGTCGGAACTGGTGGGATCCGTGTACACGGTGGAGCGCATCGAGGAATTGTTGCGCAAGACACGGCGGCTGTTCCGCACCATGAAGATCGAAAACATCCGCACACGCCACGACGACGGCAACATCGGTTGGCCTGCCGAGGCGCCGTTCGATGCGATCGTGCTGACCGCCGCCGGCGAATCGGTGCCGCGTGCGCTGTGCGAGCAACTTGTGGACGGCGGCGTGCTGGTTGCCCCGCTCGGGCCGTCCGGCTCGCAACGCCTGACGCGCTTCCGCCGCGACGGCGGCGCATGGCCACGCGAGGAGTTCGAAGCGGTGAGCTTCGTGCCTCTGCTGGGCGGTTTGGGTTGAATGGCGCTGCGCCATCGGGCGCCCGCCGGATGAATGCCTGATGCGCCTGTTCCGACCGTTGTACGAAAAAGCCCTGGAATGGGCGGCGAAACCGCGTGCCGACGTCGGCCTCGCGCTGCTGAGCTTTGTCGAAGCTTTCATTTTCCCCGTAGCGCCGGAAATCATGCTGGCGCCTATGACGCTGGCGCGGCCACGCAAGTGGTGGCAGTTCGCCTCGATCAGCCTGCTTTTTTCGTTGCTCGGCTCGCTGGTCGGTTACGCGCTGGGACATTACGCGTTCGATGCCGTGAAGCCACTGCTGGCGGATCTTGGCTGGTTGCCACACCTCGAGGCGCTGGTACAGAAGTTCGGCGCCGACGCCAAGGCGCATCCATGGGAGGCGTTCTGGCTGTTGGTCGCGGCGGGTTTCGTGCCCATTCCCATGAAGGTAGCCAGTTGGGCATGCGGCATCGTCGGTGTGCCGCTGCTGCCGTTCCTGGGCGGTATCGCGATCGGCCGCGGCAAACGGGTGTTTCTGGTCGCGGGCGCGATCCGGCTCGGCGGCGAGCGCGCCGAGAAGGCCCTGCACAAGCACATCGAAACTGCGGGTTGGGTAGTCGTTGCACTGGTCGTGGCGCTGCTGTTGTGGTGGTGGTTGCATTGAGTGAATGTCGGAGGGTGACACACCCGCTCAGGCGCGAAGGAGGTCGATGCGAAGCATCGGGGAAATGTTTCGCACGCCGCGTGAACAGCGCATCCCCCTAGATCCCCCTTCCTGCGGAAGGGGGGGTGGAAATCTGTCTGGCTGTAAAGGTGGCAGCGGTCATATCGGGTATCCTTGCGCGTTATGTACGCATTGAATATCCATTTCCCGAGTCTGCTTCGGACATTGCTCGCCATGGGCGCCGCGGCTGCGCTGCTCGCCGGTTGCGCGTCGACACCTGCGCCGGTGGTCAATCATTCCTTCGGTCCAGGCGGACAACCGGCATCTACTGCGACTTCACCGGCGCAACCATTGGCGTCCCGCAGCAGCGGGACACAAACGTTCGGTCTCGGTCATGCCAACGGTACGATCAGCGGGGCCGGCTACACGGTAGCGCCGGGCGACACGCTATACAGCATCGCGTTCGCGCATGGTCTCGATTTCCGTACGCTGGCGGCGCAAAACAATATCCCGCCGCCGTATGTGATCCATCCGGGTCAGGTGCTGACGTTGAAACGCGCGCGGGAGGCATCCCCGACGACGACCCCGGTCGCGGGCGCCGCCATGCCCATCGTGCCGGTGCCGAAGTCGCAACCGGTCGCGACCACGCCCAAGCCTGCCGGACCCGTATTCGGCCCGGTCACGACGCAAAGCCTCACAGCGAACGGTGTCGCACCCACGGCATCTTCGTCTGCCGCGGCTGCGGCTCCAGTTGCAGCGGCCAGCGGACCCCCGGCGCCGGTGTCACGGCCGTTCGCACAACCGGTAGTCGCAACAGTACCCATGCCGCCGCCCGGCGCGACCCGCAGCGCCGCAGGCATCACATGGCGGTGGCCGGCCAGCGGCAAGATCGTGGGTGGCTTCCAGTCCGGAAGCGGTGGCGATGGCGCGGGCGTCGACATCGCCGGGAATGTGGGCGATCCGGTGCGCGCTGCGGCCGGGGGCACGGTGGTGTACAGCGGCAACGGACTGATCGGTTACGGCGAGCTGATCATCATCAAGCACAACGATACGTATCTGTCGGCCTATGGCCACAACAGCAAACGGCTGGTCAAGGAAGGCCAGCACGTCGATGCCGGACAGGAGATCGCGCTGATGGGCGCGAGCGGCGCACCGCGTGTCGAATTGCACTTCGAGATTCGCAAGGACGGCAAGCCGGTCGATCCGCTTGTGTTCCTGCCGCAGCGGTGAGGCGTCTCGCGCCGGTGCGGATCACCTGCCATGATGTTCATGTCCAGAAACGTCCGCACTTCACGCAATTGGCTGGACGCCGACGGCGCCAAGATCTATACCATCTCGATTGACCATGACGCTGTCGACCATGCGGCATTTCTTGCAAGGATGGTCGAGGTCAAGGCTTCACGTCGTGTGTCTTGGCCGGAAACCGCGCATTTTCCGATATTCCATTGCGGGATCACGTTCCGCTATCTGATACTCGCGTGGTGGGGAAACGACAATGAGTTGTTTACCTCGGTATCGGCATTGACCGAGTCGGGTTGGGTGGAACGTCCAGAGCGCTATTCCTTCTGCGTCCATGATCTCGAGGTCTTCTGGGAAGAGCGGAATATTTACATCGACACGATGCTTGGTGGGCATGCCGACATTCACGCTTATCGGAGTGCCAGACGCCAAGACTGGCTATCACCGTCAATCTGACAAAATGAACGCCGCAACCACGTTGCGGCCCTCGCTGGCGAGGATATCCCAGGTGCGGGCGGCGGCGGCATTGTCCATCACCTCCACGCCGACGCCGTGTTGCAGGAATGCGGCCAGCACGTCCTGTGACGGGAACACCTGACGCGCGCCGGTGCCGAGCAACACCACGTCCGGTTTGAGCGCAAGAATCGGGTCTGCATGCTCGGGTGTCATCGCCGCGATATCGGTGAGGGCCCAATCGTCGATGACGCTTCCACGGGTCAGGATCAGGCTTGCGGTGAAGGGGCGATCGACCACCGTGACCGAGTGCGCGTCGGCCTTGCGCACAAATAGATAGTCACGCGGGCGTTCGAGGTTCAGTTCCAAGATGGCTATCTCCAACTCGTCATTCCGGCGAAAGCCGGAATCCATTCTCTCGTTGCCTGGCAAGCAGCGTCAAAAGTGGATTCCTGGTTCAGCCTTCGGACTGCCCCGGAATGGCGACAAAAGAGCCGCCGTGAGGCTGCCACTCTTGGCTTATCTCGGCAGCGCGATCCTCGGCTGGTCCCGATTGCGCCGGTACAGCACGGCAATATGGCCGATGGTCTGCACCCGCTCGGCGCCGCTGGATTCAAGAAGTTTCTCCAGTACGCCGGTCCGGTCGGCGCGATCGTCGCCGGTCAGCCTGACCTTGATCAGTTCATGACCGTCGAGGGCCTGATCCAATTCATTCAGCACGCCGGGTGTCACGCCCTTGCCGCCCAACATCAGGACCGGTTTCAGCGGATGGGCGAGGCCGCGCAGGTAGCGGGTCTGGGAGGCGGTGAGGGGCATGCGTTCAGCATTCACGCGGGTTCGTGCGGCCTGACAGGGTATCATGGGCTCAAGTCATCGTTTCCTGCAGACAGGGCGGCCGGTATTGCCGTCCATGGAAAGAGCTCCGTGGCGAGATCCAAAAGCAGCGCGCGCTGGTTGAAGGAACATTTCGGCGACGAATATGTGAAGCGGGCGCAGGCAGAAGGCCTGCGCTCCCGCGCGGCTTTCAAGCTGGATGAGTTGCTGGACCGCGACCGCCTGCTGAAGCCGGGCATGGTGGTGGTGGACTTGGGCGCGGCGCCCGGTGGCTGGTCGCAACTGGTGCGCCAGCGGCTGGGCCGGAAAAATGGAGAATGGTCGGGCCGGGTGTTCGCGCTGGACGTCCTGCCCATGCAGGGCATCGGCGGCGTCGAGTTCCTCGAAGGCGACTTCCGGGAACAGACGGTCTTCGACACCCTCATGGAGAGGCTGGAAGGCGCCGCGGTCGACCTTGTGCTGTCGGACATGGCGCCCAATATCAGCGGTATAGAAGTGGCGGATCAGGCGCGCGCGATGCATCTGGCGGAACTCGCGGAAGATTTTGCTTGCAGGAGTTTGAAACCCGGAGGGTCATTGCTGGTGAAATTGTTTCAGGGCCGCGGTTTCGATGAATACGTGCGTGGCTTGCGCGCAGGCTTCGCGCGGGTGACACTGCGCAAGCCCAAGGCATCGCGCGCTCGCTCGCGCGAGGTTTATGCCTTGGCAACCGGCAGGAAGACGGAAACATGAATTGCCCTGAAATCCATTCCAAATCAGTTGTTCGTGAGACCTTCGCGCGGGAGTGTGCGGGTTCTCGCGCTGGAGGCGTGTGAGGATGAAGCCCCCGATGAATGATCTGACCAAGAACATCCTGCTGTGGCTGGTGGTCGCGGTGATCGTGGTTCTGGTCTACCAGAGCCTCAGCCCACGCATGTCCGGCAGCGAGCAGCAGATGTCCTATTCCGAGTTCGTGCAGCAGGTGAAGAACGACAACGTGTCGTCGATCACCATCAGCCCGGACATGCCGCCCGTGATCACCGGCAAGCTCAAGGATGGCAGCGGGCTGCACACGGTGCTGCCCGCCGTGGGCGACAACGCCCTCTTGCCGCTGCTCGAATCGCACCGGGTGAAGACCACCCAGAAGCCGGGCGACAACGGCTTCTCGTTGATGCGGCTCATCATCGAGTGGTTGCCGTTCATCGTGGTGTTCGGGTTGCTTTTCTACATATTCCGCCAGATGCAGTCGGGCAGTGGCGGGCGCGGCGCCATGAGCTTCGGGCGCTCTCGCGCCAAGCTGCAGGGCGAGGACCAGATCAAGGTCACCTTCGCCGATGTCGCCGGTTGCGAGGAAGCCAAGGAAGAAGTGTCCGAGCTGGTGGACTTCCTGCGTGACCCGTCCAAATTCACCAAACTGGGTGGCAAGATCCCGCGCGGCGTATTGATGTTGGGTTCGCCAGGTGTCGGCAAGACGCTGCTCGCCAAGGCCATCGCCGGCGAGGCCAAGGTGCCGTTCTTCTCGATCTCCGGTTCCGACTTCGTCGAAATGTTCGTCGGCGTTGGTGCCGCGCGCGTGCGCGACATGTTCGAACAGGCCAAGAAGCACGCGCCGTGCATCATCTTCATCGACGAGATCGATGCGGTCGGCCGTCATCGCGGCGCCGGTCTGGGTGGCGGCCACGACGAGCGTGAGCAGACCCTCAACCAGTTGCTGGTCGAGATGGATGGTTTCGAGGGCAGCGAAGGCGTGATCGTGATCGCCGCGACCAACCGCCCCGACGTGCTCGACCCCGCACTCCTGCGCCCGGGCCGCTTCGATCGCCAGGTCGTGGTGCCGCTGCCGGACCTGAAGGGCCGCGAGCAGATCCTGAAGGTGCACATGCGCAAGGTGCCGGTCGGCGCGGACGTCGATCCGCTCACCATCGCGCGCGGCACTCCGGGGTTCTCCGGCGCCGATCTTGCGAACTTGGTGAACGAGGCCGCGCTGTTCGCCGCGCGCGAGAACGCGCGCGACGTGCGCATGGATTTCTTCGAACGTGCCAAGGACAAGATCATGATGGGCTCCGAGCGGCGCTCCATGATCATGAGCGAGGAAGAGAAGAAGCTCACCGCATACCACGAATCCGGTCATGCCATCGTCGGCCTGTCGGTACCGGACCACGACCCCGTGCACAAGGTCACCATCATCCCGCGCGGGCGCGCGCTGGGCGTCACGATGTTCCTGCCCGAGCAGGATCGCTACAGCTACAGCAAGCTGTCGCTGGAAAGCAAGCTCGCCAGCCTGTTCGGCGGGCGCGTCGCCGAAGAACTGATCTTCGGTACCGAGAAGGTCACCACCGGCGCGTCCAACGATATCCAGCGCGCGACTGCACTGGCTCGCGACATGGTCACCAAGTACGGCCTGTCCACTGAACTGGGCCCGATGACCTACGCCGAAGACGAAGACGAGGTATTCCTCGGTCGCTCCGTGACCCAGCACAAGAGCGTCTCCGATGAGACCTCGCGCAAGATCGACATTGCGGTACGCGAGGTCATCGATGGCGCTTACAACCGCGCTCGTCAAATCCTCACAGGCGACCTCGAGAAGCTGCACGCGATGGCTGCGGCGCTGTTGCAGTACGAAACCATAGACCGCGAGCAGATCGCGGCGATCATGGAAGGTCGCGAACCCGGTCCGCCCAGGGACTGGCATCCCCGCGACAACAATTCCGGCACCGGTGGCGGCAAGCCGGTCGCAACGCCGGGGGTCGCACCGGCGCCGCCGTCCAGTCATCCGGCGGGACAGCACTGACGCCCCCTGCAACGATGTGTGCAAGGCCGCCTGCGGGCGGCCTTTTCATGCCACGCTTCCGGCGATTTGCTGAGAAACGGGACAACGCGGTCACACTGGAGTAGGTCGGCGTGTCCGCTGCGAATCGGACAGCCGCGTTGCGGCGGCCTGCATCGCCCACCTGACTGAAATCCCGTACGCGTCGTGCCAGAATGCCGCAGCGGAACGGGCAGGGACGACGCGCTTCCGCATCCCGGCGTACCGATATGGCCCACAGGGGATTCTGGCGCGAGTTGAAACGCCGCAACGTGCTGCGCGCGGCGGTGTTGTACGCCGGTGCGGTGTGGGCATTCTCGCAAGGCATTTCGCAACTGACGCCGGCGCTCGGATTGCCCGACTGGGCGACGCGCTGGTTCCTGGTTGCCTGCGTGGTCGGTTTCCCGTTCTGGGTCGCGTTCGCGTGGTTCTACGAATTCACGCCGCAAGGCTTGAAACGCGACGCGGAGGTGACACTGGATGCCTCCAGCCGGCATTCCACCGCACGCAAACTGGATTTCGCGATCATCGGCATCATGGCGGTGGCTATCGTGCTGCTGGTGTCGGGCTATTTGATCCCGCGCAAGGCCGCCGCGCCCACGGCTGCATCGTCCATTCCCGCCAAATCCATCGCGGTGTTGCCGTTCGAGAACCTCTCCAACGACAAGGACAACGACTACTTCGTGGCCGGCATGCAGGATTTGATCCTGACCAAGTTGGCCGACATCGGCGCGATCAAGGTCATCTCCCGCACGTCGACGTTGAGCTACGGCAGCCACCCCGAGAACCTGACCACCATCGGGCAACAGTTGGGCGTGGCGACGCTGCTCGAAGGCAGTGTGCAGAAGGCCGGCAACCAAGTGCTGATCAACGTGCAGTTGATCGATGCCAAGACCGACGCCCACATCTGGGCGCAGAGTTACCAGCGCACGCTGAACAACGTGTTCGGCGTCGAGGGTGACGTGGCCGGGCAGATCGCCACGGCACTCAATGCCAAGCTCTCGCCCGCTGAAACCCAGCGCCTGGCCGCTGCGCTCAGCAACAACCCCGCCGCCAACGATCTGTATCTCCGCGCCGAGTACTTCGCCAACCAGGGCGATATCAACTACGCCACGGCAGCGTGGAAGCAGGCGATTCCCTTGTATCAGCAGGCAATCGCGAAAGTTCCTGGCTTCGCCCTGGCGCGGGCGCGGCTCTCGTTCACTGAAAGCATACTCGCCTGGTTCGCCGGCAGCGGCGAGGATGTCCAGCAACTCACCACCGATGCTCGCACCCAGGCCGCACAGGCGCTGGCGCTGGCACCGAATCTGGCCGAAGCGCATCTCGCCATCGGCTACAGCGACTATTACGGTCTTGGCGACTACGCCGGCGCACTCAAAGCCTTCGCTGCGGCACTTACCGCGAGGCCCAACGACGCCGATGCACTGGCGGCGACGAGCTACGTTCTCAGCCGCCAGGGCCGGTTCGAGGCCGCCATCGCCGCGCTGCAACAGGCGCTCGCGCTGGATCCGCGCAACAGCAGAACAGCCTTCGAGTTGGGCGTGACGTACATGCAGGTGAGCCGCTACGCCGAGGCCGAGGCGACGTTGCAGCACGCCTTGGCACTCGATCCGGACAACCTCAATGCGAAGATCTATTACTCCAACGCCATCCTGTATGCCAGCGGCGATGTGGCCCGCGCCTGGGCTGCGGCGCAGGGCGCCGAGCCACGGGTGCAATTGCAGCGGGTGAGCCTGCTGACCTACCAGCGCAAGTACCAGGAGGCGCTCGCTCTGCTTGCGGGCATCCCCGACACGTCGGACAGCTTTTGGGTTTTCACTGGCTCCAAGGCGAAGCAGCAGGCCGACCTGTACCGGCTGGCGGGCGATGCGGCACGCGCCAAATCGCTGTACGAGAAAGCCCTGCCACTCGCCCACGCCCAGCTCAAGGCCCAGGCCGGCAGCGACAGCACTGAAAGCCTGGTCTGGCGCAATGTCGCCGACATCGAACTGGGCCTCGGCCACACATCGGCGGGTCTGGCCGCGATCGCCCAATCGCAGGCGCTGATGACCCGCACCCACGATCATGAGTACGGCCCGTGGGTGATGGAGTTGAATGCCGGCCTCTACGCCGAGGCCGGCCGCCCCGATCTCGCCGTGCCATTGCTCGCCAATGCCCTCGTCAGCCCCGGCCTCGGCGATCAATACTCGCCCGTTCTGCTGTGGCTAGACCCGGCGTGGGACCCGATCCGCCATGATCCGCGCTTCCAGGCGTTGCTCAAAAAGAACGCCGGATACAAACCTGCCCTCACCGCCGCAACATCGGCAAGCACGCCATGAGTGGCAAGCCGTCTCTTTTTTCAGAACTCAAGCGCCGCAACGTGCTTCGCGCGGCGGTGTTGTACGCCGGTGCGGTGTGGGCGTTCTCGCAAGGCATTTCGCAACTGACGCCGGCGATTGGATTGCCTGACTGGGCGACGCACTGGTTCCTGATCGCCGCGGTCATCGGATTTCCGTTCTGGATCGCGTTCGCGTGGTTCTACGAGTTCACGCCGCAGGGCTTGAAACGCGAAAGCGAGATTGCGCCGGATGATTCGATCGCGCATTCGACGGGCCGCAAGCTGGACAAATGGATCATTGCGGTGCTCACGCTCGCGGTGGTGTTGCTGCTGACCAATACCTTCGTCTGGCACAAGGGCGCCGGGTTGGCATCGCAAAGTGCGAGTATCGCTGCGACATTCGCAAAGATTCCGGAAAAATCCGTGGCAGTGTTGCCGCTGGCCAATGAAAGTGGTGACAAGGATCAGCAGTATTTTTCTGACGGCTTATCGGAAGACCTGATCACGGCGCTCTCGCAGTTCGCAGGCTTGAAGGTCATCAGTCGCGATTCCTCATTCCAGTTCCGCGACAGCGAGGACAGCAGCCAGGTCATCGGCGAAAAACTCGGCGTCGCGCATTTGCTGGAAGGCAGTGTGCAGCGCATGGGCGATGAAGTGCGCATCAGCGCAGAGCTGGTCAACGCTGCCAATGGCACAACGCTGTGGTCCGAGCATTACGACCGGCCATACAAGGACCTGTTCGCGCTGCAGGATGCCATCACCAAGGCCGTGGCCGATGCGTTGAGGGCGAAGTTGTTCACGACGCCCGGCGCCGTAGTGCAAAGCGAGCGCCCGCCGAGCGGCAATCTCGCAGCGTACAACGCCTACCTGCAAGGTCAGTTCTACTATCAACGCGGCAGCGAGGCGGATTTATATCAAGCCATCACGCAGTTCACTGCGGCGACGCAGCTCGATCCGCACTACGCCGCGGCGTACGCTGGCATGTCGTACACATGGACGCTCCTGGCGGGATATGTCCTGAGCGGAACGGACAAACCGGGTGCCTATGCGAAGGCGCGTGACGCGGCACAAACGGCGTTGCGGTTGAATCCCGATCTGGTGGCAGCGCGCGTTGCATACAGTGCTGTGCTGAACAATGTCGACTTCAATTGGAACGGTGCACAAGCCCAAAACAGGCGTGCCATGGAACTGGCGCCGGGCAGTGCATTGGCCAAGTTCAGCCTCTCGACGACCGACGCACTGCTCGGACATCCGGAATCCGCCGCCAAGCTGCTTCGGCAAGCGTTGGCCGGCAATCCCTTGCAGGCATTCTGGACTATGTGGCTGGCCTCCTATCAAGCAGCACTCGGTCGGCTCGATGAGGCCGAAGCGACCGCGCACAGGGCGGTCGCTCTGCAACCCCAGGCAGCGTTCACCTACCGGGAATTGACGGCCATCGAGGTGTTGCGCGGAGACGCCGCCGCGGCTTTGGCCGCTGCCCAAAACACGCCGCCCGGCCGCAATCAGGATATTGCCATGGCGTGGGCGTTGCAGATCGGTCCGGATCGCGCGGCGGCGGATGCTGCACTGAAAAACCTGATTGACAAACATTCGAGTGATTCCTCGTACCAGATCGCAGATGTGTTTGCGTTGCGCAAAGACCCGGGCAACATGTTCAAGTGGTTGGATCAGGCATGGATCAATCGTGACGATGGTATCCAGTACCTGCTGTACGACCCCATGACCTTGCGCTACAAGAACGACCCGCGCTTCACGACGTTCTGCAAGAAGGTTGGGTTGCCGACCACCACCGACGCGAAGGCCATGCCGTGAGCGCCAAGCCCTCCTTTTTCGCCGAACTCAAGCGCCGCAACGTGCTGCGCGCGGGGGCGTTGTATGCCGCAGCGGTGTGGGCGCTGTCGCAAGGGCTGGCGCAGTTGCTGCCTCTGTTTGGAGATTACAACTGGATTGCGCGCTGGTTCGTGATTGCCTGCATCATCGGCTTTCCGTTTTGGGTCGCGTTCGCGTGGTTCTACGAGTTCACGCCTCAGGGTTTGAAGCGCGAGAGCGAGATCGCACCGGATGACTCGACCGCGCATGCCACCGGTAAAAAACTCAACTTCGCCATCATCGGCGTGCTCGCGCTCGCGGTGGTGTTGCTGCTGACCAACACACTGGTCTGGCACAAGGGCGCGGGGCTGGCATCGCAAGGTGCCAATATTGCAGCGGCCTTTGCAAAGATTCCAGGAAAATCCGTGGCCGTTTTGCCGCTGGTGAACGAAAGCGGTGACAAGGATCAGCAGTACTTTTCCGATGGGCTGTCAGAGGACCTGATCACGGCGTTGTCGCAATTTGCCGGTTTGAAAGTCATCAATCGCGATTCTTCGTTCCAGTTCCGCGACAGCAAGGACAGCGTGCAGGTGATCGGCGAACAGCTCGGCGTGGCGCATCTGCTGGAAGGCAGCGTGCAGAAACTGGGCGATGAAGTGCGCATCAGCGCGGAGCTGGTCAACGCCGCCGACGGCACCACGCTGTGGTCCGAGCATTACGACCGACCGTACAAGGACCTGTTTGCGCTGCAGGACGGTATTACGAAAGCCGTGGCCGATGCGTTGAAGGCCAAACTGCTGACGACGCCCAGCGCGGTGGCACAAAGCGATCGGCCGCCCAGCGGCAATCTCGCCGCCTACACGGCTTTTCTGCGTGGCGTGGCGGATGAGGGCCTTGCAACGGAGGCAGGCCAGCGCAACGCCATCGCGCAATTTGAAGAAGCCATTCGACTGGATCCTCGTTACGCGTTGGCTTATGCAGCAGCCTCGGATGCTTGGCAATCCCTTGCCGGGACATTCGACACCGGAGCCGCGGATCAGCGACACGCTATCGCGCAAGCCCGCACCGCCGTGGATATGGCGCTGCAATTGAACCCCGATCTGGCTGCGGCGCATAGGACGCTAGGCGGACTGATGGAAGCTTTCGATTTCAACTGGACCGGGGCACTGGCCGAGTTCCAACGTGCGGCGAAATTGGCACCGGGCAGCCCCGATGCCAAGTTCGGTCTTGCTGGCATTCAGGCCAGACTCGGGCATCTGACTACTGCGATCGAACTCGATCGGAAGGCGCTGGCCAGTGCTCCGCTGAGCGCCGACGGGTATTTTGGTTTGGGCCGCAAGCTCAGTGGACTCGGCCAACTTGACGAAGCCGAAACCGCGTTGCGCAAATCCATTGAACTGGTGCCGGGCGCGAGTCGGCCCTACGCGTATCTGGCAATCATCGAGGTGCAACGCGGTGACGCCGCGGCGGCCTTGGCTGCTGCCCAAAAGACGCCATCTGGTCTTTGGCACAACTTCGCGGTTGCGCTGGCTGTGCAGATCGGGACGAATCGCGTGGCCGCCGATGCTGCGCTGAAAAACCTCATTGAAAAGGGTGCAGAAAACGACGCTTACCAGATCGCCGAGGTTTATGCGGTACGCAGGGATCCGGACAAGATGTTCAAGTGGCTGGACCGCGCGTGGTCCAACGATGACGCCGGCGTCGAGTTGTTGCTGTTCGACCCGTTGATTCTGCGGTACAAGGACGACCCGCGCTTCACGGCATTCTGCAAGAAAGTCGGGTTGCCCACGACGACCGACGCAAAGGCCATGCTGTGAGCGTGAAGCCGAACAAAATGGATGACCAACCCGCCAGCGGATCAAGCCATGACTGAATTCCTCGCCCGCCTGAAGCAACGCAATCTGGTGCAGTGGGCGCTGGCGTACATCGCCGCAGCGTTCGCGCTGATCCAGGTGATCGACGTGGTGGCGCAGCGCTTCGGCTGGCCGGACCGGGCCGAGAAACTGATCATCCTGGCGCTGGCGGTCGGGTTCTTTGTAGCGCTGGTCATCGCCTGGTACCACGGCGAAAAGGGCCGGCAGCGGGTGTCGGGCGCCGAATTGCTGCTGATCGCGCTGGTACTGGCCATCGGCGGTGTGGTGGTGTGGGGCTTTGGCGGCCACGGCACACGGTCGAGTGCGCCGCATGTTGCCGCGGCTGCGCGTGTGACACCCGGCGGCCGGTCTTCCGGCGCGGCTTCGTCCGGGCCACGTCTTGCATCGTCAACGCAAGCTGTCCCGATTCCCGCCAAATCCATTGCGGTACTGCCGTTCCAGAACCTGAGCGGCGATCCGAAGCAGGTGTATTTCAGCGACGGCATCACCGAGGAAATCCTCAATGCGCTGGCGCAGATTCCGGACCTGAAAGTCGCCGGGCGTACTTCGGCGTTCCAGTTCAACAGCAAGAACGCGGATCTGCACAAAGTCGGCGAGATTCTCGGTGTTGCCACGGTGCTGGAAGGCAGCGTGCAGAAAGCGGGCGACGAGGTGCGCATCACCGTGCAACTGGTGGACACCCGCAGCGGTTATCAGTTGTGGTCGGAGAACTACGACCGCAAGCTGACCAACATCTTCGCGATCGAGGATGAAATCTCCAATGCCATCGCCAGCAAGTTGCGCGCGCAGTGGGGCGGCGGCGCATCCCGCCCGCTGGTGGCGCAGAAAACCATCGACCCGCGCGCGCACGATTTCTATCTGAGTGGACTGGCGCTGCTGGCCGCGCGTGCATCGGGGTTGCGCGGCGCCGTCGCCGCGTTCCAGAACGCAGTAAAGATCGATCCGGATTACGCGCAGGCGTGGGGCGCATTGGCGGAGGCGGAAATGATCCAGCCGGAGTATCAGGCCGATGTTTCGACCGATGTTGCGTATGCACGTGCCAAGGCAGCTGCGGAACGGGCGCTGGCGATCGATCCGAACATCGCCTCGGCCTATGTCGCCTTGTCCGTGGTGTACGGCAATCAATGGGCGAAGCGGGATCAGGCGCTGCAACGCGCCTTGCAACTTGCACCGGGTGATGCCGAGGTGGTGTTCCAGCACGCCTATTTCCTGCTGCTTACCGGAAACCTCGAAGCGGCATTGCGCGAAATGGATCATGCGCTGCGGCTCAATCCACTGTCGCCGATCATCGCCGCGGAACGCGTGGAAACATTGTTCTACTTGCACCGTTACGACGATGCCCTCAGACAAGCCGATGCCACGATCGATGCGCATCCGGACTTCCCGACAACCTACGGTTTTGCCGCGTTGGCCGCGGTCCAGCTCCACCGTTATGCCGACGCGGCGGCGTATGTGAAACGTGTTGCGTCGATGCAGGACTTCGATGAAGCTTTTGGCGTCGATGCGGCAAGCCTGTCGCAGTTCATCCGTGGGATGAGCGATCCCGCGCAGCGGGCGGCAGCGTTGCGCGCGGTGGCGCGTGCCAGCAGCCTGGATCAGGCCGAATTGTTCTGCGCGTTGGGCGCCAATGCACAGGCGTTCGCTGCGGTGCAGCGTAGCCAGCGTTCGGATGTGAATCCCGATTTGACGGTCGAGGTGATGTGGTCGCCGATGCTGGACCCGATCCGCGACGATCCGCGCTTCATGGCGGTGCTGAAGAAGCTCGGCTTACCGTACATTCCGCGCTCGAGGGAAGCTGCGCCATGAATGATTTCTGGCAACGCCTGAAGCAATGCAAGCTGGTTCAGTCGGCACTGGAATACATCGCCGCCGCGTTTGCGCTGATCCAGGTGATCGACGCGGTGGCGCAGCGTAGCGGCTCGCTGGACCAGGACCAGAAGCTGATCATCCTTGCGCTGGCGGTCGGGTTCCTCGTGGCATTGGTAATTTCCTGGCACCGACCATTTTCGTACTTCGGCAGGGTACTTCGCCGATCAGGCCATCCTTCCAAGACCCCGGAGCTCTCCGGAAGAGCCGGCGCAAGTTGATCGCTTGCCCCCCTTCCGTGAGCGTATAGTCCACTTCTCCGCAGGATGCGGAGAGGGGCGTGCACCCTGCTCCTGACCATAGGGAATCGCTTTCAAGCGTTGGTTCACTCCTCAAAGGGGTATCTCCATGAAGAAGTTCTCCACGTTGGCGGCCACCGTGGCCGCCCTTCTGTGTGTCGGCGGCGTTCACGCAGCGGCCACGAACCCGACAAGCATGTCCTTCGATGTCGAAGACACCGTGGCGCCGGCACAACAGATGGCCTATGTGGCCGGCATCAAAAGACTCAATCAGTGTTTGAGTCAACACGGGTTCAAGTACCCAGTGATGGCCTTGGAACACGTAACCGGAAACACGTATGTGTATTCCTATGTAGTAGAAGTCCCGGACTGGGCGGCCATTGATACCGTGCATGCCACGGTCGGCGCCTGCGATTCGGTAGGCATGTCGGATATCAACCCGCATCTGCTGAGCGAAACCAGCTCGGTTACAACCGTGGCGCCGGGCTTCAGCCACTACCCCAGGAATATGCCCCCCACGACGCCGCTCACGGACGTCGTGTCATTCACGCTCAAACCCGGCATGGCGGCGTACAAAGCCTTCACGGACAGCGTAAAGGAGATCTATGCGGCCGAGATCAAAGCCAACTGGCCGCATTACTCCGAACTGGATGCGATGAACTACGCCGGGTCCGGCGCACCGGATTTTCAATTGATCATGCCCGCCCAAAGCTGGGCGGAGATCGGCAAGCCCCCCTCCCCGTCATGGACAGAGGTACTGGCGAAGGTCTACGGCAAGCAGAAGGCCGACGAGATACGCAAGTCGCTGGACGACGCGATCGCCAACACCGAGGAGCATGTGGACCGCTACGATCCTGCCCTGAGCTACACGCCCTCCCGCCACTGAACGCTACGAAACGGCAGGCGGTCCTTTCCGGAGGGCCGCCGCTTTGCCCCGATCCTGTTGGCGGCTGTTTGCATCAGGCTCGACAGAAACCGCGTTGCTCCGGCTTGAGCTTGCAAGGTACCTGATCCGCAACGAGCTGCGTTTCAGGGCGGTATTGAAGAAAATGGAGTTGCCTTGTGTCCCGCGCGGGCCGGTGTCATCGTGACCAGACGCACGGGATGGCCCGCGCCGGGCATGCACTTGTGCGAGGCGAAACGCGCGAGTAGCGTGGTAACGCTGCGGGGAGGGCAGCCTGTTGGCCGCTGCACGGCATCATGGCTGCGCATGACGCGCACGTCGATCGGGTAGGGAGTCATTCCTTTTCCACGGTGGGGTGTGTCATGCGTGTTTCTTCGAAAGCCCGGGCTGCCGCCTGCGCGGCAGGGTGGACGGCTGTGTGTGTGGTTGGAGTGGCATTCGCACAAAAGGCCGGTACAGTTTCGCCCGATGCGGCCTTTGTAAAGGCCGAGGCATGGGCGTCTCCGGAATCGCATTCCCTTGACCCAAGCTTGCCGAAGGGTTCGCAAGCACCCAAGCCAGACATGCAAAAGCCATTGCATGTGCCGGGCAGTACGCGCACCTACACGTACGCACAACTGGATACCGGCTTCGACGCTGCGGACTGGTTCCCGCAGGACCATCCGCCGCTGCCGCACATCGTCGCGTTTGGGCGCAAGCCAGCGTACGCCTGTGCGGTTTGCCATAACCCTGGCGGTGAGGGGTACCCATCGACTGCGTCGCTGGCGGGTCTGCCTGCAGCGTATCTGCGCCAACAGTTGCAGGCCTTCCGTGATGGCCAGCGTGACAACGACATCATGCCGAAGGAAGCCCGCAATCTCGACGCGGCCGACGAACAAGCCGCCGTGCGGTATTTTTCGAGCCTGAAGTTCAAGTCGCACGACAAGGTTGTTGAAACCGTCACCGTGCCGAAAACGCATTGGGACGATTACGTGCTGGCCGCCGACCACAACGGCGTGCGCGAACCGATCGGCGAGCGCATCATCGAAGTCCAACCCGAAGACGGCGAACACGGCAGCGAGCGGGTTATTTACACCGCTTATGTGCCGCCGGGCAGCATCGCGGCGGGCGCGAAGATCGCGACGAAAGGCATTGGCACAATGCCGGCCTGTGAATCCTGCCACGGCGCGAAGCTGCAAGGTGTGGGCGACATTCCATACCTCGCCGGTCGCTCACCGACCTACATCGCGCGTGAATTGATCCTGTTTCGCCTTGACAAGCGCACCAACCCGGACGCCGCGCCGATGCGCGCGGAAGTTTCGCATCTCACCTTGCAAGACATGATCGATGTCGCGGCCTATGCCGGTTCCCGCAAATCCTGACAGCAGGTGATCGTCATGAAAATCGGTTCAAGAAAGGTGGCAGTCGTGGCGGCGGGAGCGGCCGGGTTGTTGTGCGCAAGCATCGCGATGACGCAGACCACATCGGCTCCATCGTCGAACGCTGCTTTCATCAATGCGGAGGCGTGGGCGTTTCCTGTGTTCCCGCCGCCACCCGATCCGCATGCGCCCAAGCCCGATTCGAGCAAGGCTTTGCATGTGGCGGGCAGCCCCGTGAGTTACACGCAGGCGCAGTTGGACGGCATGGACGACGCGGACTGGTTTCCGCAGGATCATCCTCCGGCGCCGCATATCGTGAAGGTGGGCCGCAAACCGGCCCGTCCGTGCGCCGAGTGCCATACGATCAGCGGCACCGGCGTCCCGGCGACCGCGGACCTGGAGAGCCTGCCGAAGGCATACATCCAGGAACAACTCGCAGCGTTCCACGCCGGCCAGCGCGGCATGGGTGGCCCGGCCACCGCCCACGACATGGTCGAAGAAGCGCGTGCGCTGACCTCCTCGGACGAGACGCAGGCCATCGACTATTTCTCTGCGACGAAATTCGTTCCGCGCGTGCACGTGGTCGAGACCGCGACCGTGCCGAAGACGCATTGGAAGTACTTCGTGCTGAAGCCGGACAAGAGCGGTGCGCGCGAACCAATCGGAGAACGCATCATCGAGACGCCCGTCGATTTCAACGATTACTCGCTGTCCGACGGCCGCGTCGGGTATGTCGCATACGTGCCACCTGGGAGTATCGAGGCGGGCGAGAAGATTGCCGCGCGCGGCGTGGGCGCGGCGCCAGCCTGCGAATCCTGCCACGGCGCCAAGTTGCAAGGCGTCGGCGACATTCCGTATCTCGCTGGCCGTTCGCCGACCTACATCGCGCGCGAACTGATCCTGTTCCGCGAGGGCAAGCGCATTAACCCGGGCGCCGAACCGATGCGCACGGAGGTCTCGCATCTCACGTTGAAAGACATGATCGACGTCGCGGCGTATGCCGGGTCACGCGGATCCTGAAGTGCGCGGTCGGAGTGAATACGCGTCCAACCTTTTCCCTTGTAAGACGTAATGCAGGTAGAGCGTGATGCGACATGCCCAAACCAGGGTGCCAATCGCCGACGAAATCCGTGACAGATCCACTCGAATTTCCAGAGGGCTTATGAAGGCACTGACTGCGTGTGTGATTGCGATACTTGCAGTTTCCGCTGCCGCCAGTGTCCGCGCGGCAAATTCGGACAAGGCCATCGTCACCATTGATTACACCGACACCATTGCACCTGCCGGGATGCAGGCTTACGTGGCAGGCATCAAGGCCTACACCACGTGTCTGCGCGAGCATCACGTCACGTTCAACGAATACGCCGTCAGCCGCGCAACCGGCCGCAATACCTACGAGATCTCGTACTACCGCGAACCCATGACGTGGGCCCAACGGGACGAACTGGGTAGTGAATCCGCGCCCTGCAAGGCGACCTTCAACACGCAGGTCGATCCGCACCTCAAAAGCGAGAGCGGTGCGGTCATGGTGGAGGAACCGGAGATGAGCCACCTGGCCGCGGGTGGAAAGAACCACGCACCGCCGCAGTTTCTGCACATCTTCAACTACACCCTGAAGTCCGGGCCCGTTGCAAATATCGCCTTCTCCGAAGCCGTCAAGAAGATTGCGGCGGCTGCCGCCAGGACGAAGTGGCCGTATTACTGGGACGCGGTGGCCATCGAGGGCGGGGGCGAAGGTGCGCCGGACTATCAGCTCGCGATCGGCGGCAAGACGTGGGCTGACGTCGGCGCCGGACCCGACCCCTCGTTGTGGAATATGGTCGCGAACGCTTACGGGCAAACCGAGGCGGACGCCATACGCAAATCGCTCGACGATTCGATCGCGAAGATGTCCGACCACTTCGACAAATACAACACGGAGCTGAGCTACATCGCCGGCAAGTGATGCCAATGCATTCGGGCGACCGCGCCGTCCACCCCCGCTTCGTCCGACCGGGGAGCCGAGGATGGCTGCACGTCGACCTCAACCATGTGCGGAGGATCTATGAAAGTTCTGACAGTGTGTGTAGTGGCGGCGCTGGCTCTGTCGGCCACCGCCAGTGCCTATGCGGCAAATTCGGATTCGGACAAGGCGGTCGTCATACGGGATTGGACCGATACCATTTCTCCCGCCCAACAGCAGGCCTACGAGGCCGGTCTCATGGCCTTCAACCAGTGCCTGCGCGAGCATCATGCCAAATTCAGCGAGCCCACCGTCGTGCACGAAACCGGCAACGACTATCAGTATTCAACTGACGTGGGGCCCGTCACCTGGGCGGACATGGATCTCGTGGGTGCAGAGGTGGATCACTGCGATGCGACTTGGCGCGCGCAGGTCAACCCGCATCTGAAGGGCGAGACCAGCGCGTTCATGGTGATCCAGCCGGACATGAGCAATTTGCCCGCGAACTGGAAGACGCAAACGCCGCCGCCGATCCTGCACGTGACCGGCTACACGCTGAAACCGGGGCATGACGCCAGCATGGCCTTCACCGACGCGGTCAAGAAGATCACCGCGGCAGCCATCAAGACCAAATGGCCGTACTACTGGAGCACCCTGCGGATCGAGGGCGGCGGAGACGGTGCGCCCGATTACATGCTGGTGATCCGGAGCAAGAACTGGGCCGATGTCGGGACCGACCCCAACCCTGCACTGTGGAAGATGGTCGCAAGCGCGTACGGCCAGTCCAGCGCGGACGCGATCCGCAAGTCGCTCAACGAAGCAATCGCCAAGGCTCCTGACCACTTCGACAAGTACAACGCCGACCTCAGCTATACCGCCGGCAAGTAGGCCGGAACGGCATGCATCCGGGCGGCTGTGCAAGCCGCCCGGGTTGCAGTCTTTCTCGGATTGCCACGAGCGGGCTAATCCACTTGCAAGCTAGAGGTGCGACATGCGCAGGGATTGGAACAGGTGGGCTGCCGTTGCCACGGCGGTCTCGTTCGGTCTGCTGATGGCGAGCAGCGCCGTGGCACTTGCACACAGGAACGATCCCGTCGCGATCGACGCGCCTTTCATCGTGGCGGAGGCGTGGGCGCTTCCCAAGGCGCATTCGCCGGACCCGAGCACGCCCCACGCGCAAGCACCGAAACTGGACCTGCACAAGCCGCTGCACGTTCCCGGCAGCACGCGCACCTACACGCTGGCGCAGTACACCGACTTCAACCCGCCGGATTGGTTCCCACAAGATCATCCGCCCATGCCGCAGGTCGTTGCCCATGGACGCGACCCAAAGGTGATGGCGTGCGCGGAGTGTCACTGGCCGAACGGCCAAGGCGAACCAGCCACGGCGACGCTGGCGGGGCTACATCAGGCCTATATGCTCGAGCAGATCCATGCATTCCAGGCCGGCGAACGAGGCGCGCACTCTGGGGGCGCGATAAGGGAAATGGCCGAAGTGGCGCGAAACGCCCGCGCCGCCGATCTGCAGCAGGCGACGGCCTATTTCTCCAAGCTGAAATTCACGCCGAACCTGCGGGTGGTTGAGACCGCGACCGTCCCCAAGACGCATTGGCAGTTTTGGGTAATGGCGCCGGATGCAGACGGTGCGCGCGAGCCGATCGGGGAGCGGATCATAGAGGTTCCCGTCAATGCCGATCTCTACCTTCTGCGCGATACGCATTCCGGCTTCGTCGCCTACGTGCCGCCGGGCAGCATCGAACGCGGCAAGGCATTGGCGACCAGGGGCCAAGGCGCGGCGCTGCCGTGCGAGAGCTGCCATGGAGCAAATTTGCGCGGCGTCGGGGCTTGCCCGCCGCTGGCCGGGCGTTCGCCCGTCTATATCGCTCGTGAATTGATCCTGTTTCGCCTCGGCAAGCGCACCGATCCCGGTGCGGCGCCGATGCGGCTGGAAGTTTCGCATCTGACACTGAAAGACATGATTGACGTGGCGGCGTATGCCGGGTCGCGAAGCCCTTGAGCTGGCTCGCGAGGATTTCTTCAGTGAGGATAAACACGGCAAATCGCTCAGAACTTCGTCATTCCGGGGCTGCCGCCGGCTTCATCGGCGGTAGAACCCGGAATCCATGGGTTTTTGCTCAGCAGAGCATAGATCTGGATTTCGGGTTCCGCCCGCAAACAGCGCGGACGGCCCCGGAATGACAATGCGGAACAGTTGACGACAGTGGATTATCAGGAATCTTGATTGCTTCGTGGCAGGAGGTTTTTCATGAAATGCATGCTGGCGGTGGTCTTCGCATTTGCGTTGGTGGTGTTGGCTTCTCCTGCGCAGGCAGCCCAGGGCGATCAGGTGTACGCGCATCCGGGACATCTGGTGAACGCCGGTCCGACCAAGCTCAACTTTTATTGCACGGGCTCGGGTTCCCCAACGGTCATTTTCGATGCCGGCTGGGAAGACTGGTCACCGTCGTGGGTGTTGATCCAGCCTGTGATTGCGCGTCACACGCGCAGCTGCACCTACGACCGAGCCGGTTCCGGTTTCAGCGAGGCCGGGCCGATGCCGCGCACGAGTGTCGAGATCGCGAAGGAGCTGCACGCGGCCTTGCACAACGCCGGCATTCCGGGCCCGTATCTTCTGGTCGGACATTCGTTCGGCGGTTACAACATCCGCACGTTCGCCGACCTCTACATGCCCGAGGTGTATGGCGAAGTGTTCGTGGACATCGCGGACGGCGATGTTGCGACGGGCAAAGAGCGTGAATTCTACGATCACGAGATTGGTCCCACGCTGCGGGCGTTGACCCGGTGCCGTGATGCGCTCGCGCAGCATCGACCCCTGCCGCCGATCCCGATGACCGGTCATTCCTACGTGCCCGCGCCTAACACGCCGTGTTCGCACCAGTTCTTCCGCGGCCTGCCGATGAAGGAATGGTCGCCGCAACTCAATGCCTCGGTGCTGCACCTCGCCAACACGCGTTTGGCGCTTTACGATGCGGCCATCTCCGAAATGGAGGAAATGCCGGCCGATACGACATGGCTCATCAGGTACCGGCGCTCCTTCGGCGACCGGCCGCTGGTCATTCTCACGGCGCAGAACCATTGTCTACGACAACGCCGGGACGCCACCGGCGCTCCGCGCGAAGAATCTGGCGTTCGAGCGCTCCCACGCCCGGACGCAATCGAGGTTCCTCGCGCTCTCAAAGAACGCAAGGCAAATTCTCGTCCCGGAGAGCGGTTATTACATCC
>JBOHYR010000140.1:0-3619 GCA_050737995.1 Rhodanobacteraceae bacterium
TGGTTGTCGAACGAGGCGGACAAGAAAATCCTCCGCAGGGTCGGGATCGAGGCTGCAAAGAAAATTCCCGATCCGGGCCTCGTCGGCACGCTGACCACGGCGAGTCCCGCGGCGGCGTTCCACGCCGCGATCGCCGTGCCTGCCGAAGCAGGAGCAAAACCGCGGAATCCCTGACGGAGCGAGGGCGCGGACAGCCGCCGCGCCGGCCGTTCGCCGACTCCAGTCGCGTCCACGCGCGCTGACCGGCCAAAAGCCATCTGCATACAACGCAACGACCCGGACCGGGCTTGTCCAACAAACGGTTCAGATCGCGGCTCGCTTCGCTCACGCGATCTAACCTTATTCGTTAGGTTTCATCCGCGTAATTCCGATTCCACGCCAACTGTGTCCAGCTCAAACACATGGTTATCAAAGTCCTGAAAATAGAGCGCGGTGTCTGACCTGGCCAGTTGATACTTATGTCCGATTGCTGCCAGCTTCTCAGTGATCGCGGCTAGCGTGGGCGGCGATACCAAGAACGCAACGTGATCGCCCGTTAGAGAACGCTCCACATCTGCTTCGACGAGGACAAACCACGTATCACCCAGTTGCACGTAACGTTCGTCATGGCCGTCTTCGTCAGTGCGTTGAATGGTCTTCGCACCGAAGATGCCAGCAAATAACGATGCCGTACGGGATGGGTCGCGGACAATCAAGGCGATGTGACTGAGTTTGCTGAGCATATTCATAAAGAAATCTAACGCTTGAGCTCAGCGGCGGCCCAACAGGGCCGTCCGCTGCAGCGAACAGTTAGGTTTGTACACCAACCGATACATTTGCGCACGGAACCCATCCTGCTTCGCCACTATTCTTTGTTGCCCAAAAGAAGCCGCTCTCCTCGAACGCTACATCAAGCAACTCTCCGGGAATTACTGTGAGCTCAATGGCATTAAATTCGCGCGTCACGCGCCAAACCGCACCATCTCGTGACAACCAGCCGAGGGGAGTCCAGCCGGAACGACCGTCGTTGGCGGTACACCACACCCAACCCTCGATATCTGTAACCTTATCGAAGTCTGGCTCGACTGATTCGCCCGCAGCGACAGCTATCGGGTTCTCGTGCGGCCGACTGTAAGGCTTAGTGACTTTGGCCTTCATGAGGGTCTTCTCGAACCTAACGCCAATTCGGCCCCCGGGTCCGGGGCGGTAACGGGATCGTGCCGTCGCTCCGGATTCCTGTCAATCTGCCAGTTCTCACGTTGAATCACGGACTTGTGCGATCCGGCACGCTTTCCAACCGCACCCCGGACTGTGCTATCCGGCAAGTCGGTCGCGGTACACGATATCAAGGACGATCCGGGGCGGTATTCGATGGGACCGGCCACGGCGGCCGGGTGTTCGCGTGCCACGCCTGATGGACGGCGTCGCGGGCGGCATCGGCCTGGGGCAGTGCTCCTGCTCGAGGAATCACGTCAGGGCGAATCTGATCGTGGCGTTCGCGGCAATCGGGAGCGGGAATCGGCGGCCGGTCGGGTTGCGTGCATTCGCGACTGAGGCCGGTGTCACCGGATTCACGGCTCGAATTGCTCGTCCAGGATCCGTTGTGCGAGGCTGAGTTCCGGGTCGTACAGCAAGGTGATCGAGCGCTCGCGCGCTTCGCGTATCGAGATTTCGACCGCGTCGCGCACCTCGTGGAAATCCGCCGTCGCGCTGACCGGGCGGTGGCCCGGTTCCAGCGTGCGCAGCCCGACGTGCGTGGCCGCGGGCAGCAGGGCGCCGCGCCAGCGGCGTGGGCGGAACGGGCTGATCGGCGTCAGTGCCAGCACGTTGGCATCCAGCGGCAGGATCGGCCCGTGCGCAGACAGGTTGTAGGCCGTGGAACCCGCAGGCGTCGCCACCAGCAGCCCGTCGCATATCAGGTTCGCCAGTTTTACCTTGCCGTTCAGCGCGACCTCGATGTGGGCGGCCTGGTTGGTCTGCCGCAACAGCGAAATCTCGTTGAACGCGAGTGCGGTGATCTCACTGCCGTCGCGTTGCGTGACGCGCATCTCCAGCGGATGCAGCACCACCGGACGCGCCGCCGCGATGCGTTCCGGCAGCGCTTCGGGCATGTAGCGGTTCATCAGGAATCCGACCCGGCCCAGCTTCATCCCATATATCGGCACGTTGCGGCCAAGCTGGGCGTGCAGCGTGCGCAGCATGAAGCCGTCGCCCCCCAATGCCACGACGACGTCGGCATCCTCGGTGGACGCGTCGCCATAGCGGTCCTGCAACTGGCGGAATGCCGCACGCGCGCGATCCGATGCGGATGCCGCAAACGCGAGCCGGGGGCTGACGGCGACGGGTTGGGATGCGGTGGCCATGCGCGCAGTGTGGCCCGGATTTGTGCGATCGTCCATGGCCTTTGCGATCGTCCCTGATCGCCGCTTCCTGAAGCTGCGGCGCGGCCGGGAGTCGCACTTCCGTCGGTCGGACCAGAACGGCCATCCGTGGCCTGACTTTTCACAACAGCGGCTTCGAACCAGCATCCACATCCGCTTTGATGCGGCAGTAACGTTCTTTCCGAGTCCCGAGTCCCCGTTCCCGCTTCTCAGCTGACGTAGCGCATCTCGGGCGCCGGCGATGCAAGGAAGTTGCCTTGCGCAAAGTGCACGCCGGCGGAAAACAGTGTCGGCATGTTGGCGGCTTCCTCGATCCACTCGACCATCGTGCGCTTGCCCGCGGCGTGCGCCTGCGAACACAGCTCGCGTACCTTCTGTTCGTTTTCCGAATGCCGCGCAAGATCGCTGGTCAGCGCCCGGTCGAGCTTCAGGTAATCCGCGTCGATGTGCTTGAGCGTCTGGAACGAGTTGAGGCCCGACCCGAATTGTTCCAGCTCGAAACCCCCGCCGCCCTTGCGCCAACGTTCGACGAAGTCGCGCGCCGGCTTCAGGCAGGTCATCACCTTGGCTTCGGGAACTTCGAACACGAGCTGTGAAGGGTCGATCCCGGTGGCCTCGATCTTCGCATCGACCCAGTCGGCGAGCGTCTCGTCGTGCAGGGTGCGCGTGGAAAGCTTGATGAACAGGGTGGTCCGGCGGGGTTGCTTGATGCGTTTGCCGAGCGCGGCGATCGCGTGTTCGATGACCCAGCGGTCGATCGCGAGCAGGCGGTCGTGGCGGTCGGCGATGGGCATGAACAGCGCTGGCAGCACCTCCTCGGTCGGGCCGCGCATCCTGAGCAGCACCTCGAAGAATTCGCCTTCCTCGCCACGCAGGCTGATGATCGGCTGGTAATACAGGACGAAGCCGTCGTCGGCGAGCGCGGCGTCGATCATGCCCAGCCACTGCTGCTCGCGCGCTGCCTCGGCCTTGTCGGCTGCGGTCGGATCGTGGATGTCGATGCGGTTGCCGCCCTGGCCCGCGGCGGCGCGCAAGGCATCATCCGCCTGCGACAGCAGCACCTGCGATTTCGCGTTGCGCTCGCCCAGCAGGCTGCCGCCGATGCTGATGGTGAGGCTGGTGGAGCGGCCGCCCGCTTCGACGATCGCGGCTTCGATGCCGCTGCGCAACGATTCGGCGATCTGCTGGACTTCCGGCTGGGGACAGCCGGACAGCAGGATGCCGAAACTGTGGTCGCCGATCCGGCCGGCGTTGTCGCT
>JBOHYR010000141.1:0-102805 GCA_050737995.1 Rhodanobacteraceae bacterium
ATCTTGTCGCGCTCGATGCGTTTCAGCAACGCGTTGCGCTCGGGTTCGTCGAGGCAGTAGAACACCTGCTTGCCCACGTCGACGCGGAACAGCGGCGGCATCGCCACGCATACATGACCTTCTCGCACCAGCGCCGGGAAATGTTTCAGGAACAGCGCCGACAGCAGCGTCGCGATGTGCAGTCCGTCGGAGTCGGCATCGGCCAGGATGATGATCTTGCCGTAGCGCAGGCCGGACAAATCGTCCTTGCCGGGGTCGCAGCCGATCGCGATCGCGAGGTTGTGCACTTCTTCGGAAGCCAGCACCGCGCTGGATTCGACTTCCCAGGTGTTGAGTATCTTTCCGCGCAGCGGCAGGATTGCCTGAAAATCCTTGTCGCGCGCCTGCTTGGCCGAGCCGCCCGCCGAATCACCTTCAACCAGGAACAGTTCGGTGCGATCGGGATCGGATGACGCGCAATCAGCCAGTTTGCCGGGCCGGGCGGGGCCGTGCGTGATCTTCTTGCGGACGACTTGCTTGGCGGCCTTCATGCGCGCTGCTGCATGCTCGATCGCGAGCTGCGCGATCATTTCACCGGTCGCGACATTCTGGTTAAGCCACAACGAAAACGCGTCGTGCACCGCGTTCTCGGTGGAGCTGGCGGCATCGCGCGAACTCAAGCGTTCCTTGGTCTGGCCGACGAACTGCGGGTCGCGCATCTTCACGGAAAGCACGAACGTCACGCGTTCCCACACGTCCTCGGGGCTGAGCTTCACGCCGCGTGGCAGCAGGTTGCGCAAGTCGCAGAATTCACGCAGCGCGTTGGTGAGCCCCGAACGCAAGCCGTTGACGTGGGTGCCGCCCTGCACGGTCGGGATCAGGTTGACGTAGCTTTCCTGCACCAGTTCGCCTTCCGGCACCCACGCGAACGCGGTGTCGAGTCCGCCGTCCTCGCGTTTTGCATGGTGCACGAACAATTCCGGCGGCAGGCACGCCGCACCGCCGAGTTCGGATTTCAGGTATTCGGCCAGGCCGTCCTCGTAACGCCATTCGTTGCGTTCGCCCGAAGCTTCGTCCAGCAACGTCACCGTCAATCCCGCGCAAAGCACCGCCTTGGCCCGCAGCAGGTGTTTCAGTTTCGTCAGTGAGACCTTCGGCGAATCGAAATACTTCGGATCAGGCAGGAAGCGCAGCGTGGTGCCGGTGCGGCGCTTCGGCACTTCGCCCAGCGTCTCCAGTTTGCCGACCGGCTCGCCGTCCTTGAAGCGCATCCGGTATTCGGCGCCTTCGCGCCGGATCAGCACTTCGAGAAACGATGACAGCGCATTGACCACCGATACGCCCACGCCGTGCAGGCCGCCCGAGAACGTGTAGTTGCGGTTCGAGAACTTGGCTCCGGCATGCAGCCGGGTGAGGATCAGCTCCACGCCGGGCACGCCTTCGCCGGGGTGGATGTCGACCGGCATGCCGCGGCCGTCGTCGCTGACAGTGACCGAACCGTCCTTGTGAACGGTAACGTCGATTTGATTTGCGTGACCCGCCAGCGCCTCGTCGACGGAGTTGTCGACCACTTCCTGAATGAGGTGGTTCGGACGTGTGGTATCGGTGTACATGCCGGGCCGGCGGCGCACGGGTTCAAGGCCCGACAGCACTTCGATATCGGCGGCGTTGTAGCGGGTGGAAGCGGCCATGGGATGCGTTCCGGCAGGGCAAAAGGTGCCGCCGGCCAGAATGGCGAACCGCGGAGCGACGGTCAATGCTTTCTCACGTGGCGTGGCAAGCCGGGCAACAAAAATTTTTCATTTGGCGTTCAGCATCCAGACTGCCAATCAGGCAGAATATGCGCGCCGCCGGGTCATCGTGGCCCGTGCATTTCCAGGAGACCATTGCAATGCGTAAGCTGATCCTTGCCGCCTTCGTGGCGGCCGCGTTCTCGATCCCGGCTTTTGCCGTCCAGACCACGCCTGCCAGTTCAACACCGATGGCGCAGACCACCAGGGCCAAGGCCGGACACAAGACCGCCAAGGCAGGACATCATCACGCCAAGAAGCATCACTCGAAGATGCATCACCACGCCAAGAAGCCTGCGTCCTCGGCGCCGTCTTCCGGCGCGAAGTAATCCAGGGCCCGCGAGGCTCTGGTCGCTGTCTTGAACGCCCCGGCTTGTCCGGGGCGTTTTTCAAGGCGAGCCAGAAGATGGATGCGACGGGCAGTGCGGCAAGTCATTCAAGGGTTCCCTTGTCGCCAACCGTCTGTTGCGGCTAGAATATCCGGCTCATCGGACCCCGTGAACCGGGTTCGAACCATCCCGGCGGCGGCTTGTGCAACGGCACCCTCAAGGTGCCGTTGCACAAGCCACGTGCTGGAATCCCGCATCCACCAAGAAGGCTCCCATGCCGCTTTCCAACGAACAAACCGGCAAGATCATCGAGGAATACCGCCGCGCGCCGACCGACACCGGCTCGCCGGAGGTTCAGGTCGCGCTGTTGTCCGCCCGCATCCAGCAACTGTCCGATCACTTCGGGACACACAAGAAGGATCACCACTCGCGTCGCGGTCTGCTGAAAATGGTCAATCATCGTCGCCGCCTGCTCGGCTATCTCAAGAGCAAGGACGCCGAGCGCTACCAGACGCTCATCGGTCGTCTCGGCTTGCGTCGCTGAATACCACGCACTCCAGAATCAGGCATCTCTGAATCTTGGCGCCGGCAGCCGTCGAATCCGAACGCTCGCCGGCTTTCGGCGTTCGCCTCGAACGCACTCAAAACAGGACAATTCCCGTGGCAAAAGTAACCAAGACTTTCCAGTACGGCCAGCACCCGGTCACCATTGAAACCGGTGAGATCGCCCGGCAGGCGAGTGGTTCCGTGCTGGTCTCGATGGCTGGCACCGTGGTGCTGGTCGCGGCGACCGCGGCGCACAAGGCGCGCGAAGGCCAGGATTTCTTCCCGCTCACCGTCGACTATCAGGAAAAGTTCTACTCTGCGGGTCGCATTCCCGGCGGTTTTTTCAAGCGTGAAGGTCGCCCGACCGAAAAGGAGACGCTCACAAGTCGCCTGATCGATCGTCCGATCCGTCCGCTGTTCCCCGACGAATTCAAGAACGAAGTGCAAGTGGTAGCCACGGTCCTGTCGCTGAACCCGGAAGTGAATGGTGATATCCCGGCGTTGCTGGGCGCGTCCGCCGCGCTGACCTTGGCCGGCGTTCCGTTCAAGGGCCCGATCGCCGCCGCGCGCGTGGGCTACGCCGGCGGCAAATACCTGCTCAACCCCACCGAAGCCGAGCTTGCCACGTCCGACCTGGACCTGGTCGTCGCCGGTACCGGCAACGCGGTGCTGATGGTGGAATCCGAAGCCAAGCTCTTGAGCGAGGACGTGATGCTGGGTGCGGTGACGTTCGGCCACAAGGAAATGCAGGCCGCGATCCGCGCGATCGCCGAGCTGGCTACCGAAGTCGGCAAGCCCTCGTGGGACTGGCAGGCGCCGACACGCGACCCGCAACTGGTCGCGGCGGTGCGTGGCGAAGTCGGTGACAAGCTGGCGCAGGCCTTCCAGGTCAAGGACAAGCTGCAGCGCCGCGACGCAATTGCCGCGTTGAAGGCAGATGTCATTGAAGCCCTGAAGCCGCAGGTCGAGGCCAAGGGTTGGCCGGCCGCCGACATCGGCAAGGAATTCGGGGATATCGAATATCACACGATGCGCGACAGCGTGCTCAAGACCAAGGTACGCATCGATGGCCGCCAGCTCGACGACGTCCGTCCGATCAGCGTACGCGTCGGCGTGTTGCCGCGTACCCATGGCTCGGCGCTGTTCACCCGCGGCGAAACCCAGGCGATGGTCACCGTCACGCTCGGCACCGGCCGCGATTCGCAGATCATCGACGCGCCGGGAGGCGAGTCCAAGGATACCTTCTTGTTCCACTACAACTTCCCTCCGTATTCGGTGGGCGAGACCGGCCGCATGATGGGCCCCAAGCGCCGCGAGATCGGCCACGGCCGCCTGGCAAGACGCGGCGTGCAGGCGGTCAAGCCGTCGATGGAAGAGTTCCCTTACGTGATTCGCGTGGTTTCCGAGATCACCGAATCCAACGGCTCCTCGTCGATGGCTTCGGTGTGCGGTTCGTCGCTGGCGATGATGGATGCCGGCGTGCCGCTGACCGCGCCGGTGGCGGGCATCGCGATGGGCCTGGTCAAGGAAGGCAACGATTTCGTTGTGCTCTCCGACATCCTGGGCGATGAGGATCACCTCGGCGACATGGATTTCAAGGTGGCCGGTACCGCCGAAGGCGTGTCCGCACTGCAGATGGACATCAAGATCGACGGCATCACCGAGGAAATCATGCGCACCGCGCTGGCGCAGGCGCACCAGGGTCGCATGCATATCCTCGGCGAGATGGCCAAGGCGATCAGCACGCCGCGGGGCGAAATGAGCGAGTACGCGCCGCGCCTGCTGACCATCAAGATCCACCCCGACAAGATCCGCGAAGTGATCGGCAAGGGCGGCGCGACCATCCGTTCGATCACCGAGGAAACCGGTACCACCATCGACATCAACGACGATGGCACCGTGGTCATCGCTTCGGTCAACCGTGAAGCCGCCGATGCGGCCAAGCACCGCATCGAGCAGATCGTGGCCGACGTCGAGCCGGGTCGCATCTACGAGGGCAAGGTCGTTAAGCTGATGGACTTCGGCGCGTTCGTCACCATTCTTCCCGGCAAGGACGGCCTGGTGCACGTTTCGCAGATTTCCAACGAGCGCGTCGAGAAGGTCTCCGACAAGCTCAAGGAAGGCGACATCGTCAAGGTCAAGGTGCTGGAAGTCGACAAGCAGGGCCGCATCCGCCTGTCGATGAAGGCCGTGACCGAAGAGGAAGCCGCGAGCGCGTGATGCCTCGTTGAACAGTCGGGCCAAGGATGGCCGAATCCTGATCCAGGTGATCAGAGAGGTTTGCTGGAAAACGAAAACGGGCCTCAGGGTCCGTTTTCGTTTTTGCTCTCCAGCCCCTTTCGTTTCGTTGCAAAACGGCTAGACTCGGCGTGCCGTTACCGGTGCTGGAGGGCGCGATGCAACCGACGGACATCCGCAAGCCGGAGTATTTCCACAAGGTAGTTGA
Source organism: Rhodanobacteraceae bacterium (assembly GCA_050737995.1). GTDB lineage: Bacteria > Pseudomonadota > Gammaproteobacteria > Xanthomonadales > Rhodanobacteraceae > 66-474. Next base: position 5,091 of record JBOHYR010000141.1, read on the forward strand.
CTGCCAGTGGGCGTGTCCCGCGCACACCCAGGTGCCGCGCTACATCCGGATGATCGCAGCCGGGCGTTTCGACGACGCTTACCTGCTCAACTGGGATTCCAATGTATTTCCGGGCATTCTCGGGCGCACCTGCGACCGGCCCTGCGAACCGGCCTGCCGGCGCGGACGGGTCGAGGAAAACAACGGCCCGATTCAAGACAAATCGAAGCCCGAACCGGTCGCGATCTGCCGCCTGAAGCGCGTGGCGGCCGACAACCGCAGCGCCGATATCGACAAGCGCATGCGCGAGCGATTGCCCGATCCGGTACCGGGCGCAGGGCGTTTCAGGATCGCCTGTGTGGGCGCCGGGCCGGCCTCGCTCACCGTCGCGCGCGATCTTGCACCGCTTGGCTATCACGTCACGATTTTCGAGACCGACGCCAAGGGTGGCGGTTTCATGCGCACCCAGGTGCCGCGTTTTCGGTTGCCGGAAGCGGTGATCGACGAGGAAGTCGGTTACATCCTCGATCTGGATGTCGAACTTGTCGGCAACCGCGAGATTGATTCCCTGAAGTCGCTGCTCGCGGAAGATTTCGACGCGATCTTCATCGGCTGCGGCGCGCCGCGCGGGCGCGACCTGCACATCCCTGGGCGCGACGAGACAGAGGCCAAGATCCATGTTGGCATCGAATGGCTGGCCTCGGTGTATTTCGGGCACGTCAAGAAAGTCGGCAAGCGCGTAATCGTGCTGGGTGGCGGCAATACCGCGATGGATTGCTGCCGCAGCGCGCGGCGTCTCGGCGGCGATGATGTGAAAGTGATTGTGCGCTCCGGCTACGAGGAGATGAAGGCCAGCCCGTGGGAGAAGGAGGACGCCGAGCACGAAGGCGTCGAGATCCTGAACTGGCTCAATCCCAAATCGTTTGTACATGAAAACGGCAAGTTGACCGGCATGTGGTTCACGCCGATGCGGGCCGAGCACGAAGCCAGCGGCAAGCGCAAATTGCTGCCGACTGGGGAACCCGATCGTTTGTTCGAATGCGACGAGGTGCTGATCGCGGTGGGCCAGGAAAACGCATTTCCGTGGATAGAGCGCGACCTCGGCATGGCATTCGACGAATGGGGAATGCCGAAACTCGACAAACTGACGATGCAGTCGTCGTTGCCCAAGGTGTTCTTCGGTGGCGATGCGGCATTCGGACCCAAGAACATCATCTGGGCGGTCGAGCATGGCCATCAGGCCGCGGTCTCGATCCACAACATGTTGCAGGATGAGGATGTGCGCAAGCGGCCGCCGCCGCTGACCAACCTCGTCTCGCAGAAAATGGGTATCCATGAGTGGAGCTACGACAACGACATTTCTCCGGATGAGCGTTACATCGTGCCGTGGGCGCCGAAGGAAAAGACGCTCACCAATATCCACCAGGAAGTCGAACTCGGTTTCGATTTGCAGACCGCGTGGAAGGAAGCGCAACGCTGTCTCAATTGCGATGTGCAGACGGTCTTCAGCAAGGACATTTGCATCGAGTGCGATGCGTGCGTCGATGTGTGCCCGATGGACTGCATCAGCTTTACCGCCAACGGCGACGAGGCCGATCTGCGCACACGCCTGACCGCGCCGGCGCAGAACACGGAACAGGATTTGTATGTGTCGGGGCAGGTCAAGACCGGTCGCGTGATGGTCAAGGACGAGGACGTATGCCTGCACTGCGGGCTGTGCGCGGAGCGCTGCCCGACGGGTGCGTGGGACATGCAGCGATTCCTGTTCGCCGAGTCCTATGCCGGACGTGGTGAGGATTATTCCGCGCGTCCCGCGAAGAAAAAGGTGACTGCATGAAGCCGATGGAGGCAGTCAACGACTTCGTCGTCAAGTTCGCCAACGTCAATGGTTCCGGCTCCGCCTCGGCGAACGAGCTGTTCGCCAAGTGCATCCTGCGCATGGGCGTTCCGGTCAGCCCGCGCAATATCTTTCCATCGAACATCCAGGGCCTGCCGACCTGGTACGAGGTGCGCGTCAGCGAGGCCGGCTGGCTGGGCAGACGCGGTGGTTACGACCTGCTGGTCGCGATGAACCCGCAGACCTGGGACGCCGATGTGGCGGGCATCGCGCCGGGCGGTTACCTGTTTTACGACAACAGCAAGCCGCTGCCAAAATCGAAGTTCCGCGATGACGTTGTCAGGATCGGTGTGCCGCTGACCGACATCGCCAATCAGACGTGGGACGATCCGCGCCAGCGCCAGTTGTTCAAGAACATCATGTATCTCGGCGCGTTGTCCACGCTGCTTGGCATCGAGCGCGACGTGACCGTGCAATTGATAGGCGAGCAGTACAAGGGCAAGCAGGCGCTGCTGGAACCCAACGTGCACGCTTTGGATCTCGGGCGCGAATACGCCGGGAAAAGCATCGAACCGATCGGCCTGCGAATCGAACGCCGTGACGCCGTGGGAGATCAAATCTTCGTGGACGGCAACAGTGCCGCCGCGCTCGGCATGGTGTACGGCGGCGCGACGGTGTGCGCGTGGTACCCGATCACGCCTTCGTCGTCGCTGGCCGAAGCCTTCCAGAAGTACTGTGCGAAATTGCGCGTCGAACCGGAGACTGGAAAGCATCGTTATGCGATCGTGCAGGCCGAGGACGAAATCGCTTCGATCGGCATGGTGGCCGGCGCCGGCTGGAACGGTGCACGCGCCTTCACCGCAACCTCTGGCCCGGGCATCTCGCTGATGAACGAGATCATAGGGCTCGCGTACTTTGCCGAAATTCCGGTGACGATCGTCGACGTGCAACGTGGCGGCCCGTCGACCGGCATGCCGACCCGCACCCAGCAATCGGATGTGGCGTTCTGTGCGCATGCCTCGCATGGCGACACCAACCATGTGCTGTTGTTTCCGGAAGATCCGAACGAGTGTTTCGATTTCGCGGCCAAGGCGCTCGATCTCGCCGACCGGCTGCAAACGCCGGTGTTCGTGCTGAGCGACCTGGACATCGGCATGAACCACCGGCTGTGCAAGCCGTTCGAGTGGGATGATGCGCGCCGTTACGATCGCGGCAAGGTGTTGAGTGCGCAAGAACTCGAGACGGGCTCGGCATTTGGCCGCTACCGCGATGTCGACGGCGACGGCATACCGTATCGGACGTACCCCGGCACGCACCCGACGCGCGGGAGCTTTTTCACCCGTGGCACAAGCAAGAACGCCGACGCAAAGTATTCGGAGCGGGGCGAGGATTACATTGAAAACATGCGGCGATTGCAGCGCAAGCTCGAGACCGCGAAGACGCTGTTGCCGCAACCGGTATTGCATCGCGCATTGCAACCGACGAAACATGGAGCGATCCATTTTGGCTCGACGTCGCCGTCGATGGCCGAGGCGATCGCGAAGCTCGACGCCGACGGCATGCACATGGACGCGCTGAGGGTACGAGGTTACCCCTTTGCGGATTCGGTGCTGGAGTTCATCGACCGACACGATCACATTTTCGTTGTCGAGCAGAACCGCGACGCACAGTTGCGCGCATTGCTCATCGAGCAGTTCGAAATCGATCCCGCGCGTCTCGTCCCGATCCTGCACTACGACGGCACGCCGATCACCGCGCGCTTCATAGTCAAGGCTATCGCCGAACGTTTGCGCGGCGCCGAAATCACCAGGCTTCGTGACGACAAGGTGGCCTGAGATGACTTACCTGCCCAAACCGAAAATCCATCATCCCTCGCTGCAACGCAACGGCGTCGGGTTCACGCGCCGCGATTACGAGGGTGCGATCTCGACACTTTGCGCGGGTTGTGGACACGACTCGATTTCCGCTGCGATTATCCAAGCCTGTTGGGAACTGGATATCAAGCCACACCGCGTGGCGAAGATTTCCGGTATCGGCTGCAGCAGCAAGACACCAACGTATTTCCTGTCCGCCTCGCACGGTTTCAATGCAGTGCACGGGCGCATGCCTTCGGTGCTGACCGGCGCCAACCTCGCCAACCGGGAGTTGCTGTATCTAGGTGTGTCGGGCGACGGCGACAGCGCGTCCATTGGCATCGGCCAGTTCGTGCACGCGATCAGGCGCGGGGTGGACATGGTCTACATTGTCGAAAACAACGGTGTGTATGGCCTTACCAAGGGCCAGTTCTCTGCAACGGCGGATCAGGGCAGCAAATCGAAGAAAGGCGCGCTCAACACCGATGCTCCAGTGGACATGGTCGGCATGGCACTGCAGCTTGGCGCCAGTTTCGTCGCGCGCAGTTTTTCCGGCGACAAGACGCAGCTCGTGCCGCTGCTGAAGGCCGCCATGACGCACAAGGGCGCGGCATTTGTCGATGTGCTGAGCCCGTGCGTCGCGTTCAACAACCACGAGGGCAGCACCAAGAGCTACGACTACGTGCGCGAGCACAACCACGCGTTGTGCCGGATGGATTTCATTTCACCCCGCAACGAAATCACAGTCGACTACCCGCCCGGTGAAGTGCGCGACGTCCGCCAGCACGACGGCAGCGTGCTGCGCCTGCGCAAACTGCCGGAAAGCCACGACACTGGCGACCGTGTCGCGGCGATGAACTACCTGCACGCCTGTCAGGCGCGCGGCGAAATCGTCACGGGACTGTTGTATGTGGATCCGGAAGCGCCCGATCTGCACGCGCACCTCGATACTATTCCGGGGGCGTTCAACACGCTCGGAGAACGTGAACTGTGCCCAGGTACAGCAAAACTGGAAGCGATCAACGCCAGCTTGCGCTAGTGCATACCGCGCAGATTGCCATTGTCAGTGCGTGGCTTGATCCTCGGGAATTACGACCGGCAACGGCGGCAGGTGCGGATGGTAGTCGCGCCACGGTGGCCGCTGGTAGAGGGGTGGCGGGCTGACCTGCAGCTGCTGCATGGCGATTTCCACGGCGCGTTCGAGTTGCGGATCGTGGCCCTCGCGTATCAGTTTCGGATCCTGCCACACGGTGACGTCCGGGGCGATGCCGTGGTTCTCGACCGGGAAGGTGTCGTCCAAGCCTTCCACCGCGGTACGAGGCGAGGTGATGCCGCCGCCATCCATCAGCTCCGGATAACCGCCGATGCCGACCAATCCACCCCAGGTGCGTTCGCCCACGAGTGTCCCGATCTTGGCCATCTTGAAGTACCACGGCAGGGCGTCCCCGCCTGAGCCCGAGAACTGGTTGATGATCATCACTTTCGGCCCGGGAATCTGCATTTGCGGGATCACCATGGTGGTGCGTTCGCCCCATCGGACGACGCCGAAGGCCATCGGTTTGCGATTCAGATACTGAATGATGTAATCGGACAACGAACCTCCGTGGTTAAAGCGCTCGTCGACGATCACGCCCTGTTTGTCGACTTGCGAGAAAAAGTAGCGGTTGAAGTTTGTGAGCCCGCCCCATTCCGTATCGGGTAGGTAGACATAGCCGAGCTTGCCGCCGGAGAGCTTGTTCACCACTGCAATGTTGTGGTCGATCCAGGCAATGTTGCGCAATTTGAATTCGTTGGGGATGGTCTTGACCGTGATCGTGTGCGCGCCGGCCATGTCGGGGTTCGGGCCGACGGTCAGAGTCACGCTTTGATCCGCCAGATCCTCGAATGCCTGAAAGATATTGTCGTTACCCAAGATAGGCGTGCCATTCACCGCCAGCAGATAATCTCCCGTCTTGACCTTGAGCCCTGGTTGGGCGAGGGGCGCATACACGCCGGGATTCCACTCGCCACCGGTAAAGATACGGGTGATCCGGTAGCGGCCGTGCTCGACGGAATAGTTGGCGCCGAGCAGGCCGACCTTGATTTCCTGCATCTTCGGTACGTAGCCACCATAGATGAACATGTGCCCTACGGCCATGTAGCTCATCATTTCGCGGAACAGGAAACTCAGGCCGTCGCGGCTCGCAATGCCCGGCAGATAGTTCGCGAACTCCTTTTCGGCAGCGTTGATGTCGAGGCCGTCGAAAAGCGGGTTGTAGAAAAAGGCCCGCTGGATCCGCCATGCCTCGCGATACATCTGGTCCCACTGCTGGTGCGGTACGACACGCACCCGCATGTCGTCGAGTTGGAGTTGCGTGGGTTTGGCCTTGGGTTTGGCATCGGCAATGAACCATTTTGGTCCCTGCTGGTAAAGCATTTGTTCGCCGTCAGCCGCCAGTTCGAAGCTGGTTACGTTGTCGATGATGTCTTGGGTCTTCTTCGACTTGAGACTGAATTGCTTCACCGAAACCGGAACACCGAACGGCGTCTGGTCAGACTCCATGAGCGCGCGCGGCGCTTTCTGAAGAAAAAGTTCGCCGCTCTTTCCCACCGTGAGTCCGGTGTAGTTGGCGGCCTTGATCGGCAATGCGACCACCCGCGAGCGCAGGTTCTGAAAGTCGATCGCAACGTTCGGCGGTTTTTTGTCCTGCTTGTCGTCTGTCTTTCCCTTGTCGGGTTTGTCTGCGCCGGGTTTCTCGAATCCGGCCTCCGGCGCTATCGGCGAGGCCGTACCGGCCTCAAGTGTCACCGCATAAACGTGGCTCGAAACCGGGCGTGCGAACGAAGCCAAGTCGAAATCGTGGGTCGGCCCCGAATTGGTGCTGGAGAGAAAGTAGAGATATTTCCCGTTCGGGTCGAACTGCGGCGATGCGCTGTCGCTCGCACCGTCGGTAACCTGGTGTGTCTTGCCGTCGGCCAGGGAATAGATGAAGATCGCGTCCATGTCATTGGGCATGATCTCGGTATAGGCGATCCAGCGGCTATCGGGCGACCAGCCTGCATCGAAATCACTGTCGAAGCTGTTGGTCGCCACCTTCACGGGCTGCGGGCGAGCAGCCGCGAGGTTCACCAGCCAGAGCTGGTCCTTCTGGTCGGAGAACGATACCTTTTTGCTGTCCGGCGACCAGGTCAGGTCGTAGTAATAGGCGTCGTTCTGGCCGAGCGCGACCTTGCGCGCCGCACCCGTGCCGTCTTGCTTGCGGATGTAAAGGTCATACTCGCCGTCACGGTCGGAGAAGTAAGCCACCGAATTGCCGTCTGGTGACCACGCCGGATCGCGGTCCATCGCGCCGGGGCTGTGCGTCAGGTTGACGATGCTGCCGTGCTTGGTGGGCACGGAGAGGATGTCGCCGTGAGCCTCGAATACCGCGCGCACGCCATTCGGAGAAATGGACGGGTCCCTGACTTGCTTGGCGACGTCCTGGAAGTACGGCCGACGTTGCGGCAGGTCGCCCGCTACCGTGACCGGGACCGCGTGAGTCTTGCCGTCCGTGTAGTCGTAAATGCGCAGCTGCCCGAATTGCGAATAGACGATTCCGCCCGGACCCGCCGAGGCCGAGGTGATGTCGAAGCCGGTATTGTCGATGAGCTTGCCGAATTTTCCGCTCGCGACGTCGTACGCGAACAACGTAATCGAACCGTCCCGGTCGGAGAGGAAATATACGTCGTTGCCGACCCACATCGGATCGTTCTCGTTGGCGTTTTCGTCAGGGACACGAACCGTGCTGGAATCTGACAGCCGTGAAATCCAGATTTGTGTGTGCTGGCCTCCCTTGTAGCCCTTCCAGAATGCTTCCCACTGAAACCCCGGCACATAGGCGAGACGCGCACCATCGGGCGAATACGAGCCTACTTCGGCCATCGAAAGCGGCAACTCCTTCGGAAATCCCCCCTCGACCGATACCGTGTAGAGCTGGTTCGGATCGGAATGGCTGTGGCGATGCGACCGAAAAAGAATGCTTTTGCCATCTGGCGTCCAGCCAACGGCCACGTCCGGACCCGGGTGCCAGGTCAGGCGCCGCGGCTGCCCGCCGTCCGCTGGCACCACATACACGTCGGTGTTGTGGTCGAAGGTACCGGTGAAGGCGACCATCGAGCCGTCGGGGGAAAAAATCGGCGTGGTAAGCAAGTCCATGCCGCTCGCCAGCACATGGGCTTGCCCGCCGGCACGTGGAACCTCCCAGAGTTCGCCACCATACTCGAATGCTATCGTCGTTTTCGACATAGTCGGGTAGCGCAGAAGCACGAGCGAATCGTTGGAGGCCTGCGCCGGCGCCATGGCAAAAGCAAGTGCCGTGGCAAGCAGGACAAACAGCATCGAGCCGAGTTTGTACATGGCATTCCCCTCAACGAAAATGCGGTGGCGTCCGCACGTGGACGACGCAGGCCGTCAGCATCTGTCAACGAAGGCGGGCCCGACAGTGCCGTTCGTCGTGGGCGCGCGTCCGAGCGGGATCGGCGCCGGACATTTTGTTGCGGCGCAGCATTGACGCCGATACCATAGCTGACTACGTATCGGGAGATCAGTTTCATGGCCAAAACGCCGGATTCAGCGGACACGTTGGGCGACTGGCAGAACATGTCGCGGCAATACTGGGACGCATGGGCGGATGCCACGCGCAAGGCGTTCGACGCCGGTTCTTCGCAGGCGTCCATGACCGAGGGGCCTTGGCACGAAGGCCTCGAGCAGTGGTCCCGGATGTTCAATGCCAGGAAGGCGGGCGACACGCAGAGTGAGGTGGTCGAACGACTGCTCGGCGGCGCGCGCAGCTATTTTTCCTTGTTGGAATCGCTGGCCGACAAGGGCGCCGCTGGCAAAACCGATCCGCACGCATGGACGGACATGGTGCGCGAATCGTTCAATTTTCCCGGCGCTGATGCGGCCCTGTTCGACAATCCGATGGCGCGCGCGATGCGCGAGCTCGCGGGCCATGGCGCAAAAGGCTTCGAGCAGATGATGCAGGGGTTCGAGCCGATGATGGCCGAGGCGCGCGCGTTGCTCGAGATGCCCGCGTTCGGCTACCTGCGCGAGCATCAGGAGTACTACCAGCAGATGGCCACGGCGTGTCTGGATTACCAGCGCGAGACCAACCGCTACAACATCCTCATCGCACGCGCCAGCCGGCGTGCATTCGAGGTGTTCGAGGACAAGCTCACCGAGCGCTCGGATGCTGGCCCCCAGATCGATACCGTGCGTCGCCTTTACGACCTGTGGGTGGAGGCGGCCGAGGACGCTTATGCGGAAGTCGCCCTGTCCGACGAATTTCGCGAGGTATACGGCGCTCTGGTCAATGCGCAGATGCGGGTGCGCAAGCATGCGCAACAGGCCGTCGAACGCGTGTCCAGCAATCTCGGCATCCCCACGCGCAGCGAGATCGACAGCATGGGCAAGTACCTCCACGACGTGCGTCGCGAAGCTCGCAATCATGCAGAGCAGCTGCCGGCGTTGGCCGCCGAGGTGGCTGCCTTGCGCGACGAGGTTGCGCGCCTCAAGCGGGCGGGTGCCCCCGGGCTTGCCAAAAAGCGGACCCCCACCCGCAACGCGCCGCGCAAGGCGCGCAAATCGACAGGCAAGGAGAAGGCATGATGGACCCCATCCGCATCGACCCGAAGCGCGCGCTCGATGAAGCCCTGAGCGCGCAACAGAAGCTGGCGGCGAGCGTCCGCACCCTGCGCGAAGTCGAGGACGTCGATTACGGCGCCACCGACAAGGAGCCGATCTATCGCGAGGACAAGGTCGTCGTCTATCGCTACAAGGGGGCCGGGAATCCGACGGCGAAGACGCCGATCCTGATCTGCTACGCGCTGGTCAATCGGCCCTACATGGTGGACCTCCAGGAGGACCGCTCGCTGGTCAAGAATTTGCTGGCGCTCGGCGAAGACGTCTACATCATCGACTGGGGTTATCCGGATGGCGCGGACCGCTGGCTGACGCTGGACGATTACATCAATGGCTACATTCGCCGCAGCGTCGACGTGGTGGCGAAGCACGCGGGCGTCAGGAAGATCAACCTGCTCGGCATCTGCGAGGGCGGCGCGTTTTCTCTGTGTTTCGCGTCGTTGCACCAGGAGAAATTGCAGAATCTCATCACGATGGTGACGCCGGTCGATTTCCACACGCCGGGCAACATGCTCTCGCACTGGACCCGCGACATGGATGTCGACCTGTTCGTGGATACGCTCGGCAACGTGCCGGCGGATTTGATGAACTGGTGTTACCTGACGCTGAAACCGGTGCGGCTGAACCAGCAGAAGTATGTTGCGATGCTGGACATCCTCGATGACAAGGTCGAGCTGGAAAACTTCCTGCGGATGGAGAAGTGGATCTTCGATTCTCCCGACCAGGCCGGCGAGGCGTTCCGCGAATTCATCAAGGAGTTCTATCAGGGCAACAAGCTGGTCAAGGGTGGACTCAAGATCGGCGGCAAGAACATAAGCCTGAAGAACATCACGATCCCGGTGCTCAACATATTCGCGATCCACGACCACCTGGTGCCACCATCGGCATCTCGGCCGATGAAAAATCTGGTTGGAACGAAGGATTACACCCAGCTCGAATTCAAGGGTGGCCACATCGGCATCTACGTGTCCGGTCGTGCACAGCGCGAAGTGCCGTCGGCGATCCACGAGTGGCTTGGCAAGCGGACGAAGTAGACTGGACGCATCGACGTTGCCATGAGAGCGATGAGATGACTACGCACCCACCGTTGAGGCGCTCGCGCAGCGACCGCGTGCTCGCAGGCGTGATTGGCGGCGTTGCCGATTACTTCGGGTTGGATCCGACCCTGGCCCGCATCGTTTATGTCCTATTCTCGATCTTCTCGGCGGCGTTCCCGGGTATTTTTGTCTACATCCTGTTGTGGCTTCTGATTCCGCAACAGGATTGAGCGACGAATGGAACTGGACGACGCTGCGCCGGATGGCGCCGGGCGGCGCGTGCTACGCTTTGCCGCCGTATGGAACGCGTGAAGTCTGCATTGATCATGGACTCCCGGAGCGGCGCCCCGGCGCACGACAGCTTGCGTGCGGTGCAGTGGCGAGGCGACCGCCTGCATCTTCTCGATCAGCGCAAATTGCCGTTCGAGGAGGCCTGGATCGAATGCCGCAATGCCGATGAAGTGGCGCAGGCGATCCGCGATCTGGTTGTGCGTGGCGCGCCCGCGATCGGGATTGCGGCAGCCTGGGGCGTGGTGCTGGCCACGCAACGTGGCGACGATCTGGATGATGCCTTGACGACGCTGCGTGCGGCGCGCCCCACGGCGGTCAATCTGATGGCAGCGCTGGACCGGATGCGTGCGCGGATTGATGCCGGCGCAGATGCCGACTCGCTGGTGTGCGAAGCACAGGCCATCCAGGACGAGGATCTCGCTGCCAATCGCGCGATGGGTGCGATGGGCGCGGCCCTGATCGAACCCGGAAGCGGAGTGCTGACGCATTGCAATACCGGCTCGCTCGCCACTTCCGGCTACGGCACGGCGCTGGGCGTGATCCGGTCCGGCTTCGCATCAGGAAACATCGTGCGCGTGTACGCGGACGAAACCCGGCCGTGGCTGCAGGGTGCGCGGCTGACGATGTGGGAACTCAAGCGCGACGGCATCCCGGCTACACTGATCGTCGATGCTGCTGCTGCACACCTGATGAAGTCCGGTGCGGTGCAATGGATAATCGTTGGCGCGGATCGCGTGGCCTCGAATGGCGATACCGCCAACAAGATCGGTACCTACCAGCTTGCGATCGTGGCAAGGCACCACGGCGTGAAGTTCATGGTGGTGGCGCCATCGACCACGGTGGACCTGTCGGCACCCGACGGCGACGCCATCAGCATCGAGTTGCGCGATCCGGTGGAACTACTCGGCCATGCGGGGCGGCGCACGGTTGTCGAGGGTGCCGAGGCGTGGAATCCCGTGTTCGATGTCACGCCACACGACCTGATCGACATACTGGTCACCGAGCGTGGCGTGATCGCACGACCCGACGAAGCTGCACTGACCGCATTGTTCCGCCGGTCGGTCCCACGCTGAATGTGGCACATATCCAAGCAATTGGGGTGGTTCGGAGTCGGCGGCTTCATCGGCTTCATCGTCGATGCCGGCATCGTGCAATTGCTGGTCAGCAAACTGAATGCCGATCCATACGTGGGGCGCCTGTTCTCGTTCGCCTGCGCGGCCACCGCGACCTGGTTGTTCAACCGGCACTTCACCTTTCACAAGCGCGGCGACTACACGCTTTTTGGCGAATGGTCGCGTTACATGGTCGCGATGTCCGCGGGTTTCGCGCTCAATTACGCGACCTATGCAGTGGTGGTCTATTTTTCGCATTTTGTGCAGAGCTGGCCCGCGATTGGCGTAGCCGTGGGCTCGCTGCCGGGCTCGGCGGTGAACTTTCTGGGCGCCCGCCAATGGGTATTCTCGGGGGATCCAAAGGGCGCTGCTGCCAAGTCCGAGAAAAACCCTGAAGATGCTCCGTAAGTTGGCGTGATAATTGAAGTTTTTCGGACTTTTTCGGGTGCGGTTGTGATACAATTGCAAGGCTGATTTCGAGGCGCGGGTCGCGTTCTGAAACCCGCGCCTTTTGCGTTCACCCGACACAGGAAACATGCGGATGGCAGAGCCCGCCAGTGAAGTAATTCGCGTCAATATCGAGGACGAGATGCGCCAGAGCTACCTCGACTACGCGATGAGCGTGATCGTGGGCCGCGCGCTTCCGGACGTGCGCGACGGTCTCAAGCCGGTGCATCGCCGCGTGTTGTTCGCGATGAACGAACTGGGCAACGCCTGGAACAAGTCGTACAAGAAATCCGCGCGCGTGGTCGGCGACGTGATCGGCAAATACCATCCGCACGGCGATTCGTCGGTCTACGACGCGATCGTACGCATGGCGCAGCCGTTCTCGCTGCGCTACCTGCTGGTGGACGGGCAGGGCAACTTCGGTTCCGTGGACGGCGACAGCCCGGCCGCGATGCGTTACACCGAAGTGCGCATGGCGCGCCTGACCCACGAACTGCTGGCCGACATCGACAAGGAAACCGTTGATTTCGGTCCCAACTACGACGAAAGCGAACACGAACCGCTGGTCCTGCCGACCCGTGTTCCAAACCTGCTTGTCAATGGTTCCGCCGGCATCGCGGTCGGCATGGCTACCAACATCCCGCCGCACAACATGGGCGATGTGATCGACGCCACCATCGCCCTGATCGACAACCCCGGGCTCGGCATCGACGAGTTGATGGAGCATATGCCCGGCCCGGATTTCCCCACCGCCGGCATCATCAACGGCGCGGCCGGCATCATCCACGCTTACAGAACTGGCCGTGGCCGAATCCTGGTGCGCGCGAAAACCGAAATCGAGACCAACGAACACGGTCACGAAGCGATCATCGCCACCGAGATCCCATATCAGGTCAACAAGGCGCGCCTGATCGAGAAAATCGCCGAACTGGTCAAGGAAAAAAAGATCGAGGGCATCAGCGGTCTGCGCGACGAGTCCGACAAGGACGGCATGCGCGTCGTGATCGAAGTGCGCAAGGACGCGATGGCCGACGTGGTGCTGAACAACCTGTTCCAGCAGACGCAGTTGCAGGTTACTTTCGGCATCAACATGGTTGCACTCGTCGAGGGTCAGCCGCGCCTGTTGAACCTCAAGGAAATCCTCGAGTCCTTCATCCGCCACCGGCGCGAAGTCGTCACCCGCCGCACGATTTTCGATTTGCGCAAGGCGCGCGCCCGCGCGCACGTGCTGGAAGGCCTCACCGTCGCCCTGGCCAACATCGACGCGATGATCGAATTGATCAAAACCTCGCCGTCGCCACAAGTGGCGCGTGAACGCATGCTGGCGCGCAAGTGGGAACCGGGCATGGTGCGCGCGATGCTCGAGGCGGCAGGAGCGGCGGCGACTCGTCCGGAGGATCTCGATCCGCATGCCGGTCTCGAGGACGACGGCTATCAACTTTCGGAGGTGCAGGCCAGGGAAATCCTGGAGATGCGCCTGCATCGCCTGACCGGCCTCGAGCAGGACAAGCTCACCGACGAGTACAAGCAGTTGCTGGAGACCATCCGCGGCCTGATCTCGATCCTCGAGGATCCGGACAAGCTGCTGGATGTGATCCGCACCGAACTGATCGAGATGAAGGATCTGTACGGCGATCCACGTCGCACGCAAATCCTGCACACGCAGGAGGATCTGGAAACGCTGGATCTGATCGAACAGGAAGACGTGGTCGTCACTCTGTCGCACACCGGCTATTGCAAGCGCCAGTCGCTGGACATTTATCGTGCGCAGAAACGAGGCGGCAGGGGCCGTTCCGCGACCAGCATGAAGGAGGAGGATTTCGTCGAACGGCTGTGGATCGTCAATACCCATGACACCCTGCTCACCTTCACAAGCGCGGGACGGGTGTACTGGCTCAGCGTGTACCGCATCCCCGAAGCCAGTCCCGGCGCGCGCGGCAGGCCGATCGTGAATCTGCTGCCATTGCAGGAAGACGAGACGGTGCAGGCAGTGCTGCCCGTACGCGAGTACGACGAAAACCGTTTCGTGTTCTTCGCCACCCGTCACGGTACCGTCAAGAAAACGCCGCTCAAGGAATTCGAATTCCAGTTGCAGAAGGGCAAGCTGGCGATCGGTCTCGACGACGGCGACGGTCTCGTGGAGGCTGAACTCACCGACGGCAACTGCGATATTCTGCTGTTCGCCTCCAACGGCAAGGCCGCGCGCTTTGCCGGTGGGCAAGTGCGCCCAATGGGGCGCACTGCGCGTGGCGTGCGCGGCATGCGCCTCGCCGATGGCGTGCATCTGGTGTCGATGATCGTCGCCGATCAGAGCACCGAAGCCAATGGTTGCGATGTGCTTACCGCAACCGAGCGCGGTTATGGCAAGCGCACGCCGCTCGCCGATTTCCCGCGCAAGGGCCGCGGTTCGCAAGGCGTGATCGCAATCCAGTGCTCAGGGCGCAATGGCGCGCTGGTCGCCGCGGTGTGCGCCGACGAGCGCCACGAACTGATGCTGATTTCCAATCAGGGCACGCTGGTGCGTACCCGCGTCGCCGAGATCTCGCAGGTCGGCCGCAACACCCAGGGCGTCACCCTGATCCGGCTGCCCGACGACGAGAAACTGGTCGGCGTGGTGCGGATCGAGAATGAGGGCGATGACAACGTGGAAACGAACGGCGCGGACACAGGTTCCGACGATGACTTGTCATCCGGCTCGGACGGAGCGACAGAATCAGAAGCGTGATCGGTAGCCGGTAGGTGAGGTTGCAGCCGGACTTGATCCGGGGGGCAACGGTACGCTACGCGCCCTCAGGCGGACCGCTCAGGGTTTTTTGGAGCATGTTCCTTTGCAATGAACTGGATGCCATCGCTCGCCTTAAGAACGCGAAGGAGTTCTACAGCGATTTCACGGGAAGTTTGCGATTGCTCGCCTAGGCCCGTTGGATAGTACACACGGTCAATGTCCAGATGCGTTATGGCGGCGCCATATCCTACGACCATCGCCATCTCCGTGATCATTTCAAGATTTTTATTTTGTCGCTGATGCCATCCGTTTGGATTGTTCATACCAGCGTTATTCAGCATGTCGAAGTACTCATGCCAGAGCTGGCGCACATGGACAGAGTCGTGAAAAGCCACATCGATCATGTTAAGCGCACGCACATTTTCGTTCACGATTGGTGAGTGTCGCGTGCCGATGAGCGTGTTGAATATCCACAGCTTCTGATCCTGCCTTTCTTTTCGGTTCTGCAGAAACACCGTTATCAGAACAGCTACAACGGGCGATAGCAAAATCGCCAGAATGTTCACCCACATCATGCCCTATCCCCAAAGGTTTGATGAATTCAAAAGCAAGTGTAGACCGGATGCATCCACGGAGCAGAGGTATCAGAGACTCGGCTGCGCTACTCTGATCAAATCGCCGCCAGCATCGCCTCCGCGCTGGACACACGGAACTCTCCGGGTGCCTCGGTGTGGAGCACCTTCACGACGCCATCCTCGGCGTACAGCGCGAAGCGTTTGGAGCGCAGGCCCATCCCGAACTTGCTGCCGTCCATTTCAAGGCCCAGCGCCTTGGCGAAATCGGCGTTGCCGTCGGCCAGCATCAGCATGCCATCGGGTGCGTTGCGGTGCTCGGCCCAGGCTTTCATCACGAATGCGTCGTTGACGGCCATGCAGGCGACGTCGATGCCGCGTTTCCTGAAGTCGTCGTAGTGCTCGACGTAACCGGGCAGATGGCGCTCCGAGCAGGTTGGTGTGAACGCGCCGGGCACCGAGAACAACACCACCTTCTTTCCCCTGAACACATCGTCGGTGGTCAGTTGCTGCACGCCGTCGCGCAGGATGGCGAAGGTTGCGGCGGGGATACGGTCGCCGATCTGGATGGTCATGCTGGGTGACTCCGGGTGGGGTTTGGAATCCCGCCATCCTAGCGCCGATACGGCTTCGTCGCAGCCTTGAAACCTGTCGCCGCGGCCCTACCTATTCCGCAAGCGGCCCGTAGGGCCTAACCGTCATTGGAATGAGAGGAGCAACACCCATGAACACCATTCGTCACACCCCCTGGGGCGCCACTGGTGCGCTACCGCAGGAATTCAAGCAGGCGTTCGGCCGGTTTTTCGACCTGGAAGATGCCGACCAGTCCGACGTGGTCACCAGCCAGTGGGCACCGCGTGTGGACATCCACGAGGAAGACAAGCGCTTCGTGATCGAGGCCGATATCCCCGGCGTCGATCCCAAGGGCATCGAAGTGCACATGGACAAGGGAATCCTGTCGATTCGCGGTGAGCGCAAATCCGGGAACAAGGCCGAGAACGGCAAGTACACCCGCGTAGAGCGTTCGCATGGCGCGTTCTACCGTCGCTTTGCGCTGCCTGACAGCGCCAATCCGGATGGCATTTCCGCCACTGGCCGGCACGGCGTGCTGGAGATCGAAATTCCCAAGCGCCCGGAAACCACGCCGCGCAAGATCGATATCAAGATCGGCTAGGTGGCCAAAGTCCTCCCCCCTTCAAGGGGGAGGAGAAAACCTGGCCGCACTTGATGGGTTCGAATCCAGATTGCGGTTTGGTCAAGCCCGGGATTTCCTGTACGCGGGTTTGGCCCGTAATATCAAACCGGCGGCGGAGCGATCCACCCCAGGTCTTGTCCGATCGCGGGAGGCTCGATGGAGTTCCAGGATTACTACGACACGCTCGGCGTCAAGGCCGGCGCCGGCGACGACGAGATCAAGTCGGCGTATCGCAAGCTCGCGCGCAAGTACCACCCGGACAAGAACAAGGAAGCTGGCGCCGAGGACAAGTTCAAGGCGATCAGCGAGGCCTACGAGGTCCTGCACGACAAGCAGAAGCGCGCGGCTTACGACAACCTGCGTGCGGGGGGCTACCGTGGTGGCGACAACTTCCGGCCGCCGCCGGGTTGGCAGCAGCAGGCGCCAGGTGGCTTCGAGTTCCGTGATGTCGGTGGCGGCGACGCAGGTGGGTTCAGCGACTTCTTTGAATCCCTGTTCGGCGGCCGTGGCGCGGGTCCGCGCGCGCAACAGCGGGGTCCGATCCGTGGCAACAACGTGCGTGCGGCAGTCGAGATCGACCTGCGCACGGCGTACTCGGGAGGCAAGCAGAGATTCGGCCTGCGCGACGCGACGGGCGAGCGCACTCTGGAGGTCAACATTCCGGCCGGCATCCTGCCCGGCAAGGTCATCCGTCTGAGCGGCCAGGGTGAGCCCGGTTACAACGGCGGACCAACCGGCGACCTGATGCTTGAAATACACGTTCGCGACGATCCGCAGTTCAAGCTGCACGGCCGCGACATCGAGGTCGAAGTGCCGGTATCGCCGTGGGAAGCCGCGCTGGGTGCGAAGGTGCCGGTGCCGACGCTGGGTGGCAACGTCGAATTGCGAATTCCGGCGGGTTCGCGCAGCGGGCGCAAGTTGCGTCTGAAGGGGCGCGGCATGCCCGGCCGGGCACCGGGCGACCAGATCGTTGCCTTGTCGATCCAGGTTCCACCCGCGGACGACGACAAAGCCAAGGACGCCTATGCGGCGTTCGAGGAGGCGTTCAAGGGGTTCGATCCGCGCAGTTGAATCCGTGCAGAGCGTTCAACGGACGCCGAGATTGTCGTTCAACGCCTTGGTCAGATCCACCTCGTTCACCGGCTTGGTGACGAAAGCCTTGGCGCCTTGCCGCATTCCCCAAACCTTGTCCGTGTCCTGATCCTTGGTGGTAACCAGAATCACCGGAATGTGCGAGGTGTCCGGATCCTTGGAAATCGCACGCGTGGCCTGAAAACCATTGAGGTTGGGCATGACCACATCCATGAGGACGAGGTCTGGTTTGTCGCGCTTGGCCGCTTCCACGCCGGCGGCGCCATCCACTGCGGTCAGGGTTTGGTGGCCGAGTTTTTCCACCAGCCGCTTCAACCCTTCCAGTTGGGACGGCGAATCGTCGACGATCAGGATGCGTGCCATGCAGAACTCCCCACAACGGTTGCCGGCATTGTAGGCAACCACGGCCCAAAGCGCCACGCTTGCGGCAACCCGTGCATTGTGCTTGAAACGATGTTGAGATCGTGAAGAAACTATTGGTGAAATCAATAAGTTACGAACGAATCATCAGATACGATCGAGTCATCGGGTTACGTCGATGGCAACCAGTGTCCGGCCGAATGATTCTCCCGCGAGCATCGCGCCGAACACACCCGACAGTTCGTCGAGCGTTGCCTCGCGGGTGCAGATGCTGTCAAGGTGCGCGGGTTTCCAGTCGGAAGCCAGATGCCGCCAAACCTCTTCGCGGATGTCTCGCGCGGTTCCAGCCGAAGCGATGCCGAGCAGGCTGACGCCGCGGATGATGAAGGGCATCACGGTGGTGTCGATGTTGCTGTCTGCAGCGAGGCCGATGCTGGCGACGTTGCCATACGGCGCGGTACAAGCCAGCAGTTGTGTCAGCAATCGGCCACCGGCGCTGTCAACCGTGCCGCCGAAGCGCATCGATTCCAGTGGATGATCGCCGAGGTTGAGTTCGCGGCGGTCGAGTATTTGGTTGGCGCCGATGGATTTCAGGAAATCCGCGTGTTCGGGTTTGCCGCTGATCGCATGCACCTCGAAACCGGCGCGCGAGAAGATGTCGATGGCCAGCATTCCGACGCCGCCGGTAGCGCCCGTGACCGCGACGGGCCCGAGTTTCGGTGATTGGCGATTGTCGCGCATACGGAACAGCGCGAGTCCCGCGGTGAAACCCGCGGTGCCGAGGATCATGGCTTCGCGCAGCGACAAGCCTTGTGGCAGTGGAATTGTCCACTTCGCCTGCATGCGGGCGTACTCGGCATAACCACCGTCGCGCGTCTCGGAAAGGCCACAGCCGGTGCACAGCACCGCGTCGCCTTCCTTGAGTTGCGCATCGGAGGATGCCACCACGTGCCCTGCGACATCTATGCCCCCGTTCAATGGAAAGCGGCGCAGGATCTTGCCCTTGCCGGTTCCTGCCAGCGCGTCCTTGTAGTTGACCGACGAATATGCGGTCTTGATAACGACCTCGCCAGGCGAAAGATCACTCGCCGACATCGTCTCGACACCGGCGCGATAGCCTGCTTCGTCGTTGTGGATGCGGAAGGCGCGGAAGGGAGGAGCGGGCATTTTGTGGATTCCCTGTACGTCATTCCGGCGCAAACCGGAATCCATTGTGATTAGTCACCCAAGTAATTCGTGATACGAACCGTGCCACTTCTAGTTCGTCATCCCGGCTTTCGCCGGGATGACGAGCAGGAACTGTGTCCCGGATCGATACACGTCCCTCTACTGTCCGGGACGAAACTGTCTGGAACTGGATCCCGTGTCGTCGTACGTCCCTGTACTGCACGGGATGGAGTCATCCTGACTTCAATTGGCTTTGTGGATCGCGCGTTTGTCCACGGAAAGCGCGGCTTCGTGCACGACTTCGCTGAGGGTCGGGTGGGCATGGACGATGCGGGCGAGGTCCTCGGCGGCACCCTTGAATTCCATCGCGACCACGGCTTCGGCGATCAGTTCGGACACCACCGGGCCGCACATGTGCACGCCGAGGATGCGATCGGTTTCCGCGTGCGCAATGACCTTCACCAGACCCGCCGGCTCGTTCATCGCCACGGCACGGCCGTTGGCGGCGAATGGAAAGGAGCCTGTCTTGTATGGGATGCCTTCGTCCTTGCACTGCTTTTCGGTCTTGCCGGTCCAGGCTATCTCCGGCTCGGTGTAGATGACCCAAGGGATTACGCCGTAGTCGACGTGTCCGGCGCGGCCCGCGATCAGCTCGGCAACCATCACACCTTCCTCTGACCCCTTGTGTGCCAGCATTGCGCCGCGAACACAGTCGCCGATGGCCCACACGCCGTCGACGCCGGTCCAGCAGTGTTCGTCCACCTCGATGCGGGCGCGGTCGTCGGTCTTGACGCTGGTACCGTCACCGAGCAGATCCTTGGTGTACGCGCGGCGGCCGACCGCGACAAGCAGCTTGTCCACGGTGACCTTGTGCTCGCCGTCCTTGTCGGCGTAGGTGACTTCGACCGCATTCTTCTTGATCTCGGCCTTGCCGACCTTGGCGCCGAGATGGATGTCGAGGCCCTGTTTCTTGAATTCGCGTGCCGCCGCCTTCGCGATGTCCTGATCGGCGGTGCCCAGGAATTCGGGTAATGCTTCGAGAATCGTGACTTCCGAGCCGAGGCGTTTCCATACCGAACCGAGTTCGAGGCCGATCACGCCCGCACCGATTACGCCGAGACGTTTCGGCGTCTTGTCCATGTCGAGCGCGCCGGCATTGTCGAGGATGTACTTGTTGTCGAACTTCGCGAACGGCAGTTCGATCGGCACCGAGCCGGTTGCGAGGATGACGTTGGCAGCCTGCAACGACTGCTTGCCGCCATCGGCGCCGGTCACCTCGACGTTGTTGCCCTTGAGCAGCTTGCCGGTTCCGAAGAACGGCGTGACCTTGTTGGCCTTGAACAGCAGCGCCACGCCGCCGGTGAACTGTTTGACGATCTTGTCCTTGCGGCCGACCATCGTGGTGACGTCGATCTTCGGATCCTTCGCCGTGATGCCATGTACGTCGAAGTGCCGGGTCAGGTTCCAGAACTGCTTCGATGAGTCCAGCAGCGCCTTGGAAGGAATGCACCCGACGTTGAGGCAGGTTCCGCCGAGCGCCTGCTTGCCGTCCTTGCCTTTGAATGCGTCGACGCAGGCCACTTTCAAGCCCAGTTGCGCCGCGCGGATCGCGCAGACGTAACCGGCCGGGCCGGCGCCGATGACGATGATATCGAACTTGTCCATGAAGGTTCCTTGACTCGTTGTTTCCCTCCCATTAAAGGGGAGGGTAGGGTGGGGACGGGTTTGGATTCAGGCGACGGTCGATGACACCATCCCCATCACGGACCCTTGAAGGGGAAGGAGTTGAGGCATCAGATACCCAGCAGCATCCTGTGCGGGTTCTCGAGTTGGTTCTTGATGTCCACCAGGAACAGCACCGCGTCCTTGCCATCGACGATGCGGTGGTCGTAGCTGATCGCGATGTACATCATCGGTGCCGCAGCCACCTGCCCGTTCTCGACCACGGCGCGTTCCTTGATGGTGTGCATCCCGAGGATGCCGCTTTGCGGCGGATTCACGATCGGCGTCGAGAACAATGAGCCGAAGGTACCGCCATTGGTGATGGTGAAGGTGCCGCCCTGCAGGTCGTCGAGTGTCAGCGCGCCCTCGCGTGCCTTCTTCGCGAAGGTCGCGATGGCCTTCTCGATATCCGCGAAACCCATGTCCTGCGCGTCGCGCAACACCGGCGTCACCAGGCCCCGTTCGGTCGCGACTGCGATCGAGATGTCCTGATAGCCGTGGTAGATGACGTCGTTGCCGTCGACCGAAGCATTGACCACCGGATAGCGTTTCAGCGCCTCACAGGCGGCCTTGACGAAGAAACTCATGTAGCCGAGCTTGATCCCGTTGGCTTTCTCGAACTGTTCGCCGAGCTGCTTGCGCATGGCGACGACCTTCGCAAGGTTGACCTCGTTGGACGAGGTCAGCATCGCGATCGAGTTCTTCGACTGCATCAGGCGTTCGGCGATGCGCGCGCGCATGCGCGTCATCGGCACGCGCTCTTCAGGGCGGGAGCCGGGTGCAGGCACCCGAGCTGATGCTGGCGTAGACGTGCCGGCCGATGTGGATGCGCTCCTGGCGTAGCTGACGACATCTTCCTTGGTCACGCGGCTGCCACGACCGGTACCCTGGACGCGGGACACGTCGATGTCTTTTTCGGACGCGACCCTGCGTGCCGCTGGCGACAGGTCGTCTTGACTTCCCTCCGGCTTGCCGGATGCGGACTTGTCGCCATCGGATTTGGATCGGTCGGACCCGGCCTTGCTCGCCTCGTCCCTGCTCATGACAGGACGTGCGGCTTTGTCGGCTTTCCTCGCTTCGCTCTTCTGCGATTCGGATTGCTCGGGCTCCTGCTCCTTGTCCTCTTTCGACTCGGACTTGGACGGGGGCGCCGCGCCGCCTTCCTCCAGGATCGCGATCACGTCCTGGCTGTTGACGGTATCGCCGGTCTCGTGGCGGATTTCCTTGAGCACGCCGTCGGCGGGAGCGGGAACTTCCAGCACGACCTTGTCGGTTTCGAGATCGACCAGATTCTCGTCGCGTTTGACCACATCACCAGGCTTCTTGTGCCACGCGGCGATGGTGGCGTCGCTGACGGATTCGGGAAGTACAGGAACCTTGACTTCGGTCGACATGATTTGTCCTTGATCCTTTGATATCTCATTTACCGTCATCCCGGGGCCGCGCGAAGCGCGGAACCCGGAATCCACTTTTTGATTTTATCTTCAGTTGCCGTTGAACCTTGAATCCAAATGGGTCCCGGCGTTCGCCGGGATGACGAAACAAACCCCTTGGGTTCAGGGGTGGAAGCGCGCCATGCGCATCCAGCAGTACGAATCTTATTCAATCGAATGATTGTCGCCGGCCGGCTCGGCGAGCGCTTGCAGCACCAGAGCGTGTTGTTCGGTGACATGCGTGTTGTAGTGGCCGCACGCCGGCGCAGGAGAGCGGGTCCGACCGGCATAGTGCAGGCTGTGATGACCATCCGCGCAGGCTTGCAAATGGTGGCGAATCTGGAACCATGCGCCCTGGTTCATCGGCTCTTCCTGGCACCAGATTATTTCCTTCGACGCCGGATATTTGTCGAGCTCCGCGCTGACCTCGGTGCGCGGAAATGGATACAACTGTTCGACGCGCACGATGGCAACGTCCTTCATTTTTTGCTTTTCGGCGGCCTCGAACAGGTCGTAGTAGACCTTGCCCGAACACAGCACCACACGCTTGATCTTCTTGTTGTCATTGTCGCGCTGGTCAGGTATCACGAGATGGAAATGGCCGTTTTCGAGATCGCCCAGCGCAGACACGGCCAACTTGTGGCGCAGCAGCGATTTCGGCGTCAGTGCCACCAATGGCTTGCGGCAATCGCGCAGCATTTGCCGGCGCAGCATGTGGAACATCTGCGAGGGCGTGGTCGGCACGCACACCTGCATGTTGTCCATTGCACACAGTTGCAGATAACGCTCGAGGCGCGCCGAGGAATGTTCCGGGCCCTGACCTTCGTAGCCGTGCGGCAGCAGCAGCACCAGTCCGCACAGACGACCCCACTTGGCTTCGCCCGACGAGATGAATTGGTCGATCACGACCTGGGCGCCATTCGCGAAGTCGCCGAATTGCGCTTCCCAGACCGTCAGGGTGTCGGGATCGGCGGTGGCGAAGCCGTATTCGAAAGCCATCACGGCCAGTTCTGAAAGGAGCGAATCGATCACCTCGACAGCGATATCCTCGCGCACATGCGCGAGCGGGGTGTAAACCTCACCGGTCTTCTGGTCGTGCAGTTCGGCGTGGCGGTGGAAGAATGTTCCACGTGGCGTGTCCTGGCCGACCAGACGCAACGCGCATCCCTCATCGATCAGGGTGGCGTAGGCGAGGTTCTCGGCGTAACCCCAGTCGAGCGGCAGCTCGCCCTCGGCCATCTTGCGGCGGTCGGCGTAAATCTTGGCGACTCGCGATTGCAGGGTGACGTTTTCGGGCCACACGAGTATCCGGGCCGCGAGTTCATTAAGGCGCTTGCGCGCGACTCCGGTTTTGACCGGTTGCGCCAAGTCGCCAGCGGTGAAACGGGTCCAGTCGACGGCGAATTTCTGGGTACCGGGCGGCGCCAGCTCCGTGACCGGCTTGCCGGCGTCGAGCTTGGCGCGATAGTCCTCGAACAGTTTTTGGGCGTAGTCGTCGGCGATCAGCTCCTGTTCGACCAGCCGTTCGGCGTACACCTCGCGCGTTGGCCGCAACTGCTTGATCACGTCGTACATGATCGGCTGGGTGGCGGAGGGTTCGTCGGCCTCGTTGTGGCCGTGGCGGCGATAGCAGACAAGGTCGACTACCACGTCCTTGTGGAACTGCTGGCGGAAATCGAACGCCAGCCGTGTACATTGCAGAACGGCCTCGGGGTCGTCGCCATTCACGTGCAGTACCGGCGCGTTCACCATCTTGGCGACATCCGTGCAGTACAGCGTGCTGCGGCCATCCTCGGCATCGGTGGTGAAACCGATCTGGTTGTTGACCACTATGTGGACGGTGCCGCCGACGCCGAATCCACGCGTCTGCGACATGTTCAGCAGTTCCATGTTGACGCCCTGGCCCGACAACGCCGCGTCGCCGTGGATGAGGACCGGCAATACGTGTTCGTGCGAGCCGTCGTGGGCGCGGATCTGGCGTGCGCGCACCGACCCCTCGACCACTGGGTTCACGATTTCCAGGTGCGACGGGTTGAACGCCAACGCTACGTGGATATTGCCCGCCGGTGCGGCGATGTCGGCCGAAAAGCCCAAGTGGTACTTCACATCGCCCGAGCGCGCCGGATCGTCCGGTTGATCGTGCTTGCCCTCGAATTCAGCGAACAGTTGCTGAGGCGGTTTGCCGAGGATATTGACCAGCACGTTGAGGCGGCCGCGATGAGCCATGCCGATTACCAATTCGTGCACGCCGTCGTCGGCCGCGCAACGCACCAAGTCGTCCAGCAGCGGGATCAGGCTGTCGCCGCCCTCCAGCGAGAAACGCTTCTGGCCGACGTATTTGGTGTGGAGATACCTTTCCAACCCGTCCGCAGAAGTGAGCTTGGCCAGCACCCGCTTTCGGGTAGCCTCATCGAGGCCGGCATTGCCGCTCGCCTGTTCCAGTCGGTCGTAGATCCAGCGCCGCTGGGTGTGGTCGCTGATGTGCATGAACTCGGCGCCGATGCTGTCGACATAGGTACGGCACAGGCGTTCGTGCAAGTCACGAAGTTTCATGCGCTTGCCGCCACCCGCGAAGGTGCCACAGTCGAATTCCGTGTCGAGGTCGGCGTCGGATAATCCGTGGAAGGGCAAATCCAGGTCCGGCGCTGGCCGTTTGGGCGCGATTGCCAGCGGATCGAGATCCGCGGCGAGGTGGCCGCGCGAACGGTACGCGGTCAGGAATCGCAGCACCCCGGCCTGTTTGCGGGCGTGCGCGTCGTCGACAGGCGCTCGGCGCATCCCGCCGCGTCCCTGTGCCTCGACAATGCGCGCGATGGCGTCTGAATGCGGCGTATCGCCTGCGCCGTGCAAGCTCTGGAACCAGGTTCGCCAGGCGGACCCAACGGACTGCGGATCGCGCAGCCAGTCTTCGTACAGTTGATCGAGATAGGCGGCGTTGCCGCCGCCGAACTGGGACGTATCTGCCAATTGTCGCAACAAACTGCCGCCGTCGCTCACGATTGTCACCACGAAAGGGTTGGGTGCGGGCGCGACGAAGCTCGCGATGTGCCCGCGAACACCGAATTATAACGGTTTCATGTTGCAGTGCGGGATTTCACACGGCTCGCGAGGATGGCATTCAGATACCGAGCGTGCGCAGTTCGGGCCAGGGTTCCGAGCGGTTCCACACGTCCTCGAATACCCGCATCAATTCTGCGTGGCGGCCCGGTGCGTAGGTCGACCCTGTTGCGCCCATTTCGTATTCGACCGGGCGGAACAGATAGCCTTGGGTATCCACACACATGAACGCGGAGGGGAATTTCAGGTCCGCCGGCTCGACGGGGCGGCGCAATTCGATCACGCTGGAGAGTCGCTGGGCGAGCTCGAGCAACCGTGTGCCCTCGTTGAGCGCACGGGTGAGGTCCTGCGCGATCATGCGAATGGACGCGCCGCGGCCGGAGATGGCCAGTCGCCGCAACTCGACCAGACAGGCCGTGTCGTTGAGCAGCAGGGGGTGTAGTTCGCGTACGAACACGCAGATGCTGTGCTTGGTGCCTGCCAAAAGCGTCCTGGTGACCGCGATGAGTTGCTCGCGGGTGGTGGCTTTCAGAGGAACCGGTTCTGGCGCGGAAGGCAGCGGCGGACGCACCGGTTCGGCCCTCGTGTCAAGCTTGCGCAGCATGCGTAGATGCGGAATCCCGGCTTCCTCGAACTCGTCGCCTTCTCCCTCGAACCCATGATGCTGGTAGAAAGGGACCGCGTCGCGCTGTGCGTGCATTGTTACCGTGCCGAGTTTGCGTGTTCGCGCCAAATCGATCAGGGCGTGCAGCAGCATCGTGCCGACGCCGCGGCCGCGCCAGTCGCGCAGAACCGCCATGCGGCCTATCTGCCCTTCGGGCGCCAGCCTCCCGGTACCGATGGACGTTCCATCCAGCGACCGTGCCAATACGTGCGCGCTGCGCGAATCGTCGTCGTCGCGATCGAGATCCGGCGGGACGCGCTGCTCGAGGACGAAAACATCTTCGCGCACACGGAGCAAAGCCTCGCGATCGGACGCGTTTGTCCAGTCGCACACTTCAACGTGGAAGTTGGCGGGAATAACCATGCCTTGCTGCTCCCTCCGGGCGTTCGGCTGGTCGGAAATGTCCGCAGATTGTAGGCCAGTTCAGCGGTGCCTGTATGTGACGTGGCCGGCATTGATCAGTTTGACCAGCAACGCAATGCCACGCGACGGTTGGGGCAATTTCGCAAGATCCGCACCGTCGAATACGCGACCTCCCGAAGCGAGTACCCGGGCCCACCCAACCGGTGCGTCAAGGGCGGTGCCTGCAACGTAGATTCGTGCGTCGCGACCCTTGCGACGCCAGGCGAAGCGGCTCCACGGGTCACGCCGAAGACGCAATTGCGGCAACCGGTCTGCAATCGCCGCGCTGTCGACCGGCCGTTTGCGCGGCAGCGCCACCTGCGCGCAGCGATAACGCGTGACGAAGCTGCCGAACCAGTCCGTGAAGGCGTCGTCATCCAGTGTGGCGCTGGTCGGGCCGAGCGTGCGCCGCACGCGCCGCAGCGCGGCGTTGTCGATCTCGCCGGGTGCCGTGGCGGGGACAAGATCCGGGTCGGAATAACGTTGCGATTCGGGCAGCGCCTCCGCCAGGTGTTCGGTGAAGTCGAGCAGCAATTCCGATGCCGCAGGTGCGCGCATGCCGATCGAAAACGTCATGCATTCGCCGACCGCCGTGCCGTCGTGCGGGATACCGGGCGGCAGATACAGCATATCTCCGGGGTCCAGTATCCATTCGTGGGTCGGATTGAATTCGCGCAGCAGCTTCAGATCGACGTCCTCGCGAAATGCCGTCGGGGGGTCGAGGCGGGTGTCGATAGCCCAGCGCCGTCGTCCGAGCCCCTGCAACAGGAACACGTCGTATTGGTCGACGTGTGCACCGACTCCGCCGCCATCGACCGCGTAGCTCACCATCACATCGTCCACGCGCCAGTTCGGAATGAACATGAAGCCATCCAGCAGCGCAGCCGTGTCGGCGTCCCACTTGTCGGCGTCCTGCACCAGCAACGTCCAGCGCGAGTTCGGCAATTTCGCGAAGGTATCGTCGTCGAAGGGGCCGGTGCGAACGGACCAACCATCGTGCTTTTGTAGACGGCCCGCGGCTGACTTTCTTCGATTTTCTTGCCGGGGCGGCGCGTAGTGCTGAACTCGGATTCCATCGTTCCTTCCCGCCGACGAACTGGATTCCGGATCGCCGCTACGCGGCGCCCGGGATGACGACGGGGACGGTGTGCGCAAGACTATCCGTGCCAGTGCGCCATCCATGCACGCAAGTCCAGCCAATTCGTCCGGCGCCATTGAAGACGCGAAATCCGGAAACGCATTGCGTACCAGCAACGGACGTTCCTGCCAGTAATCGCGCAGAAAACGCGCGGCCGGCATGCCGAGCATCTGGCGGCGGGTGGCGCTGACTTCGATAGGCGGAATCTTCATCAGCACTGTTTAGCAGATGCAGGGCGCGTCGCGCCATCCTGTCTGTCATGAGGACGATGGGACAGGCTTGCCGGCCAAGTTGGCATCGTGTGTCGGTGCGCTGGTGGCCGGTTTCGTCCCGAATTCCGGCAGTCCGATCTTTTTGGCGAACGCGACGAATCGCGGATCGTCGTGGTAAGGCTTCAGAAACGGGTCGCCCAGCAGGTGTTGTAAACCCGGGTCGCGGATGGCCCAGGCGTATTCCAGCCATTTGAACATGTTGTCGGGATCCTTGCGCAGTGCGTACACCTCGGCGATCTGGAAGGCTGCAGAGCCGTTGCCGAGCTCGATAAGCGTACGCAGCGCCGTGTCGGCGGCGGCGCGGTTGTTGCCGATCTGCAGTGACAATGCCACGCCGTAATCGCGCCAGATCCCGGCCGGAATGTGCTGCGTGGTTTTCAGTGCGGCCTTGGCATCGCCACCCTGTACCTCGATCAACAATAGTTCCATGTACGTGGGCCATCGGCCCGGCCGCATCGCGATTCCCGTACGTTGCGCCGTTTCAGCTTTATCGAATTTACCCGCTTTCGAGAATTCGCGAGCGCGCATGAACCAGTATTCCGGATTTTTCGGATTTCTCGCGAGCGTCGCCATTGTGGTCGGCGCATTGGGTTCGAGTTGGTGCGCACGCTGCAACTCCTTGCGGGCGTCTGCGAAATCGAGCTGGCCGCGCAACAGTACCAGGGCGCGCGACACATGTCCGGCAGCGAGGTCGGGGTCCAGCGCGATCGCGGTGTTCGCCGCGGCCATCGATTTGGCGTATGCCTCGTGCATCTTTGTCCCCTGCAGAAATTCCTCGCCCAGCACAGACCAGTCATTCGACAGCGCGGCGTACGCTGCCGCGTAGTGTGGATCGATGCGGATTGCCTCCTCATTGGCTTTGACCGCGTCGTGCAGTTCCGCTTCATTGCCGGACTGGGATCTGCCACGCAGGAACGCGATGTAGGCGTCGAGGTTGCCGCCGGGGGGGCGGTCGCTTTGCACCACTGCACCGGCTGTCGTCAGCAGCTCGGCCTTCAATGCGCCGGCCACATCCCGGGTGATGTCGTCCTGCAGCTTGAACAGATCCTTGAACGGCCGATCGTAATGCTGCGACCAAACGATGCTGCCATCGGATGCTCTGATGAGGGTGGTGCTGACGCGCACGGTATCGCCTACCCTCTGCACGCTACCTTCCAGCAGATTGGCCACGCCCAGCCTTCTGCCGATGATCGTGCTGTCCTCGTCACTGCCGCGGAACCGGAACGAAGCCTCGCGGCCCACCACTTTCAGTCCCGAGAACTGGGCCAGCGCGGTAATCAGGTCCTCCGACAGACCGTCCGAGAAATACTGCTCGTCCTTGTTGCCGCTTTCGTTTACCAACGGCAGCACCGCGATCGACTTGGCCGGAATCGGCTGCTGCGACCCCGCAGTTTCGGCGGCGCGGCGCGCGAAGCCCGAGCCCCTGTGCCAGACCAATGTATTGGTCAACAGAAGCACCACCGCGAGCGCAAGCACGCCGATGATGGCGAAGTCGAGTTTGCGACCGGTGGAGCGCGCGATCGAATCGCCTGATGCGATTTCGCTTTCACGTTTCAGTCCATGCGGTGTCAGTTCGTAGAACCACGCGAATGCTACCCAGAATGGAAAGCCGATGATGCTGGCGATCACAAACCATCGCGTGATCCAGTCGGGCGCGCCGAAGGCCGGTGCCAGTTGCGCGATACCCTGGGCCAGTGCCCAGATTGCGCCGACGTACAGTACCGCCGCGCGCAACACGTTGCGGCGTTTCAGCTCGGCAAAGAACTCACGTGCCTTTGCCACCCCGGGCCTCGCATTCCCGCCGGCAACTGGCCGGCCTCCGAAGTGGAGTGTCTGCTAAAGCGTTGTGAGGCGCAACCGGCGTGGCATACCGCACGCTTTCGCAGGCAAGAAACCAAGGGCTGCGTCTGCGGGGCCTGCGTGTTCGGCTCAGATGTCGCGGGCGAGTTCGGAGGCGAGGCCGGTGTACCCTGCCGGCGTCAGGGCCAGCAGACGCTGCTTGTCGGCATCGGGCAGATCGAGCGACGCAAGGAAGGCTTGCAGGAAATCGCGTGTGACGCCCTTGCCGCGGGTCAGCGCCTTCAGTTGTTCGTAGGGCTTTGGCAGGCCGTGGCGGCGCATCACGATCTGGATTGCCTCGGCCAGAACCTCCCACGCTTGGTCCAGATCGGCGGCAATGCGCTCGCGGTTGACTTCCAGTTTGCCGAAGCCCCGTTCGAGCGAAGCAAAGCCGATCAGCGCGTGCCCGAATGCCTCGCCCAGCGCGCGCAACACCGTGGAGTCGGTGAGATCCCGCTGCCATCGGCTGATCGGAAGCTTTTCGGAGAAATGTGCGAACAGGGCGTTGGCGACACCGAAGTTGCCCTCGGCATTCTCGAAGTCGATCGGGTTGACCTTGTGCGGCATCGTGGACGAGCCGACTTCACCCGGCTTGAGTTGTTGCCGGAAATAACCGAGCGAAATGTAACCCCACAGGTCGCGCGCAAGATCGATCAAGATGATGTGGATCCGACGCTGCGCATCACACAGTTCTGCAATCCCGTCATGCGGTTCGATCTGAGTGGTGTATTCGTTCCATTCGAGGTCTAGCGATTCAACGAAGCGCCGAGAGAACGCGCGCCAGTCGACATCGGGATATGCGACGACGTGCGCGTTGAAATTGCCGACCGCACCATTGATCTTGCCGGGAATTTCGATTGCCGCGAGCTGCGCGCGCTGGCGTGCGAGACGCGCTACGACGTTGGCGAGTTCCTTTCCAAGTGTGGTGGGCGAGGCGGTTTGTCCATGAGTCCGCGACAGCATCGGCAGGTCCGCGTTGGCGTGCGCGAGGGCACGCAGCATTTCGGTTACGCCGTCAACGGCGGGCAGCAGTACCGTATCGCGCGCATCGCGCAGCATCAGTGCGTAGGAAAGATTGTTGATGTCCTCGCTGGTGCAGGCGAAATGCACGAATTCCTTCGCCTGTTTCAGATTCGCGTCGTCGCCAATGCGTTCCTTGATGAAGTACTCGACTGCCTTGACGTCGTGGTTGGTGGTGGCTTCGATCTGCTTGACGCGCGCTGCATCGTCGACAGAGAAACCGTCGGCGATTTTTTGCAGTGTGGTACGTGCCGCGACGGGGAACGATGGAAGTTCCTCGATTTCTTTCTCGTCGGCCAGTGCCAGCAGCCACGCAATTTCAACCTGCACGCGCCGGCGCATCAGACCGTATTCGCTGAAGATCGGGCGCAGCGCCTCGAGCTTGGCGGCGTAGCGGCCGTCGAGTGGCGACAGGGCGGTGAGCGAATCGAGTTGCATGGCGGCGGGTCCGAAGGCGTCGCGAAGGTGCCATTGTAATGGTGACCGGTCGTTATAATGACTGGCTTTCCTGCATGGATTCCCGCAATGCCGAACTTCCGCATCGAACACGACAGCATGGGCGACCTCAAGGTCGCCGCCGACGCGCTGTGGGGCGCGCAGACCCAACGCGCGGTCGACAATTTCCCGATTTCGGGCCTGACGCTGCCGCGCGATTTCATCCGCGCGCTCGGCCTGATCAAGACTGCCGCGGCTGATGCCAACCTCAAACTCGGATACCTGAAGCCGATGCAGGCGTCCGCGATCCGCAAGGCTTCGCAACGGGTGGCGGCGGGCGAGTTCGACGCGCACTTCCCGATCGACATTTTCCAGACCGGGTCGGGCACCTCCAGCAACATGAATGCCAACGAAGTGATCGCGCATATCGCGACGGCTGGCTCGCGGGCAAAGATCCATCCCAACGATCACGTCAATTACGGGCAGAGCTCCAACGACGTAATCCCGACCGCGATCCACGTCGCCGCCGCGCTGACCACGCACGAGCGGCTGCTGCCGGCGCTCAAACATCTGAAGAAGACCATCGACAAGCGCGCGCGTGAATTGAAGAATGTCGCCAAGACCGGCCGCACGCACCTGATGGATGCGATGCCGGTGACGTTCGGGCAGGAACTGTCGGGCTGGGCGGCGCAGATTGGCACAGGCATCGAACGCATCGAGGATGCGTGCAAGCGCATGCGCCGGCTGCCACAGGGTGGCACCGCGGTCGGCACTGGCATCAACGCCGATCCCAAATTCGCGAAGGCCTTCTGTACGGAGCTGTCGAAGGCGGCTGGCGTGAAGTTCACTTCAATGGAGAACTTCTTCGAGGGCATGGCCTCGCAGGATGCCGCGGTGGAACTGTCAGGCCAGTTGAAGACCTTGGCGTGCTCGCTGATGAAGATCAGCAACGATTTGCGCTGGATGAATTCGGGGCCTCTCGCGGGTCTTGGTGAGATCGAACTGGGTGCCCTGCAGCCCGGTTCTTCGATCATGCCGGGCAAGGTCAACCCGGTGATTCCGGAAGCGATGACGATGGTGTGCGCGCAGGTGATCGGCAACGATGCCACTATCACCATTGGCGGTCAAGCGGGCAATTTTCAGTTGAATGTGATGCTGCCGGTGATCGCCTACAACCTGTTGCAGTCGATCACGATCCTCGCCAATACCTCGGTTCTCCTGGCCGACAAGGCCATCGCCAGCTTCAAGGTCAACAAGAAGCATGTGGACGAAGCGCTGGCGCTGAATCCGATCCTGGTGACCGCGCTGAATCCCGTGATCGGTTACGAAAAAGGCGCTGCGACCGCGAAGAAGGCTTACAAGGAAAAGCGTCCGATCATGGACGTGGCGCTGGAAACCACCGGTTTGTCGAAAGCGGAATTGAAGAAGCTGCTCGATCCGGTGGCGCTGACCAAGGGCGGCATTCACGACGGCAAGTAGGCGCTAACCCAAGTCCACGAATGGTTGTCATTCCGGGGCTGCCCGCGTTTTTTTGCGGCAGAACCCGGAATCCGGCTCCTCGCTACAATACGCAAGGATCTGGATTCCGGGTTCCATCGTCGATAAAACCGACGATGGCCGAGGAATGACGTTTGGAAGTTTGCAACGGGTGGTGGTGCTTTTTGACAGCGCATTCACCCGTTGTCGTCGTCGTTCCTGAGCGCATCCTTGCGGCAATCGTCGATGTTTTTTTGCGTCATCGTTGCGTAGGGCCTGAACTCGGGCAGCGAGGCGGCGAGTTTTTGCTGGGATGTCATCAACCCGGGTAACCGGGCACACAGCCTCGCGGCGGACCGCTTGATGCCGGAAGCCTGAGCCTGGACCTGCTGTTGAATCTGCTCTTTGGATTTGCCCGAGAACACGCCGGCGAGTGCCTCTCCGGCGGCATGCATCCCAAGCGCCGCACCCTGCTTGCCGATCGCCATGCCTTGCGTCGCGATCGCTACCACTTGCCGGCGGTAATCGAGCAGCATCGAGCGTTGTGCGGGCGTAATCGACACGGCGTTGCCGGCGATCAAGAGATCGCCCTGCGGCGTGATCTGTGCCTTGGGCAGCGAGCCGGTGTCGTCGCGGTCAGAAATCGTGATGTTCTCGGTGCGCAGTTTTTCACTTGCACGATCCATGGCGTGATCGATGACGCTGTCGATAAGCGAGTTCGATGAAGAAGCGGAGGCGGCGACCGTGGCCGACGACGAGGGCGGCTGGCCCGCGCTGCATGCAGTCAGCACGGCAACGCTCGATGCGATGCAGAGTGCTGCAAATTTGTGCGGGATCATCATTGGTTGCCCGAATGGGATGGGACGGGTTCTGAAGCCGCGCCGGTGCGCCGGGTGGACGTGGCGTGCGTGCCCGCGCCCGCTGCGTTGCCTTCGCGCAAAGTGAAACGGAAAGCGCCCGACTTGGCGTCACTGTTGCGGCCGTTGCCGCGGGTGATTACACACTGCATCTGGCTGGACGCATAGGGCGCGAATGTGGGGATCTGCGCCGCAATGGTCTTCTGGGTGGCGCCGAGCGCCTTGATGTCCGCGCACAGCCTGCCCGCTGCTTCTTCCATGTGCTGCGATTTGGCATCCACCTGCTTTTTAGCCGGGGATGAACCGCTGTGGAAAGCGGATTCGATCGCGGCGCCAATGCTTTGCTTGGCCATGTCGATGCCTTGCTTGCCCATTGCTTCGCCGGAATCAATGGTGGCGACGGCCTGTTGGTAGTAGTGCCGCAGCAACTCGCGCTGCCGTGGCGTCACCGCAATGGCTTTCCCATCAATGGCGAGGTCGCCGTCGCGACTGACGTGTGCGTTCGGATGTCCGATGGTGTGAACGACGATGCCGGTGCTGTCGAACGTGATGCGATTGCCGAGCGTGTTGATACCCGGCGAGCAGGCGGCCAGCATGACCGTCAGGAACAGCGACGTGAGCAGGATGATCGGTTGTTTCATGGCCTCGTCTCCCTTGTGAAACATCAGACTTCGTCGCGCCAGCGGCGGAACCAGATCGCCGCGGCGATCAGGGCGATGCCGACGGCGGCGCCAATCCACATTTGCGGTGTCGCGAAGGCGTGCGCCATGGAGGAGTAACTTATCCTGCCGAAGTCTCCGGAACCCATGAAGTGCACGCCGATCTGGTGGGAGTTCGGCGCGATCCACGAGCCGGGGATCACGCTGAGCAGCGCGCGGCCGACCAGGTCGCCCCAGAAAAACTCC
The DNA here is from genome assembly GCA_050737995.1 of Rhodanobacteraceae bacterium. Classification (GTDB taxonomy): domain Bacteria; phylum Pseudomonadota; class Gammaproteobacteria; order Xanthomonadales; family Rhodanobacteraceae; genus 66-474. The sequence goes on from JBOHYR010000141.1 coordinate 39,637, forward strand.
GCGCTGATGTGCGGCAGACCCAGCAAGCCGATCCAGGTGTTCAAGACACCTGCGATGATCGGGATCACCACGGCCCATAGGAACGGTTTGCTGCGTACCGCCGCGGACCAGAACAGCAACCAACCGACAGTCGGCAATGCCCACACGGCATTCACCGGCACCATGACCAGCAGGTGCAGCCAGACCGAGAACGGGTCGGTGTGCGCCCACAACAACCCGAACGGGTTGAGGCCATGCGCCAGGAACCACAGGCTCATGACGATCTGCGCACCGATGTAACCCGCCAGCACCACGACCACCGCGACAAGTGGCGCGATGATGATGGCAGCGACGGCCTTGGAGATCACCGTCGAAGTGTCCGACAGTGGCAACGACTTCCAGAACAGGATGCTGCGGTCCTTGCGGTCGTCGTACAGCGCGCCCAGCAGGTAAAAGAACACCACGAAAAAAAGCACGACTGCGGACACGACGCCGAACAGCAGCATGGTCATGTCCAGCGATTTGACCACATCGACCATGTTGTGGGACATGCCGTTGCGCAGCATCTCGCTGAGATTCATGCCCATATGCAAGTTTTCGGACCCGCCGAAGCGTGCCCGAAACACTTCGCCGGCGATGATGCCGAGAATGGTGATGATCAGGATCGCCGCGACCGCCCAGATCTGTGCCCACAGGAAGCCGCGCCGCGATTCCCAGTACTCGCGCTTCAACAACCAGGCGAAGCGGGATTGCGTGATGGCGTTCATGCGTAAGTCCCTTTCATGGTGGCGACGAACAGGTCGGAGACTGAGGGCCGGTGTGCCTCGCCCAGTTGCGCGAGACGTTCCGGGTCGGCGCCGTCGTACAGGAAAATCGTCTTGCCGAACACCGCGCCGCGTTCGTCGATCGGGTGCAGCGCGCGCGCGGCCTCGACTCGGTCGGGACCGACCAGCACCTCGGTGAAGCGCGCGCCCATTTCATCCATCGTGGTGTTGAGCACGATCTTGCCGTCGCGGATGAACAGCAGATCGGTGAGGATGTTTTCGACTTCCTCGACCTGATGGGTGGTGATGAGGATGGTCTTGCTTTCGTCGAAGTAGTCTTCCAGCAGACTCTGGTAGAACTGCTTGCGATAGAGGATGTCCAGGCCCAGCGTGGGTTCGTCCAGCACCAGCAGGCGCGCGTCGATGGCCATCACGATCGCGAGGTGCAGTTGCACGATCATGCCCTTGGACATTTCGCGCACGCGTTGCTGTGCCGTGATCTTGGTACGCGCCAGAAAGCCTTCGCACTTCGTGCGATTGAAGCGAGGGTGCACGCCGGCCACGAAGTCGATGGCCTGGTCCACCCGTATCCAGCGTGGCAGCGTTGCCACGTCGGCGATGAAGCAGACATCACGCATCAACTGCGGCCGCTCGCGGCGCGGATCCATGCCCAGAACCGAGAGGTCGCCCTCGACATCGGTCAGACCTAGGATGGCCTTGAGCGCGGTGGTCTTGCCGGCGCCGTTCGGTCCGATCAGGCCGACGATGCGACCGGAGCGCACCTCGAATTCGGCGTTGTCCAGTGCGCGCGTGGCCTTGTAGCGCTTGGTCAGGCCATGCGCGCGGATGACGGTTTCGGTTGCGCCGAGTGTGGCGGCGGGCCGTTCCGTGACGGCTTCGAATGCATCGTTCATCACGAGTCCCTCTTGTCAGATTGATGTGGCGGCGTCGCCAACAACTTTCCCAGGTCCAGCTCCATGCGCTGGATGCGTGCGTACAGGCGCGGCCATTCTTCGCGCAGGAAATGTTCACGTTCACTCTTGAGCAGCGCCGCCTGCGCACCATCGGTGACAAACATGCCGAGGCCGCGGCGCTTCTCCACCAGCTGCTCGTCGACCAGCTCCTGATAGGCCTTGGAGACGGTCAACGGGTTGATCTGGTAGTCGGCCGCAACCTGGCGCACCGAGGGCAAGGCATCGCCCTCGTGCAGCGCACCGTCCAGGATCATTGCCACCACGCGTTCGCGGAGTTGGCGGTAGATCGGGACGTTGTCGTTCCAGGTCACACTCATGTCGGGATCCTTGCGGTGTCGTGTCAATCCTCGCACGAAATGTGCGAGGATCCGGGGATCGCGTCAGGCGCCGACTGCATCGTTGGCAAACGAATAGAACGGCATGCGACTGTCGGCGGCCGACGTGGATCCGGGGTCCGCCTTGTCGCCGCGCAGCTCTTGCAGTTGTTCGCGAGTGGGGGACACGTTGATCGTGGGCAGGATCCGGGTAGCGCCAGCGCTGGCTTCAACCGGCGTGTTCTGGCGGGCGGCATCGGCGGCAGCGTTGCTGTAGTTGGCGATACCAGTCATCCCGGCGGCGGTGATCAGCATGGCGGCGACTAGAGCGATGGGTTTGCGGGTGTTCATGACGGTCTCCTTTAGTGACCTCGTTTACCAGTGTTGTGGTGAACTATAACACCAAAATCTATCCCGTCAATACCCCCTGCCATCAGTCATGGTCGGAGACCCCTGCGGTGGCCGGGTCCCGCGTCAATTCACGGCGGTTCCGCGGCTTCGGGCCGAAGCAATCGCATGCCAACGCAGTGAGCGAGGGGCGGCTGCGTTTCGCTGGCCGAGGCATGAATGAACCCTGTCCTCTCGCCGCTGTCACACTTCCTGCACGTTGCCATTCCACTGTGAAACACGCAGAATGGGCAGCTTCATGCACGACGCGTCAATACGCGCCAGCGTGCAAGCCACCTTCCACCAGAGGAACAACACCGATGAAGCAGATCATGCGGCCAACCTTGGCCGCCGTTGCCGTGATCGCCACGCTGGGCGTCGCCGGCATTTCGCAGGCGCAGACAAAAACCACGACCACAACCACGGTCGACAAGGCCAAGGCGAGCCAGATCGTCGGCTACGAGCTTGCCGGCCGGTATCCGGAATGGGCGCGCGACATGATCAATCCGCAGCAAGTCGGGCAGGCCGTGACTGCTGCTCTCGAAGGCCGCAAGCCTGCCATGAGCGAAACCGAGGCGGAGAGTGTCGCCAAGGCGTTCGGCACGGAGTTTCAGGCTCGCGCCAAACAGCATTACGATCAGGTTTCCGCGCAGAACAAGCAGGCGGGCAACGCATACCTTGCCAGGAACAAGTCGCAGCCAGGCGTTCGCGTCACCTCTGATGGCTTGCAGTATCAAGTGATCACGCAGGGCACGGGCCCGAGGCCGAAGGCCACCGATACCGTACAGGTGAATTATACGGGTTCGTTCGTCAACGGCCAGGAATTCGACGCTTCCGCCAAACACGGCAGCGGGCCGGCCAAGTTGTCGCTCGACAATGTCTTTCCGGGTTTCAAGGAAGCGATGATGCTGATGCCGGTGGGCAGTCACTACAAGTTCGTGATTCCCTCCGATCTTGCCTACGGCTCGGAGCCGAAGAGCGGCTTCCCCCCGAACGAAACCCTGATCTTCGATGTGACTCTGGTCAAGATCGGCGACTAACAGGAAGTACGCCCCGAATTCCGGGAAGCAAAAAAGCGCGGCTCAAGGCCGCGCTTTTTTGCTGGCTGTCGATCGTCCAATCCTGCAAATCCAGTGCGTAAAGCCGCACGACTTTACTATTGTGGGATCGTCTCGACGCGTGCGGCACAGATGAAATCGTTCATCGACAGGCCACCGGCGTCGTGGGTGGACCAGTGCACCACGCAGCGGTTGTAACCGACTTCGAGATCGGGATGATGGTCCTGACGGTTCGCCATCCAGCCGACCGCGTTGACGAATCCGAGCGTCTCGTAAAAGTTCGCGAACTTGAAGGTTTTGAAGATCGACTTGCCATCGCTGGCCGAACTCCATCCGGGCAGCAATGCCAGCAGGATCTGCACGCGCGCATCGTCCAGCGCGTGTTCCTTGCCCTTGCGCGGTTCGCAGTCGAGCGCTGCGAGCTCCTTGAACTGCATGGCGCCCTCAGTTGCCGCCCTGGATCTTGCCGTGCAGATCGGAGAGCTTGCTGGGCATGCTCGAAAAATACGCGGCCAGATCGTCGATGTCCTGATCAGTAAGCGGCGAGGCCATGCCGTTCATGATCGCGTTGGTGCGCTGGCCGTCCTTGTATTCGTGAAGGGCCTGTTCCAGGTAATCCTGATATTGGCCGGCGAGTGCGGGGTAGTTGGGCGCGATGCCGTTGCCGTCGGTTCCGTGGCAGGCCTCGCAGGCGGCGGCTTTCTTCTTGCCGGCGGCGACGGTGCCGCTTGCCGCCGAGGCGGTTCCGAACGCGAACATCAGCGACACGGCGAGGAGGGAAACGGGAATGGCGCGAGCTTGCATGGTCGACTCCCTCAATTCGTGTGCGGTTGCTTGGGCGCGAGGCTGGACAGGTAAGCCGCGATATTCTCGATCTGCTGTTCGGTCAGGCTGCTGGCCTGCGCGTGCATGGTCGGATATTTGCGGGCGCCGCTCTTGTATTCGTTGAGGGCATCGATGATGTATTGCTCGTTCTGACCGGCGATGCGCGGCACGTGGTATTCGGGATACACCGATTCGTAACCGGTTATGCCGTGGCATCCGTGGCAGGAATAGACCTCGAGCTTGCCCTTGACCGGGTCGCCCTTGGCGAACGCGGTGGATGCAAAACACACGAATCCCGTCATGAGGGCGACAGTCAGCACCGATCGAATCATGTTCTTGAACTCCCCCGCGAGCGGCCTCGGCCGCGGTTGCGAAGTCTGAAGTATAGCTTGTGACGCCACTTTCCTGACAAGGGCAACCCCGACAAGGGCTTCGCATCAGGCCGAATGCGACGCCGCGTGTTGTTGCATGACGTCGATCGCCAACACAGAATGGGCGTAGGCACCGCCTGCACGCATTTCCGCCGCGACCCAGATCGCCTCCATAACCTGCTGCTCGGTGGCACCTGCTTTCAGCGCGCTCTTGGTATGGCCCTTGATGCAGTAGGGGCATTGCGTCGTGTGCGCCACAGCAACCGCGATCAACTGCTTGATGACAGCCGGCAGCGCGCCATCCGCGAACACGGCGCGGCTGAAATCCTGGAAGGCTTCCAGCGGTGCCGGCGCAAGGCTGCGTCGCTTGTGGGCGATGTCGGAATTGGATTCGGGATACATGGGATGATCCATGGCGATCTCCTGAAGGTACGTGACATGAAGTCCATGACTGTATGCCGATCCATGCGTCGAGTATTGTCATGGATCAATCGGCGTGACGGGACTTGCGGTGCGTTTGCTAATTGGTATGGGTAATGGTCTGATGGCGGCATGAGGACGTGGCGCTCCGGGTTGTGGGGATTGCTCGCGTTGCTGATCATGGCGACGATGTCGGCGGCCGCGCCGGAATCGCCGATGGCGCATCCAGTCGCCGTGGTGCTGCGCGTCGACGGCGCGATCAGCCCCGCCAGCGCGGATTATGTCGTGCGCGGCATCGCGGAAGCGGACAAGCGGCACGCGGCGGCGGTCGTGCTGGAGCTCGATACGCCGGGGGGTTTGTCCAGCTCGATGCGCGACATCATCAAGGCGATCCTGGCGTCACCCGTGCCGATAATTGGTTACGTGGCGCCATCGGGTGCGCGCGCAGCCAGCGCCGGGACCTATATCATGTATGCCTGCCACATCGCGGCGATGGCGCCCGCGACCAACATCGGCGCCGCGACACCGGTCTCGCTGACCGGGGGCGGCAGCGTCCCTTTGCCCGCGTCCACCAGCGGCAAACCGGCGAGGGCCGCGAGCGAAAGCACCGAGATGCGCAAGGTCACCAACGACGCCGTGGCCTACATCCGTTCATTGGCCGAACGCCGCGGCCGCAATGCCGACTGGGCGGAAAAGGCGGTGCGTGAGGCGGTCAGCGTTTCCGACCAGCAGGCATTGAAGCTGCACGTGATTGATCTGGTTTCGCCCAACGTGGCGCAACTCCTGGCCGACGTCGACGGGCGCAGCGTCGAGACCAGCGCAGGTACGCGAATCCTGCACACGCGGGATGCCGAGGTGCAAACCATCGCTCCCGGTTGGCGTAGCCAGTTTCTCGGCGTGATCGCCGATCCATCGGTGGCTTATATCCTGCTGTTGATCGGATTGGGCGGGCTGGTGATGGAAGGCATGCACCCCGGTGGCGTGTTGCCTGGCGTGGCCGGTGCAATATGCCTGTTGCTCGCCTTGTACGCGCTCCAGATGCTGCCGGTCAATTTCGCCGGGTTGGCGCTGATCCTGCTCGGTGTGATCCTGATCGTTTCGGAAGCGTTCGTGCCCGCTTATGGCGTGCTCGGAACAGGTGGAGTAATTTCTTTCGTGATCGGTTCGGTGATCCTCATGCACACGGGCGTACCCGGTTACGGCATCGCGCTGCCGGTGGTGATCGGCGTCGCCATCGCGGCGGCTGGCATCCTTGTCGGCATCGTGTGGATGGCGGTGCGTTCCCACAAACGTCCGGTTGTCAGCGGACGCGAGGAAATGGTTGGTGCGATCGCCGAGGTCGTCGCCGATTTCGAAGGCCGCGGTTCGGTACACGTCCATGGCGAGCGTTGGCAAGCTCGTTCGGACGTGCCGTTGAAGCAAGGTCAGTCAGTTGCCGTCACGGGCATGCACGGACTCGTTCTGGACGTGAAACCCGTGACCGGTCCCCAGGAGGTTTCTACATGAGTATTTATCCAGTCATTGTCGTCATCGTGGTGATCGTGCTGGTCATCCTGCTTTCCTCGATCAAGATCCTGCGCGAGTACGAACGTGGCGTGATCTTCCTGTTCGGACGATTCCAGTCGGTCAAGGGTCCAGGCATCATCATCCTGATTCCGGTGATGCAGCAGATGGTGCGGATCGACCTGCGCACCATCGTGATGGACGTGCCGCCGCAGGACGTGATCTCGCGCGACAACGTGCCAGTCAAGGTCAACGCGGTGATCCTGTTTCGCGTGATGGACCCGGAAAAGGCGGTGATCCAGGTCGAGGACGCGCGCGAGGCGACCAGCCAGCTCGCCCAGACCACGCTACGCTCGGTGCTCGGCCAGCACGAGCTGGACGAGATGCTGAGTGAGCGCGACAAACTCAACCACGACATCCAGATCATTCTCGATCAACATACCGACGCGTGGGGCATCAAGGTCTCCAACGTCGAAATCAAGCAGGTCGACCTGGACGACAACATGGTCCGCGCGATCGCGCGCCAGGCCGAAGCAGAGCGGCAGCGTCGCGCCAAGATCATCAACGCCGAGGGCGAACTTCAGGCCTCGGAAAAACTGATGCAGGCGGCGAAGACCCTGGTGGAGCAACCGCAGTCGATCCAGTTGCGTTACCTGCAAACACTGGTCGAAGTCGCCGGCGACCGCACCTCCACGATCGTGTTCCCGTTGCCGCTGGATCTGCTGGAGCCATTGCTCGGCAAGCTGCAAAAATCCGCCGGTGACAAGCCGCCGGTGGCGTAACGCCCGAAGCTGCACCGGATGAAGGCACTGTTGTTGTGGGTCGGCGTTGCGGCTCTGGTGCTCGCGGTGGTCGTGGCGGTGGCGTAGTCTGCCAGCCCGTGGCCGCGGGTGTGGTTGATCCGGTATTTCTTCGGTCGCGGGGGCGCCTCGACCGCTCGCTCGCGAAGCACGCGTCCGGCGTTGCGGACATCCTCGGGCTTGCGTATCGCGCGCACGACCCTTGCCGCGCACGGGTTCACGACCATCGCGGTGGGTTACGCGCTGCCACCTGATGCGGTCTATCCGGTGCCGGTCGAAGAGGTGAATGACGCGCTCGGCTATCTTGCCGCGAACAGCGAGCGCCTGCGCCTCGATCAGGCGCGTTCGCTGCGCACCAGCAGATGTTTGGCCAGCGCGCCGTGCATCCGCCCAATTCCGCGCACCAGGTGCAGCATCGCGAACAACAAAAAGAATCCAATGATGAACATCACGGCCGCATCGCCCCATCCGGGTACGTGCGGACCGAAACCCCAATCGATGGTGACACGGCCGCCCACGAAGTTGTCGCCCAATCCGAAGAAGTCGAAGGCCATGGCAAGCGGTGTCAGCATCAGCGCCAGCGAAACACTCGACAGCGCCACCACGATGGCGGAATAGGCGATTCCGAGCGGCAGCATCAGCAGCATGTAGAACAGGGTGAACCACGTGCGCGCGTCGGTCAGCATGCTCCCGATGCGCTTGAGCCATGGCCGCTCGCGTTCGGTATAGGGCGGTCTGCGCGGCATGCGTACGCCGAGCATGCCTTCGACAATGCGGCTTTCCAGCAGTGACAACCCGCGCACCGACGCCATGAACAGCAGGAAGAAGGGCAGGCCGATGATCAGGAAGGTGAATGCCGCCGACAGCGACAAGCCGGTCACCGCCCAGACGAAGTAGAAGGTGCCGGTTGCAAGTGCCAGCAGCATGTAGAACAGCGCACCGTAGGTATGGGGATCGGCGATCACGCCGAAGAAACGGCCGATCGTGGATCGACGGGGCTGCGGGCGTGGCGTGCGCAGTGCCCGCGTGACGGTCTGTTCGGTGGTGCGGTAGATTTCCGCGACTTCATCGGGTGCGCCGTAGCTGGTGGAAATCTTCGCAAGCAATTCGGCCTCGCTCATGCCGGGGTTTTCGGCGAGTTCGGAACGCAGGTGTTCCTCGGCGTCGTACAGCGCGTCCTGGATCATCGCGGGATCCGCGCCGGCCAGCGCAGCGCGCAGTTGCGCCAGGTATTCCTTGATGGTTTGCGGTGTTCTCATGGCTTCAATCCTTCAGGTCAATCCTTCAAAACGGAGTCGACGAATCCACGCGTGGAATTCCAGGCTTCGGTCCATTCGCGCAACACCTTCCGCCCCAACGGCGTGATGCGGTAGTAACGTCGGGGGGGGCCGGCTTCGGATGGCTCGACGAACGTATCCAGCAATTCCGCGGCGCTCAGATTGCGCAGTACCGGGTACAGCGCGCTCTGCTTGCCGACCAGCACCCCGCCGGCGTCATGTTCGAGGCGCTTGGCGATCTGGTAGCCATACAGGGGTTCACGCGCGGCGGCCAGCACCGCCAGCAGCACCAGCGACACCGTGCCTGCGGCCAGTTCCTTCTCGAACTTCTTCAGGTGCGCGTCGGTTTCCGCCATATCGAAACGCTTGCATCGTTCGTATAGACGAGTACACTATAGCGTACTTGATAATAGTGGCACAGGCCGGAAGTCATGGGTCGTGAGTCATGCTTCCAGCGATGACGGATAGATGCATACTGGATGCATGGCTGCATGCGAAACAGGCCACCGCCATGTGACGAGGAGATCGAAATGTTCGGACTCGGAGTGCTGTTGGTCATCGTGTTCGGCGCGTTCTGGCTGTTTGCCGCGCTGATCGGTGGATTGTTCAAGCTGACTTTCGGAATCATCGGCGCGCTGTTTGGCGGCCTGTTCGGGCTGTTCGCCCTGAGCATCGTCGCATTGCTGGTGCTGCCGATCGTCTTCTTTGCATTGCTGCCGCTGCTGATGCCTGTGCTGTTTATTGCAGGACTGGTGTGGCTGATCGTGCATGCGTCGCGCACGCATCCCGAACCTCCGTCACATGCGCAAGGCCAAGCCCGAACCGGGTGACGCGCGTCACCCGGTTCGGGGTGATCTCTAGGTAGCGATTCAAGTTGCAGTGCACGGATGCCAGTGCCCACGCCTCGATCGCGTGGCCGTTGTGCATCATGGGATGAAAACGCCACGCCGCCAGCACATGTTTGCGCGCTGCCCCGTCGAGCAGGCGTAAACGGCTGCCGGGACGTCAGGCTTCGGGTGGCATTGAAAGATCGCGCTGATCCGCCGAATAATCCAGCTTGCCGTCCACGATTCGTGCCGCGGAGGTGTATGGATGCTCGCGCGGCGCACCAGGTCCCATGATGTGCAGCACGCGGGTGCCGTGCAGCTTGAACTGATCCGAGATCAGCCCGCGGTGGCATCGCCACCATACCGCTTCGGCGCACATGATGGCCGTGCGGTGCGCGCAGGCGACGGCCTTCAGACGTTCGATACCATCCTGAAACGCCGGCGATGCCGTGTAATCCGCGTAGCCGCGGAAGGCCGTGTGGCGCCAGCCCGTGTTCGGCGAGTCAGGCAGCACATTGCGCCGGCCACCCAGTTCGGTGAACGGTTCATAGCCGATACGGGCGTTCTGGAGTGCTTTGCGCAATGGCTCTGCATTGAAGTGGGGATATCTGCGCGAGCCGGGGAAATGCCGCACGTCCGCCAGCACTTCGATGTCGTTTGCTTGCAACAGCGCGATGAATTCCTCGCCCGTGCGGGTGGAGTGGCCGATGGTCCAGAGGGTTTCCGGCCAGTCACTACGTCGAATTTTAGTTGATCTATCCACGCCGCATAGCAGGGATGGTGCCATGGTCAGGATACGCCTTCGTGTCGCAACGCGATGAAGACGCTGTCTATACTGGGCGTGGCATGACGACGTATACCACCGCCAGCACTGTCGACGAATTCAGGCGGCATCTTGCCGATGTTCATCAACGCATCGCAGCCGCTTGCGACCGAGTCGGACGTGATCCCGCGAGCGTCCGCCTGCTGTCTGTCAGCAAGACCGTACCTGAAGCGCGCGTCCGCAACGCGTACGCTGCGGGTTGCCGCACACTGGGCGAAAACAAGGTGCAGGAAGCACATCGCAAATGGCAGGCCCTCTCCGATTTGCCGGGTTTGCAATGGGCGGTCATCGGCCATTTGCAGACCAACAAGGCCAAGCTGGTTGCCGAATTCGCCAGCGAGTTCCAGGCGCTGGACAGCTTGCGGGTCGCCGAAGCGCTGGACCGTCGCCTGCAGGCCGATGGCCGCGCGCTCGACGTCTTTGTGCAGGTCAATACGTCCGGCGAGGCCAGCAAGTTCGGTTTGCCGCCGGACAAAGTCACCGCGTTTGCGAAAAAGTTGCCTGCGTATTCCGCGTTGCGGGTGCGCGGGCTGATGACGCTGGCGCTGTTCTCCGAGGATTCTGCCAAGGTGCGTCCGTGCTTCGTGCAGTTGCGCGAATTGCGCGACCGCCTGCGCGAATCCGCGCCAGGCGGGATGACGTTCGATGAGCTCTCGATGGGCATGTCCGGTGATTTCGAACTCGCGATCGAGGAAGGTTCGACTACCGTGCGCGTAGGGCAGGCGATCTTCGGTTCGCGTGCGGTGCCGGACAGTAACTACTGGCCGCCGTCCGCCGCTCGATCATGATCGGAGCGACCTGATCAGAACAGCCGAGTGAAGATCCGAAATCCGGCGAGATACTCGCCAGCGATGGTCCCGAGGTTGGTGAGCAGGAACACCAAAAGGGTGCGGGCCACGCGGTTGCGCCACCACCCGGAAACATGCAACAGGTCTTTGCGCAGCGACTGGAAGTCGGCGACGCGTGGTTTGCGCAACCATGCTTCGACCATGCCGGAAAACACCCCCGAGGACAGACCCGGCGGACGCAGGGGCTTCAGCGGCCCCATGATCGCGGCCACCAATACCGACAACGGATGGCCGCCGGCAATGGCCGCGCCGATTGCGCTCAGCACCGAGGTGTAGATCACCCAGTCGCGCAAGGCGTGCCAGCCCATGGCGGCGTTGCGGTAGAACAGGTATCCGATTGCCGCGAAGATCGCGACCATCACGCCGATGGCCAGGTACTTCGGCCACTTCGGCGCGGGCAGCTTCGCCGCGAGTGGTTCGATCAGCGTCTGCGGCGGCGCGGTCTGCGCGCCGAGTTCGCGTTCGACGCCAGCGAGGTGTCCCGCGCCGATCACCACCAGAACGCGTTTCGCAGTCGGGTTCTGCGTCGATTCCTCTCGCAGGCGCGCGGCCATGAACGTGTCGCGTTCACCGATCAGCGCGTCGTACAGGGGTTTAGAGTCGCGCGCGAATTCGCCGAAAGCGCCTTCCAGGATATCGCCCTGTTTGAGCTTCTCGATTTCGGCCTCGTCGATGTCTTCGTGCGAGAACACACTGGCGATGAGTCCGCCGAGGATGCCCATGCGGTCGCGAAACGGCACACCGCGATAGGCGTGGTTGAGCGTCGTTCCGATCTCGCGGTCGACCAGCCACAGCGGCAGGGTGCGTTGATCGGCGGCCTGCATTGCAGCCTTCATTTCCGCACCGGGTTCGATGCCGTATTGCTCGGCGATGCGCTGCTGGAACGAGGACAATGCCAGCGAGGCGAACACCATTCCCGCTTTTCCAGTGCGGATGATCTGGAACAAGTCCATCTTGGCGAACGCGTCTGGGTCGCGGAGACCGCGGGCGCGCGATTCGCACAGCTCGATGGCGATGGCGTCGAACGCCTCGCCCTCGGCAAGCGCATTGACAGCATCGACCGACGTGCGCGACACGTGTGCGGTACCGAGCAACACGTACTCGACCCCGTCACGCTGGATGCGCGTGATCGGTTGATTGTGCAGGGGGTCGTCCGACGGGACTTGGGCGGAATCAGGTGAGGCGTTCAAGACGTTCCTGTCAGTCTCTGAAGCGTTGGGTCAGGTCGCCATAAGCGTCGATGCGGCGGTCGCGCAGGAACGGCCAGATGCGGCGCACCGCTTCGCTGCGCGCAAGATCGATCTCGGCGATCAAAAGTTCGCGCTTCTCCGTGCCTGCCTGCGCAAGGATTTCCCCTTGCGGGCCGGCAACGAAACTGGAACCCCAGAATTGCGCGCCGCGGCCATTGTCGGGCGCCGGCTCGAATCCGACTCGGTTGCACGCCAGCAGCGGTAGACCGTTGGCGATCGCGTGGCCGCGCTGCACCGTGATCCATGCGTCACGCTGTCGATCCTTTTCGTCCTGCGGATCGGCGGGATCCCAGCCGATCGCTGTCGGATACAGCAGCAATTCGGCACCAGCCAGCGCCATCAGGCGTGCGGCCTCCGGGTACCACTGGTCCCAGCACACCAGTACGCCGAGCCGACCGACCGAGGTATCAATCGGGTGGAAACCCAGATCGCCCGGAGTGAAATAGAACTTCTCGTAATACGCCGGATCGTCGGGGATATGCATCTTGCGGTAGATACCCGCGATCTCCGCCGAGCGGTCGAACACCACCGCGGTGTTGTGGTACAGGCCCGCTGCGCGGCGCTCGAACAGCGATGCCACCACGACCAGCTTCAGTTCCGCCGCCAGCTTGCCGATGCGCTCGGTCGACGGACCTGGAATCGATTCGGCGCGCTCGAACTCGTCCACCGACTCGTGCTGGCAGAAATACGGTCCGTTGTGGATTTCCTGCAACAGCACCAGTTGTACGCCGGCTTGCGCAGCCTCGCGCAAACCCGCCTCGATCGCACCGAGGTTGGCATTGACGCTGCCGCGGTCGGTTTCCTGCAGCAGCGCGGCTTTGAGAAGTCTGGCGGTCATGAGGATTGCAGTTTAGCGAGAGAATGCAAATCTCGTCACCGATCACTGCGGCTTGATTGCTTTTCCTCCCCCTTCCGCAGGAAGGGGGATCGAGGGGGATGGCCCTTGCTTGTGGATGCGTGAGGCGCATGCCCAGCGCGGCGCGCTGACCCCTTCGTGCCGAAGGGGTGATTACGACGCGGGCACGGATGCGGACACGGGCGGGATCGGGTAGGTGACCGCCGGCTTGTATTTCGCGTATTGCTTCAGCAGCGCCTGGAAGCGCGGGTCGTGGCGGATCGGGTCCCACATCGCGTCGAGCCACAACAACACGGGCGAGTAAGTCCCCCCGATGCCGGGTGCGGCCAGCGCCTTGGCCAGCAGCGGCACTGCGAGGTCCGGGCGGCGCGCCTGGGCATAGTATTGGGCAGCAGTCAGCATGATCCCCGGGCCGTAAACCTGGTCCTTGTTGCCGGCGAGGGTCTCCAGCGCCTGGGCGACGGCGTCCAGCCCCGCCGCGTTCTGGCCCGACCCGACCTCAGCGTAACCGATCTGCGACCACTGGTTCGCCAAGCCGATTCCCGACAGCATCTTGAGCTGCGTGCGCAGCACGGGCAGCGATTGGGCGAACAGCGGCTGGGCATGGTTGTCGTCGCCCATCAGCCTGTACAGGCTGGCCTGCTGCTCGATCTTGGGGCCGTTGAGCGCGGGGGGAAAGTTGTCGGGCGTGTCCGGTATGCTCGCGAGCAGCGCGAGGGCTTCCACGAATTTGCGCTGATAGGTCAGCAGGTTGACGCGCTGAAGCTTCAAGGCCGGCTCGTCGCCCTGCATCGCGGCCAGCGCGCGCGGAATGTCGCCGGTGCTGTACGCGATCGCATTGGCGTCGTAGATCTCGGCGTTACGGTTGTCCGGATCGATCGCCAACGCGCGCTGGAACCACGTTTGCGCCTCGGGATAGCGGCTGTCCATCGCGCAGGTTGCGCCGAGCTCGTACGCCAGCGAGGAATTGCGCGGATCGAGGGCGAAAGCCTTTTGCAATGACGCGATCGAGTCATCGAAGCGGCCTTGTCGCCGTTCGACGTAACCTTGGGCCGCCAGCGCATCCGAATCGTTCGGCTTCAGTGCCAAAGCTGCCGCGAAGGCTTTCTGCGCCCCGGCATAATCGCCGCGCCCGTAGTAGTCGCTGTAACCTATTGCGAGTTGAGAAGCGGATGCATCAGGCGCCAGCTTCAACGCCTGCTCGGCGTCGGTACGGGCCTGTGCGTGAAGTTGTTTCACGTCCATGCCGCCACCACCGAACCATGCAAGCTCGCTTTCGGCATAGGACAGCCGCGCGTAGGCCAGCGCAAAGCTGGAATCATGCTGGATGGCTTGCTGATAAAACGGTATCGCGGCCTTGAAGCTGGCCGAGTCGTAATTGATCGCGCCCTTGTTGGCCAGAAACTCGGCACGCAGGAACAGATCCATCGCGGCCTGGTTGTGGGTGGGCACCGCGGCGAGGCTGGCGGCCTCCGTTCCGGACAATTTCGTCTTCAACGTCGCCGCGATCTGCTGCGCCACATCACCCTCGACGCCGAAGATGTTGTCGAGCGTGCGCTGGTAACTCTGCGCCCAGATGTGGCTGTCGCTGCGAGTGTCGATCAACTGCACGTTGATCAGTACCTGGTTGCCGGCTTTCTGCACGGAACCTTCCAGGATCGTCGCGACGCCGAGTTCGGCCCCGACCTGCTTCAAGTTGTCCGGGTGGCTCTTGTATTTTTCGGTGGACGTGCGGGAAATGACTTTGAGATCGCCGATGTCGGCCAGCTTGGTCAGGATCAGGTCTTGCATGCCGGCCACGAAGTAGGCGTTGTCCTTGTCGTTGGAAAGATTCTCGAACGGCAGCACCGCGATGGACTTGGCGGGAATCGGCTGGGCCGCAATGGGTGCCGCCGTCTGCGCAGACGACTTGGCTGGCGCACTGGTCGCCGCGACGGCCTTTGTCGCCGTCGTGGGTCCGGCACGCCGCACCACCAGCAACCGCCAGCCCAGCAGCGCGACCGCGACGACCAGGATCGCGATGGTGATGGCGTTGAGCTTGCGCCCGATCTGACGGGTTTCCGATTCCGGGCGTGCTTGCGCGGAATCGGCCGGCTCGCTGCGGCGGATGCCCTCTGGCGTGATCTCGTAGGCCCACGCCAACCCCATCGCGATGGGAAACCCGATCACGACCAGCAACACGATCAACCGCACCGACCAGTCAGGGATGTTGAAGAACGGGAAAACCTGGGTCGCGATCTGGATCAGCAGCCACGCCGCCACGGCGTAGGTGATCGCCGCGCGCCACACATGGCGGCGTTTCAGTTCCTCGAACAGGCCGGATTTGTTCTGCGGCACCGCGCGCCCCTGGAGATTCCCACCGACAGCTGGCCGGCGTCCGCGCGCAGTGTGTGTGAATACGGTGTGGGGTGCAAGCGGCCCAGGTACTTCAGGGCAGCACGCCGTCCGGCAATTGCATGGTCACGCAGTGCAAGCTGCCGTTCTGCCAGATCAGGGGGCGGCAGTTGATTGGCACGATTTCGCGGCCCGGATGGGCGAGGGCGATGGTTTGCGCGGCCGCATCATCCACCACGTCGCCGTAGGCGGGCACCAGGACCGCGTCGTTGACGACGAGGTAATTGGCGTACGAAGCGGCGAGGCGTCGATTTTCGTCGAGGATTGCCGTCGGCCACGGGAGCGGAAACAGCCGGTAGGGCTGGCCATCGAGCGTGCGCAAGGCTTCCAGTTCCATGCGCATTGCGTCGAGTTCCCGGTAATGCAGGTCGTCTGGATCGCTGCACGCTTGATACACGATCGCGTTTTCGGGCGCGAAACGCGCGAGGGTGTCGATGTGCGCGTCGGTGTCGTCGCCTTGCAGGTAGCCGTAATCGAGCCAGAGCACGCGTTTTGCCGACAGCGCGGCGCACAGGGCGCGCCCGATTTCGTCGCGGGATTGGTCGGGATGGCGCGCGTGCAGGCAGCGCCAGGTTGTCAGGATGGTGCCGACGCCATCGGATTCGATTGCGCCGCCCTCCAACGCCCAGTCCGCGCGCCTGTGTTGCGCGCCGCGCCTGAACACGCCGTGCTCGATCAATCCGGCGACCAGCGCATCGTCGCGTGTGGCGTCGAACTTGCCGCCCCAGCCGGTGAAGAAGAAATCGACCAGTACAAAGCGACCTTTGTCGTCGTGCAAGGTGACCGGACCTGAATCGCGGAGCCAAGTGTCGTCGTAGGGGATTTCGACGAAGCGCACGCGTGCGAGTTGCGCGCTGGCGTCGCCGAGGAGGGCGGCGGCGTGTGCGCCGATTTCCGCGTCGGGAACACAGACAACCACCGGCTCGTAGCGTGTGATCGCTGCGACCAAGGCAACATAAGTCTCTTCAACGGCATCGAGTCGTGCTGCCCAGTCGGTGCCGGCGTGCGGCCACGCGAGCATTCCCGCCGCCTGCGGCTCCCACTCCGCAGGCAACCGCAATTCAGTGTGGCGCATAAGTATTTTGAAGTCTTCTGGCAGCGTCGTCAGCGCGGGCAGTGCGGATCGCCCGATGTTTTCGAACGATGCCCCAATCAAAGCTGCTGTTGTGAAAAGTCAGGCTACGGAGGGCCGTTCTGATGCTCACAGCCATGTGGCAATCAAGATTGCCGGACGATCAGGCGTGCGGCGATCACGGACGATCGCACTTACAAAGCGTGCGGGCCCGGGGTACGGAGCACGCTGTGGATCACGTAGTTGTATTCGAAGTACACGACGAACTTCGCGTACTCCCAGCGATGGATCGGCGGCTGGTATTTCGAACTGCCGCCTCGGGTCGCCAGCACCCTGAGGGGGGCGCCGTACTCCCGCCGCACCTGATCCATCAACATGCCGCGCTTGGGCATGTTCATGTTTTGTTCCTGCCGCACCTTCATGCGCAGCGTCTCGGCATGCGCCGGCATCGGCAACAACAGCGGCATGGCGGCGAGTGCAAGAGTCGCAGCGATCAAGCTGGTGGCGATACGTTTCATGACGGTGGCTTCCCCAGGCGCTATGCGCCGATGTGCCTTTGTAGCAAAAACCGCCCTTGCGCGCCAGCGGAGCCGGTCACGAAAAAGGCCGCTTGCGCGGCCTTTCCAGGGTAATGCGGGTGAGACTCAGCGCTGCCGCGCCTTGAAGCGGGGGTTGCTCTTGCAGATCACGAATACCTTGCCGCGCCGGCGCACGATCTTGCAGTCACGGTGCCGCTGCTTGGCGGACTTCAGGGACGAAAGCACCTTCACGGCGGACTCCTCGGGGACGAAAGCTGTCGAAATAAAGCAGGAAAGTTTAGCGTGCCCAAATACTTGCCGCAAGTCCGCGTAGATGCCCATACTGGCACGTTATTCTAGGCAATCCAGTGCCCAAACCCTCCAGGAGTGACCCCCGTGGCAGCCGACCTCGCCCAGACATGCGTCAATACCATTCGCTTCCTGTCGGTGGACATGGTGCAAAAGGCCGACAGCGGCCACCCCGGCCTGCCGCTGGGTGCCGCGCCCATGGCCTACGTGCTGTGGACGAAATTCCTGAAGCACCACCCTTCGGACCCATACTGGGCCGATCGCGATCGCTTCGTGCTTTCGGCGGGTCATGGCTCGGCACTGCTGTACAGCCTGTTGTATTTGACCGGCTACGCATTATCGCTGGATGACATCAAGCAGTTCCGGCAGTGGGGAAGCAAGACGCCGGGTCACCCCGAGCGCGGCCACACCGCAGGCGTCGAAACCACCACCGGCCCGCTCGGACAAGGCATGGCCAACGCGGTCGGGATGGCGATGGCCGAAGCACAGCTCGCGGCTCGCTACAACCGGGACGGTCACAAGGTGGTCGACCATAACACTTGGGCGATCGTCAGCGACGGCGACCTGATGGAGGGCGTGGCTTCGGAAGCGGCGTCGCTGGCGGGGCACCTCGGACTCGGCAAGCTGACCTGCCTGTACGATGACAATTATGTGACGCTGGCCGCGGGCACCGACATCACTTTTACCGAGAGTCGCGCCGCGCGTTTCAAGGCCTATGGCTGGCATGTGCAGACAATCGAAAACGGCAATGATCTCGCCGCGATCGAGCACGCCATCAAGCGCGCGAAGCGCAAGACTTCACGGCCCTCATTGATCCTGGTGCGTACCCACATCGGCTATGGCTCGCCACTGCAGGACAGCTACAAGGCCCATGGTTCGCCACTCGGCGCCGACAATGTCGCCGCGACGAAAAAGAAGCTGGGCTGGCCTGAGGAACCCGCTTTCCTGGTGCCCGACGAAGCGCTGGCTCACTTTCGCGAAGCCCTCGCGAAGGGCAAATGCTCCCAGGCAGGCTGGAAGCGGCGCTGGAACAAATATGCCAAGACTTTTCCAGAGCTTGCAGCGGCATTGCAAGGTTCCATCGAGGGTAAATTGCCCACCGGTTGGGACGCCGACATCCCGAAATTCCCGGCCGATGCCAAAGGTATGGCGACCCGCAAGGCCGGTGGCAAAGTACTCTCGGCGATCGCCCCGAATCTGCCCGCCGTGACAGGCGGCTCGGCCGACCTCGACCCGTCTACTTACACGGCGGTCGAGGGTCTGGGCGTGTTTTCCGGCGGCAACGAACCGGACGAACAGGGCGTCGACTCGGGTGAAAAGTGGAGTTACGCCGGGCGGAATCTTCACTTCGGGGTGCGTGAACATGCCATGGGCGCGATCGCCAACGGCATGGCCGCGCACGGCGGCTTCATTCCCTACACCGCGACCTTCATGGTGTTTTCCGATTACATGCGTCCGCCGATGCGCCTTGCCGCGATCATGGGCCTGCACGTGGTCAACGTGTTCACCCACGACTCGATCGCGGTGGGCGAGGATGGTCCGACCCACGAGCCGATCGAACAACTCGCCGGTCTACGGTCGGTGCCGAACCTCAATGTAATCCGCCCCGGCGATGCCAATGAAACCGCAGTGGCGTGGAAAGTGGCCGTTGAAACGAGTGACCGTCCGACCGTGTTGGTGCTGTCGCGCCAGAACGTCCCCACGCTCGATCGCTCGGTGTTCGGCAGCCCGGAGGGGTTGCGCCGCGGCGCGTATGTACTGCTTGATACAGACGGCGACATGCCCGAGCTGATCGTGATCGGCACCGGCGCCGAGACCGGGCTGGTTGCCGAGGCTGTACAGAAACTCCAGGCCGAAGGCGCCAAGGTGCGTGCGGTATCGATGCCGAGCTGGGAGCTGTTCGCCCGGCAGGACCAGGCGTACCGCGACTCGGTCCTGCCGCCACAGGTGAAAAAACGGCTCGCCGTCGAAGCTGGCGTCAGTCAGGGCTGGGAACGCTGGGTCGGTGACGCCGGCGCGACGCTCACGGTGAACCGCTACGGCGCATCGGCGCCGGGCGGAACGGTGCTCGAAAAATACGGTTTTACCGTCGACAACGTGATTGTTCAGGCGAAAACGTTGCTCGGTTGATACGACTGCATCGGACGGCTCGCTCGGCGGGCCGTCCGGCGTGTCCCGTCACTGCTCGAGTACGTGCGTGTTCTCGAGCAGCAGGTCGAGTTTCTTTTTCATTTCCGCCTGCGGTCGGGTGCCGGGTTGATAGACGTAGGCCGTGTAAAGCAGCGAAGGTTTGTCGTCGTGCGCGGGCGGCACAACGGCCCTGATCTTGGTCACATCGTCGTCGTTGTAGGCCATCGCGTCGTAGGGATGGCGCCGGCCCACGAGCTTTTTCCAGAAATTCTGGTAACTGTCGTCGAGATCGGCAGGCGGAGCATGATTGCGCAGCAAGCTGATCCAGTGGTGATCGTTGCTGTCCTCGGCAAGCCAGACCTGGCCTACGCCCCAGACCACTTTGCCATCGCGATCCGGAAAGAAAGTGAAACCCAGCGTCAGCATGCTGCTGGGATCGATTTTTTGCAGCTCGGGCGTAAACGAGAACGCGAGCCGATTCGACGCGTACTTGAAATCCTTGCCGTAGTCGAAGCCGATGCGGATGTTCTTGAAAACGTCCGGTAGCACTTTCGGATCGGCGAGGAAGGCTTTCCATTGCGCCAGCGTGCCGTCGTAGGGCAAGCTTACGAAATCGGTGAGCGCCTGCATGTTGATCGCGGTGTCGTGACGCGAAGTGGCGGGTTCGATCCGCATGAGGATGCTGTAACCGTCCGGAGTCGGCAGCGCGAACAGCTCGACAAACCCGTTCGCGTATGGCACTGGCCAGCGCCATGTCTGCCAGTGGCGGCCCCAGCGGTCGGTCCACGCGCCGGTTTTGCCTGGCTTCCCGAGCGAGGTGACCAGTATCCTGTCCGGGCCGATCGCGCGTTTCAGGAAACCCGTCTTGAGCAACATGTCCATCACGCCCTTGGGGTCGTGGTGGAAGGTCGCCTCGGGGACGTTGTCGGGTTTGCGCAGGTGGAACAGGATGTTGCCTTTGACGACACCGCCCGAGACATAGCCGTTGGCAGGCAGTGTAATCTTGGTCATCGAGTGGCCGCTGGTCACCCACACCCCGTCGCTGTTGCGGACGACGAGTTGCGGGAAGTCGTCCATCGTCGGTCCGCTGTATAGAAGCTGGTGCGCGCCATCGCCGTTCGGAAAGAGCGTGGCCGATTGCTGCGCCAGCAACGCATTCAGTTGCGAGTCGAGGTACGTGTGAAACGCCTTGGCGTAGTCCGCGAAAAAGTCGGAGAGGCTGAGCGGCAGCTTGAACTGGCCCTTGAAGGTGCCGGTCAGCGTGGAATCGAACACGTCGAACTGGTACGCCATGCGCTTGTCGTAGCGCGCCAGGTCCTTCGGGGCATCGAGTACCTCGCTCATCGGCAGCGCATAGTTGAGGTTCTCGTTGGGCGATTTCATCAACACCACGCCGATGACCTTGCCGCTCTGGTCGAGCAAGGGACCGCCGCTGTTGCCGGGTGAAGCCGCCGCAGAGAAGCGGATCCACTTCCACTTGCCGTCCTGGGCCTCCGGGGTATTGGAGGTGTACAGGCCGTTGCGGATCACCACGCCGGTACCCAGTGCATTGCCGACCGAGAACACGACCTGGTTCAGTGCCGGCTTGGGATCGATGGCGAGCGGCGTGATCCTGGGTGGGTCGATCAGCGAGAACACCACGAAGTCGCGGCGCAGCGCGAATTTCTCGATCTTGTCTATGGCGTATACCTTGCCCGACGCATCGCGCAATTCCGGTGGCCCCCAAAGGCTCTGGTAGCCGATCATCAATACGTGTCCGGCGGTAACGAAGCGGTTGGGTCCGATCGCGAAGGCGGTGCCGACCGAGTAGTACTTGTCGGTGCGTTCCTGGTACGGCAGCAGATCCATCGGCAGCGGTTTTTCATACGTCAGCGTGTCTGCCGGTTTGGCTGCCACTACTTCGAACGTCGCCGACTGAATCTCAGGAAGCAGCGACGGGTTCAGCGTCGAGTCCGCGCGGGCCGTGCCGATCGTCAACCACGCGATGCACGCTCCCAGCAACCAGAAGGCGACGATGTGGGCGAGGCGCCCTGACCGACTGGTCGACGGGCGCACGGAGGTGATCGATGACGTCATGAAGGTTTCCGGATTGACAAGTTCGTGATGAGAGCCGCGTGGATGGTTGAACAGTCTTTTATCGCTTGCAGGGTGTGCAGAAGTTGGCCGGGTTACATGCCGCGACGATGCAGGATTTCTTCCAGCACGAACTTCGAGCCGAAGAACGCCAACAGCAGGATCGCCATGCCAATCAAGGTCAGGTACACCGCGCGGGGTCCGCGCCAGCCCCAGCGCCAGCGCCCGAACAGCAGAACGCCGAAGATGATCCACGCGACGAGCGATAGGATCGCGGTGTGGGCTTGGTGCTGGGCGTGCAGGTTGTGGACGAACAACACCCCTGACAACAACGTCAGCGTCAGGAGCGCAAAGCCGGCGCCGATCAGGCGGAACATCAGGGATTCGGTCTGGGTCAGTGGCGGCAAGGTGCGTGCCCATGTGTTGAACTGGCGGCTGCGCAGGGCTTTTTCCTGGGTCGCGAGCAGCAATGCGAGCACCGCGGAAATCGCGAGCAGGCTGTAGGCCAGTAGTGCGATCGTGACATGCAGCTTGATTTGCCAGTCGAGCGGGAACGGCGCGGTTGGCGGCGCCAGAAATTCGTCGATGGCGAGGAACAGCCCAGCGAGCGGGAAAAGGATGACCCCGAGCGCTGCGACCGGTCGCGCGGCATTCACTAACAGGGTCAGTGCCGCGATGACCGCAGAAACCAGCGACAGCGCGGCGTAGAAATGCAGGTCCACTGCGCCACGGTGGATGCCGAACAGCACCACGAAATGCAGCAGCACCGCCAGCGCACCGGTGACGAGTGTGGCGCGGCGCGGAACCGGTCTTCCGTCATTCAGCAGCGGGCGCGCCAATCCGGCGGCGGCCGCGAAATACAGAGCTATCGCGAGGACCGCCACCAACTCCATCGTGGTCGAGTGCATCGGCATGACGTGAGTGTCGCATGCCGTCGGCCTCGGGTTCCAGCAGTGGCTCAGGGCGTGAGGAACAATTCTCCGATGGTCAGCGCCAGCGGTTGGGGCCTGAAGTCGTCGCGGTTGCCGAGGGTGATCACCGTGGGGTGCTGCTTCGGGCAGCGAATGGTCACGTTGCGGAAACCCGTGCTTTCGCCCGAGTGCCACTTGGTGTCGCCGCTGAGCCGCCAGCCGAATCCATGGTCGGTGTCGGGATCGTCGGTGGGGTCCTTGGGCGTGAACGCCAGTCGCCGTGAAATGGCGTCGGGCAGCTCGTCGGTATGCAGCGCCGCATCCCACCTGGCCATGTCGTCGATGGTCGAATAAATGCCGCCGTCGCCACGGGTGGCGATCTACACCCCGTGCCGTGCCCATGTACGATCCGAACCATGACCACATCGCCCGCGCCCCCGCGCGAACTGCCGCGCAAGCTTGGCCTCGTCACCGGGATGGCGGTGGTAGTGGGCGTGATTATCGGCAGCGGTATCTTCCGCGTGCCTTCGCCGATAGCAGCCGCTGCCGGGAACCTCACCGGCATCGCGCTGGTGTGGATCCTGGGCGGGGTGGTCGCGTTGTTCGGCGCGTTGTCGATCGCCGAACTGGCAGCGATGTATCCCGCCGCCGGCGGTCCCTACGTTTACTTGCGCGAAGCCTACGGCCGCCCGCTGGCTTTTCTGTTTGGTTGGATGTGGTTGTTGACCACTCCGATCTCGTGGGCGGCGCAGAGCCTGATGTTCGCGGAATATCTGGGCTTCTTCGTGCCGATTCCCGCTGTGGCTCAGCACGTGATCGCAGCGGTGCTGATCATCCTGGTTGCAGCGGCGAACTACCGCTCGGTGAGGCTCGGCGCGGCGATCCAGAATGTCTCGACCGGTGCCAAGGTACTGGCAATCGTGGGCCTGTCCGTGGCGATCTTCGTGCTCGCACCGGGGGGCACACAAAATCCCTTCAACGCCGAACCCTTGGGCATGGCGAAATGGTCCGGCATCGGCATCGGTCTGATCGCTGCGCTGTGGGCTTATGATGGTTGGGAAAACCTGACTACGCTGTCGGGTGAAGTGAAGAACCCACAACGCAACCTGCCGCTGGCCTTGATCGGCGGTGTGCTGTTGGTGATCGGGGTTTACCTGTTGATCAACACCGCGTACCTGCGCGCACTGCCGCTGCCGCAGCTCGCGGCCTCGAAATCCGTTGCGGCCGACGCGGGCGGCGCAGTGATGGGGCGTGCGGGCGCCTCGCTGGTTGGCGCGCTCGTGATGCTGTCGGTGTTCGGTACCTTGAATGGATCAATCCTGTCCAGCCCACGCGTGTTCTTCGCGATGGCCGAGGACGGGCTGTTCTTCCGCACGGTTGGCAAGGTGCATCCGACATACGAAACGCCTTACGTCGCGATCGGCTTCATCGTGGTGTTGGCGGTTATCTATGTGTTGCTGCGTGATTTCATGCAACTGGCCGAAGGTTACGTGTTGGGCGTATGGCCGTTTCTCGCGCTGTGCGTGATCGGGATTTTCATCCTGCGCAGAAAGCGGCCGGAGTTCCCCCGCCGATACCGCGCACTCGGCTACCCCATCGTGCCCGCGTTGTTCGTGCTCGCAACCTTCGTGGTGGTCGCCAACGCGTTGTATGCGCAGTTCTGGTCCACCATTGCCAGTATTCTGATCACCCTTGCCGGAGTGCCGCTGTACTTCCTGTGGATGTGGTGGCAGCGGCGCAGACTACAGCCATCGTGACGTGGCCGTCGTGCGGCACGACGTGTGAAATCCGGCGCATGGGGTTCGAAGTGGTATCGAGCATCGCATCCCGATTACCAATCATCCGGAGTGCAGAATGAAACGACTGACATTGCTGCTTGGCGTTGCTGCCCTCGTCGCGTGTATGCCCTGCATGGCCAGCGAAAGCGCGCAGGCCGCGCCGGGTCCCGTCGCATTGACGGTGAGCCTGCCCGACCCCGGCCAGAAGATCCTGTACGTGCAAGAGGTGCTGCCGGTCGAGCCGGGGCCCTTGACGCTCTACTATCCGAAGTGGATTCCCGGCGATCACTCGCCGGACGGGCCCATCGAAGAGGTCATGGGCCTGGAATTCACGGCCGGCGGCCAGCGCATCGCGTGGCAGCGCGATGAACTCGACAGGTTCACGTTCCATTTGACGGTGCCGGAGGGGGTGCATCAGCTCGACATACGGTTCCAATTCCCGTCCCGAGACCGGGTGACGACCAATCTCCTCGACCTCACCTGGGATCATGTTGCACTGTACCGTGCCGGTTACCCGACCAGGGTGCAGATGTTCCAGCCGTCGCTCGTGATTCCAGCCGACTGGCAATATGGCAGCGCTTTGCAGACGGACAGGCGCGATGGCAAACGCATCACGTTCAAGCCGGTACCGTTCAACACGTTGGTCGATTCCCCCGTGATCGCCGGCAAGTATTTCCGCCAGATCGACCTGACGCCGCCCGGCTCGTCGGTGCACCGTTATCTCGACATGGTGGGCGACGATGCCTCGGCCATCGCCATTACCGACCGGCAAATCGGTGGCTATCGCCATCTGATCGAACAGGAGCAGGCGCTTTTTCACTCCCACCATTACGACAGCTATCACCTGCTGCTGACCCTGAGCGACCACACATCGGTCGGCGGTCTGGAACATCATCAGTCGAGTGACGACCGCGCACGTGGCGGCTCCAAGATGTTTGCCGACGCCGATCATTTCATGCTCGACGCTTCGCTACTGCCGCACGAGTACACGCATTCGTGGAACGGCAAATTCATGCGCCCGGTGGGCCTGTGGCAGCCCGACTTCGAGCAGCCGGAACGCACCAAGCTGTTGTGGGTCTACGAGGGGCTTACGGTTTATCTGGGTGACATGCTGACGGCGCGTAGCGGCTTGTGGTCGCCTGAAACCTGGCGTGAGGTGCTCGCATACCGCGCCGCGGTGATGGCCCACCGCACCGGTCGCACGTGGCGGCCGTTGATCGACACCACCATTGCGGTGGACTACAACGCACCCAGCGCATGGGCCAACTGGCGCCGGCAAAACGACTTCTACAGCGAAGGCGAACTGCTGTGGCTGGCCGTCGACATGAAGATTCGTGAGTTGAGCCACGACCGGCGTTCCATCGATGATTTCGCGCGCGACTTTTTCAGCGTCGACAATGGCAGCTTCGTCACACATACCTACGATTTCAAGGATGTCGTGGCTGCACTCAACAATGTTCAACCGTACGACTGGGCCGGGTATCTGCACACATGGGTGAACGGCGTGGGCCAGCAGGTGCCGCTGTTGTCCGGTATCGATGCAAGTGGCTGGCGCCTGGTCTATACCGACAAACCTTCCGGTTACCAGAGCGCGCTGGAAACCGTCGGGATGGGAGAGTTGGAAGGGATGGGCGTCAACGCGATGTTTTCGGTGGGCATGTTCCTCGGCAACGATGCCAGGATCGTGGACGTGTTGTGGGACGGGCCGGCTTTCAAGGCCGGACTGGCGCCCGACATGAAGCTCGTTTCCGTCAATGGCCGTGCCTACACCGCGCAGGTGCTGCACGATGAAATTGCCAACGCGCAACGCAGCAAGCAGCCATTGCAGATCCAGGCGCGGAACGATGGCGCTGTCGCTACGTACACGATCCATTACGACGGCGGGTTGAAGTATCCACACCTCGTCCACGAGCGCGACAAGACCGATTACCTCAAGCAGTTGCTGGCGCCCAAACCAGTGGGGAACGGTTCATGAATCTATGGACCTTCCATCGCACGCGATGGTGCGCCGTGTTATCGACATTGAGGCTGTCGGCAGCAAAGATTGTCGTTAGCAGTCTCGCGTCGCTCCAGGCCGAGTATTCGCATTTCGCTTGCAGGCGATGAGGGGTCATCCTCAACCGGGAAGAAAGTGGGCATGAAACCGCAGCCGGGATTGTTGTTTGCATTGATTGGCGTGATGGCGTCTGCTGCCGCATTTGCCGCCCCTCGCGCAGTAGACACGTGCATGGCGAACGCGCAGGCGTCACTGGATGCGGTCGTGCAAGGTCACTACGCCGCAGCGGGAAAGGACTTCGCCACGGTGACCGCCAAGGCATTACCGCCAGCAAAAATCGAGCAGGCGTGGACTGATGTACAGAAAAGGTTCGGTGTGTACCGGAGTCATGGCACGCTGCATCCGTTGACTTTCCAAGGCAAGCCGGTAGTGGTGACTCCCGTGAGGTTCGCGAACGGTCCACTGGATTTCGTGGTGGCCTGCGACGCATCGAATCGCATCACGTTGTTTTACCTGTTGAAACCGTCGGTGGTCGAGGCTCCGGCACCCATCAAGGCGCACACCAAAGCAAACGGCGTGCGCATCGAACCCCTGTTCGTGCCGTCTCCGTTCGGACCGTTGCGTGGTGCACTGACCCTGCCCGCAGGCGAGGGGCTCTTTCCGGCAGTAGTGCTGGTAGGCGGGTCGGGGCCAAATGACCTTGACGAAACGGTGGGCGGCAGCAAGCCGTTCCGGGATATTGCCAATGGGCTGGCGGCTGCGGGGATTGCGTCCCTGCGGTATGACAAGCGGCAAACCGATTACCCGCTGCAGATGAGTGCCAATGCTCATCTCACGGTCGATGAAGAGGAAACCGACGATGCGTTGACCGCGGCGCATCTGCTGGCGAAACAGCGAGGGATCAATCCGCATCGGGTATTTGTGTTGGGTCACAGCGAAGGCGGAATGCTGGTGCCACGTATCGGTCAACGTGATCCGAGCTTGGCCGGGCTCATCCTGCTGGCTGCTCCTGCACGGAAACTGCTGGCGGTCAGTCGACAACAAGTGCGGGAACAAGGACAGCGCCTTGGCTTGCCTGCTACGCAGATCCACGCCTCCGAGGAAGCGCTTGCCGCAGAACAGAAACTGCTCGACAAGGCTGATCCGAAGAATCCGCCGCAAGGAGAGTTTGGCGGGGCGCCGCAGACTTGGTGGTTGAGCCTCCATGGCTACGATCAGGTTGCCGTGGCAAAGTCACTTCAGCTGCCGATGCTGATCTTGCAAGGTGGCAGCGATTTCCAAGTGTCGCCGAAATACGATTTCGATCTATGGAAGCAGGCGCTGGCCGGAAAATCCAACGTAACGTTTCATTTGTATCCGGGCCTGAGTCACTTGTTCACGCCCGCAGGCAGGACGATGACCTCGGCTGATTACGCCAAGCCAGCGCACGTCGATCCCACGGTCATCCAGGAAATCGACAAGTGGATCAAGGCGCAGCCCGCGAAGTGAACGGCTGGCGCAGCGGCGCCAAACCCGGAACCGCTACAATTCACCGTTTCGGATTCCGCCAGCCGCCATGTTCGACAACCTGACCCAGCGTCTTTCCACCACCGTCCAACGCCTGACGGGGCGTGGCCGGCTGACAGAAGAGAACATCCGCGAGGCGCTGCGCGAGGTCCGCGTGGCGTTGCTGGAAGCCGACGTCGCGCTGCCGGTGGTGCAGGCGCTGATCGAGCGCATCAAGGTGCGCGCGATCGGGCAGGAAGTGCTGAAAAGCCTGACACCCGGGCAGGCGCTGATCAAGGTCGTGCGCGATGAATTGACCGCGGTAATGGGTACCGCCAATGCCCAGCTCAACCTCGCCGCGACGCCGCCGGCGGTGGTGCTGATGGCGGGTTTGCAGGGCGCCGGCAAGACCACCACGGTCGCCAAGCTCGCGCGGCATTTGATCGAGCACAAGAAGAAGGTGATGGTGGTCAGCGCCGACGTGTACCGTCCGGCCGCGATCGAACAATTGCAGACGCTGGCCGTGCAGGTCGGTGCGGCCTTCGTGCCTTCGCAAACCGGCCAGAAACCGGTCGCCATTGCGAAGGCCGCGATCGATACCGCCCGGCGCGAAGTTGCCGACGTGTTGATCGTCGATACCGCCGGCCGCACCAGCATCGACGAGGCGATGATGGCCGAGATCAAGGCGCTGCATGGCGCGTTGAACCCGGTCGAAACCCTGTTCGTGGTCGATTCGATGACCGGCCAGGACGCGGCCAACACCGCCAAGGCATTTGCCGAAGCGCTGCCGCTGACCGGCGTGATCCTGACCAAGGTCGATGGCGACGCGCGCGGCGGCGCGGCGTTGTCGGTGCGCTACATCACCGGCCGCCCGATCAAGTTCCTTGGCGCGGGAGAAAAACCCGACGCGCTGGAACCTTTCCATCCCGATCGCATGGCGACACGCATCCTCGGCATGGGCGATGTACTGAGCCTGGTCGAGGATGTCCAGCGCAAGACCGATGCCGACAAGGCGGCCAAGCTGGCGGCCAAGGTTTCCAAGGGCAAGCGTTTCGATCTGAACGACATGAAGGACCAGCTCGACCAGATGCTCAACATGGGCGGCCTAGCCGGGTTGATGGAGAAACTGCCGGGCGTGTCGTCACTGCCCGACAAGGTGAAGTCGCAGGTCAACGACAAGGAAGTGCGAAAGATGATGGCGATCATCGACTCGATGACGAAGAAGGAACGCCGTCACCCCGATCTGCTCAAGGGCCCGCGACGCGCGCGCGTCGCGCGCGGTTCCGGTACCCAGCCTGCCGACGTCAACCGGCTGCTCAAGCAGTACACCCAGATGTCCAAGATGATGTCCAAGTTCGCGCGCGGCGGCATGAAGGGGCTGATGCGGCAGATGTCGGGGTCGATGAAGGGGTTGGGAGGCAGGGGGTTTCCGGGCTGAAGCGGCGACGTGTAGGCCGGGCTGAGCTGTGCGAAGCCCAATATCCCGATGCTGTTCGTTGTTCGTTGGGCTTTGACTTCGCTCAGCCCGACCTACGGCGCTTGCCACTCGCATTTCCTCGATTTTGCCTTTACAATTGGCCGTTTCCCGAGCCCGGGGTCCCCCGCGACCGGTCCGTGGCCGTTCCATTCGGAGTCGATAGATCATGGTAAGGATTCGTCTTTCGCGCGCAGGCGCCAAGGGCCGGCCGTTTTACCACGTGGTGGTGACGGATCAGCGGAGTGCCCGCGACGGCCGCAACATCGAGCGTCTGGGGTACTTCAACCCCGGCGCCGCCGGCGAGCACGACAAGCGTCTGGTGCTGGACGTCGAGAAGCTCAACGCGTGGATTGCCAAAGGCGCCCAGTGTTCGGACAAGGTTGTGGCACTGGCCAAGGAAGCCGGCAAGCAAACTGCCGCAGCCTGATGCAATGAACGAGCGGCGGGTGCTGCTCGGACGCATCGTGGGTGTGCACGGCGTACATGGTGCGGTAAAGCTGGAGTCGTTTACCGAACCACGACTGGCGATTTTCGGTTACAGGCCCTGGTTGCTGGAGCGCGAGCCCGGAACGTTCGAAAAAATCGCCGAGGCGCAGGGACACGCGCAAGGCAAGGGCATGGTTGCGACGCTTGCGGGTGTGAGCGATCGCGACGCGGCAATGGCGTGGATTGGCGCGCGCATCTGGATTCCGCGCGAGGTGTTGCCGGAGCCGGAAGCCGGCGAATTTTACCAGACGGATCTGGAAGGATTGCAGGTGCTGAACACGGCGGGCGAGTTGCTCGGTACGGTCAGCCACCTGTTCGACAATGGCGCGCATGATGTCCTGATGGTGCGTGACGAGGCGGGCACGGAGCGCCTGATTCCGTATGTGGTGGATGTATACGTGAAATCGGTCGATCTGGATGCGGGACGCATCGTGGTCGATTGGAACAAAGGTGATTGAAGCAGGGATGATCGAGCGCACTGATGCGTATTGACGTCATTAGCCTGTTTCCCGAATTCGTGCGCCACTGCGCCGGTTTCGGGGTGACGGGACGGGCAGTCGAGCGTGGCCTGTTGCAACTGGAAGCGTGGAATCCACGCGACCACGCCGCAGGCGGCTATCGCCGGGTCGACGACACCGCGTGTGGCGGTGGTCCGGGGATGGTGATGATGGTCGAGCCGCTGCGGCGTACGCTGGTAGCGGCGAGACAGGCATCGACGGATCCGGTTTCTGTGATTTATTTGAGTCCGCAGGGAAGGCGGCTCACGCAGGACAAGGTACGGCAGTTGGCAAAATTGCCGCGAATGATTTTGTTGTGCGGGCGCTACGAAGGGATCGACGAGCGCCTGATCGAACACGAGGTCGATGAAGAACTGTCGATAGGCGATTACGTGCTGTCGGGCGGCGAGTTGGCCGCGGCGGTTCTGATCGACGCGATCGGCAGGTTGCAGGAAGGCGCGTTGGGCGATGCGCAATCTGCCGAGCAGGATTCGTTTTCGGACGGCCTGCTGGATTGCCCGCACTACACGCGGCCGGTCAGCGATCCGTACGGCGAGGTGCCGGCGGTATTGCTGTCGGGCGACCACTTGGCGATCGCGCGGTGGCGACGCCAGCAGTCGCTGGGCCGCACGTGGTTGCGGCGTCCGGACCTGCTGGAAGCGTTGACGCTGAATGCCGAAGACCAAAGATTGCTGGAAGAATTCAAACGGAAACACAAGGGTAAAACCCATGAACAAGATCATTGAACAATTCGAAGCCGCCCAGATGGGCCGTGAGCTGCCCTCATTCGCTGCAGGCGACACCGTGGTCGTCAACGTCAAGGTCACCGAAGGCAACCGCGAGCGCGTGCAGGCTTTCGAGGGGGTGTGCATTGCACGTCGCAATCGCGGCCTGCATTCCGCCTTCACCGTGCGCAAGATGTCGCACGGCACCGGTGTCGAGCGCGTATTCCAGGCGCACAGTACGGCTATCGACTCGATCCAGGTGAAGCGCAAGGGCAAGGTACGTGGCGCCAAGCTGTACTTCCTGCGTGGGCTGGAAGGCAAGGCCGCGCGCATCAAGGAAGACATCGCTGCGCGCGGCAAGTCGGACAGCAGCCGCGTCAAGTAATCTTCTCGCACAGCTCATGCAAAGCCGCGCGGAGCGATCCGCGTGGCTTTTTTGCTGCTACAAGCCGTTGCATTCTGCATGCCGTCGTCTCGGTGTGTCTGCACGATGATTCCTGATTCGCGCGATCTTCGGCTGTGCGATCGTGTTGTAAAAATGTTTCACGTCATTCCGGTGCCATCGCCGGTTCTTTGGCGATGGCACACGTCATCCAGTCTCGGTCCTCTCATCGGAGCAAGACCAGGATAGACTCGCGCCATCCGTGGCGCTCGCCCTTCGTGCCCCCTGCGGCGTTCGCTTTTGCAGTCCTGCCGCCGCAGTCGGATTTCGCCCGCAAACGATGCGAGCAACCCCGGAATGACCAACGTGGAGAGTACCTGGGCTGCGAACCAGACCGAATTGGGGGGTGATTTGATCCAGCGCATGTGTCCGTGCGGTCCACATTGTTAGAGTTGAGCTACGGCACGCAGTGCAGGTCAATCGGGATGCTTCATGGAACTCGCGGAGCAGGTCGTGTTGGTCACGGGCGCCGGCCGTGGACTCGGCGGGGCCATCGCAAGGGCGTTCTCCGGTACGGGCGCACGGGTGATCATCAATTACCGGCACAGCCGCGAGGCGGCGGAATCGCTCGCGACCGCAGTCGGTACCTCGAAGGCGCTGGCGGTACAGGCGGATGTCACCGATGCGCAACAAGTTTCTGCGATGCTGACGACTGCGCGTAAACATTTCGGTGAGGCCGTAACCACCGTGATCAACAACGCATTGGCGGATTTTTCTTTCAACGGCGACGCGCGTACCAAGGCACCTGACATCGGCTGGGAATCATTCGCGGCCCAGTTTGAAGGCAGCGTGCGCGGCGCGCTGAATACCGTGCAGTCGGCGTTGCCAGGCATGCGCGAACGTGCTTTCGGGCGCGTCATCAATATCGGCAGCAATCTGTTCCAGAATCATGTGGTTCCGTACCACGACTACACAGCCGGAAAGGCGGCATTGCTGGCGCTGACCCGAACGCTTGCCGCCGACCTCGGACCCGATGGCATCACGGTCAACATGGTCTCGGGTGGTTTGCTGCGCACCACCGATGCCAGCGCCGCCACACCGGATGCCATTTTCGACACGATTGCCGCGAACACGCCGTTGCGGCGCGTGACGACTCCGACCGAGTTCGCCGATGCGGTGCTGTTCTTCGCATCCCCTTGGGCACGCGCCGTAACTGGGCAAAATCTGGTCGTGGATGGCGGCCTGGTGAAGAATTGACCGGGGCGGTTGGTGCATGCCTGCTAGACATGAGGGTAAAGGAGGGGAATGAAATAGAGGCTGTGGCCGCTACCGTTCCGGCGGGTTCCCGGTCGGTGGAAAACCGGCTATCCATCATCTCGGTTGCGGCGCGATGCGTGTCACCGGCTCGGACATCTGGAGCGAATCGGCGGACTGCGCGAAGTGTGGGCACGCTGCGGCGCGTCCCCCGGCTAGGCATCAATTTCATCGATGCAGCGGTCTCGTATGTCCCGGATGTTTCCGGATCGCTGATCCAGGAAGCGGGCCTGCCCACGCACGTGTGATCACCCTTGAAGGTGTCCAAACGGCCATGGTGTCAACTGCGTACGTCGTTGGTTGGCTCGTCGTGCGATGGCGGTCCAAGCGACGGTGGTGAAGTTTCCGTGCCATCGCTCTTGTCACCCAGCAAACGCATCACCACCACGTAGAACACCGGCACCAGCATGACGCCCAGCGCGGTCGCACCTATCATGCCGCCGATTACCCCGGTGCCGATCGCGTGGCGACTGTTGGCGCCCGCACCGGTCGAAACCGCCAGCGGCAGCACCCCGAGGATGAAGGCGATCGAGGTCATCAGGATCGGACGCAGGCGGATGCGGCAGGCTTCCAGCGTCGCCGCGATCAGGCCCTGGCCTTCCTTTCGCAGATCGACGGCGAATTGCACGATCAGGATCGCGTTCTTCACCGACAAGCCGATGATGGCGATCAATCCGATCTTGAAGTACACGTCATCCTGCAAGCCACGTATGCTGGTGAGCACCACTGAACCGAGCACGCCAAGCGGGATCACCAGCATCACCGCCACTGGAATCGACCAGCTTTCATAAAGTGCGCACAGGCACAGGAACACCACGAAGATCGACAAACCGAACAACAGCGGCGCCTGTGCGCCGGACATGATTTCCTGCAGCGACTGGCCCGACCATTCGTAGCCAAAACTCGTCGGCAGGTACTTGGCGACCAAATCCTGCATTGCGGCGATTGCGTCGCCCGAGCTGTA
Source organism: Rhodanobacteraceae bacterium (assembly GCA_050737995.1). Taxonomy (GTDB): domain Bacteria; phylum Pseudomonadota; class Gammaproteobacteria; order Xanthomonadales; family Rhodanobacteraceae; genus 66-474. The sequence continues at coordinate 73,424 of JBOHYR010000141.1, forward strand.
GCCGGGGGCGGCGGTGCCGGTAAGCCCGATCGAGCCGACGCCGTTGTAGCGGTCCAGTTCCGGCGGAGCCAGTGCCCAGTTGGTGCTGACCACGCTGGTCAATGGAACCATCGTTCCCGTCGAGGACCGGGAGTAGAAATCGCCGATGTCGGCGGGATTCATCCGGAACGGTGCATCGGCCTGCATCTGCACGCGCAGCACCCGGCCGCCGTAGTAGAAGTCGTTGACGAACACCGGTGAGAGCATCAACTGGATCGCGTTGTACACATCTGAGACGGACAGCCCCATCGATTGCGCCTCGACGCGATTGACCTGCATGTTCACGGTGGGCGCGTCTTCCATGCCGTTGATGTGCACGTTGGCGAGGCGCTTGTCCTTGGCGGCTTCCTCGATCAACTTGGCCTTGGCGTCGACCAAGGCCTTGTGCCCGAGCCCGCCGCGATCCTCGAGTTCGAAATCGAACCCGGCGAATTGCCCCAATCCGCGGATCACCGGCCGGTTGATCGCAAAAACCTGCGCGTCGCGAATCTGCGCGAATTGCCGATTGAAGTCCTCGATGAGCTGGTTGGCGGTCTGGGAACGGTCGCTCCAGTTCTTGAGGTGGATGAATGCCATGCCGACATTTTCGCCATTGCCGATGAAACTGAAGCCGCCGATGTCGAAGATGTTCTGCACTGCCGGGCTCTTCTTCACGATGGCTTCCACCTGCTTCATCACCGCGAGCGTGCGGTCCTCCGTGGCACCCGGTGGAAGCTGGATCGTGGCCAGCACTTCGCCTTGGTCCTCCTCCGGTACGAAGCTCGACGGCAAGTGCGCCAGCAGCAGGACGGCCACCACGACCGCGAGGCCATAGCCGAGCATCCAGCGGGGCGTGTGACGCACCGCCTTGCCGAGCCGCGCGAGGTAATGGCGCGCCAGGCTTTCGTAGCCATTGTTGAAGGCACGCAGCAGGCGATTGGCGTGTTCGTGTTCCGGGCGCAGGATGCTGGCGCAGAGCGCGGGCGTGAAGGTCAATGCCATCAGCGCCGAAAGCAGCATGGAGACGGCGATGGTTACCGAGAATTGGCGGTAGATCGCGCCGACGCTGCCGGGCATCAAGGCTGCCGGCACGAATACAGAAGCCAGCACAGTGGTGACCGCGATGATCGCGCCGGTGATCTGGACCATGCCCTTGCGGGTGGCTTCCTTCGGCGGCAGGCCCTCCTCGCGCATGATGCGCTCGACGTTTTCGACCACGACGATCGCGTCATCGACCACGATGCCGATCGCCAGCACCAACCCGAACAATGTGAGCACATTGATCGAGAAGCCGAACACGTACAGGCCGAGGAAGGCGCCGGTCAGTGCGACTGGTACCACCAACGTCGGAATCAGGGTGGCCCTCAGGTTCTGCAGAAACAGCAGCATCACGAAAAACACCAGCACGATCGCCTCGCCCAGTGTCTTCACCACCTCGTCGATCGATACCTTGACAAAAGTGTAGCTTTCGAACGGAATGGTCCAAGTCACGCCCGGCGGCAGATTCTTCGCCAGTTCTTTCATCTTCGCCTGGACCTCGTTTGCGACCGCCAGTGCATTCGCGCCAGGAACAAGCGAGATGCTGAACGAGGCTACCGGCTGTCCGTTGAGGCGTGAGAAGCTGTCGTAGTTGTCGGAACCCAGCGCCACCCGCGCCACGTCACCGAGCGTGACGGTGGTGCCGTCGGAATTGGTGCGCAGGATGATGTCCCGGAATTGCTGCGGCGTCGAGAAACTCGATTCAGCGGACACGTTCGCGGTAATTCCTTGTCCCGCGACAGAGGGCTGTGCCCCCACCGATCCTGCCGCGAACATCACGTTCTGCGCCTGCACCGCGTTCAACACGTCGGTGGCCGTCAACCCGTAGCCTTCCAGTTTCAACGGGTTCAGCCAGATGCGCATGGCGTACGGTGCGCCGAATTGGTTGATGCTGCCAACGCCGTTGAGGCGCGAGATCGGGTCGACCAGTTGCGCGGCGATCAGGTTGTTGAGCGCAGCAGGATCGAGGCGGCCGCTCTTGTCCTGGAGAGAAATCCCCATCAGGGAACCGGAGTTGGATTTGCGTACCGTCACGCCCAACGCGTTCACCTCTGCCGGAAGACGCGGCTCGGACGCGGAGACCGCGTTCTGCGTCTGCACGGCGGCGGTGTCGAGATCGGTGCCGGTCTTGAAGTAAAGCGTGACGTTGGCCGAGCCGCTCGAATTCGATGACGAGGTGAAATACAGCAGGTTGTCGATGCCGGACAGGTTTTGTTCGATCACCTGCGTCACCGTGCTTTGCACGACCTGCGCGTTGGCGCCGGGATAGCTCGCGCGCACCTGCACGCTGGGCGGGGCGATTTCCGGATATGCCTCGATGGGCAGGTTGAGGATCGCGATGGTTCCGCCCAGCGTGATCAGGATCGCGAGCACCCACGCGAAAACCGGGCGGTCGATGAAGAATTGCGGCATGGCGGCTGATCAGTCCGAGACTGTGGCGGCCGGGACGCTGCCGGTGGATGTACTGAACGGAACGGCCCTCACTTGCTCACCGGCTTGCACTTTCTGGACGCCCGAGGCGATGACCCGGTCACCTCCGGCGAGACCACCAGTGACAATCCAGTCCGCGCCGTCCTGGTCGCCGAGGTTGACCTGTTTTTTTACCACCTTGCCGCCGGTGTCGACGACCAGAACGTACGCACTGTCGCTGTCACGCAAGATCGCGCTCTGCGGCAGCAGGAATGCATTGTGCAACGTGCCCAGTATGATCCGGATCTTCACGAACATTCCAGGCAGCAGCGTGTGATCGGGATTCGGCACCACGGCGCGGAGATTCACCGCGCCGGTCGAAGGATCCACCGCGATATCGGTAAAATCCAAGGTGCCCGTATGTGGGTAAGTGCTGCCGTCGGGCAGCACAACCTGTACCTGCACCTTGGCGGGCGCGGCCAATTTCAGGCCGCCGGCCTTTTCCTGCTTGCGCAAATGCTCCACCTCCGCCATCGGTTCACTGAAATTGGCGTAGATCGGGTCGATCACCTGCACCGTGGTCAGGGGCGTGGTGTCGGTGGGTTGCACCAGCGCGCCTTGCGTGTAGTTCGCTATTCCGGCGCGCCCGCTGATCGGCGAGGTGACGGTGGCGTACCCGAGGTTGATTTTTGCGTTCTCGACGTTGGCTTGGGCCGCCTTGACAGCGGCCTTGTTTTCCTCGGCGGTGGCTATCGCATCATCGACAGCCTGCTTGGCGAGCAGCCCCTTCGCGCCGAGCGCCTTGCTGCGCTGCGCATTCAATTCGGCATCGTGCGCGGTGGCCACGGCTTGGGCCAACTGACCCTGTGCCTGACGCAGGCTGGCCAGCAGCGGCGCCGGATCGATCTGAAACAGCACCTGCCCAACCTTGACGTCGGTGCCTTCCTTGTAAACCCGCTTCAGTATGTTGCCCGTGACGCGCGCCGGAACCTGCGCGATCAGCGTCGCTGCGAGGCGCCCTGGGTAGCTCCTGGTCATCGGGAGATTGGTGGCCTGCACGTTGATCACGCCGACCTCCGGTGGCGGTGGTGCGGGGGGAGCGGAATGGCTGCACGCGCCGACCGCCAGCGCCAGCACTGTTACGCCGGCGCCATGCCGCAGCAGTTTCGTCATCGGATTCTCTACTGACCAGGACAGCAATTCGTCATTATCGCTGGAATCGTCACGGTCGTCCCTGTGCCAACGGTCATGCTGGCGTAGGCGTGCCAAGCCGGGCCTGTCGTGCCCGATGGCGCGAATCCCGTGTGGATCGCGACGTGAACTTGCCGGAGACTCTGAACCGGGGGTGAGACTGCGGTAAGGCCACATCGAACGGTCGGTGGCGACTACCTGCGGGCGTGAAACCGATGACGGGTTCCCGCAGCTATCCACGCATCAGGTGCGACGCTCTGTAATCGGGCATCTGTCGCGGATCCGCAGCATATGCCGCGCCCACGCCACTCGCGATGTCGAGGAGCGCTGCGCGTTTACGCGAGTCGATAGGGGACGCAGGCTCGGACGACGCGCCTAATGCGGCCCATCTGGCGGACCCGTCCCAGGCGGCTTTGCCGGCAACGAGCCGCCATCGAGGTTGTCCCCGGCCATACGCCGCACGATCACGTAAAAGACCGGAATCAGCAGCAGGCCAAAGAGCGTCGCGAACAGCATGCCACCGATTACACCGGTGCCGATTGCGTGGCGGGCGTTGGCACCGGCGCCCGTCGAAATGAACAACGGAAACACGCCCAGGATGAATGCGAACGAAGTCATCAGGATGGGGCGGAAGCGCAATCTCGCGGCCGTGATGACCGCATCACGCAGCGTTTCCCCGTGCTTCTGCGCGTCGACCGCATACTCGATGATCAGGATCGCGTTCTTGGCGGCAAGGCCAATCACCGTAACCAGTCCGATTTTGAAAAAAACGTCATCGGCGAGGCCGCGCGCCATCGTGAAGAGTACGGTACCGAGCAGCGTCAGCGGCACGATCAGCAGGACGGCGACCGGAACCGTCCAGCTTTCGTACAAGGCTGCAAGGGCCAGGAACACCACCAGGATCGATAGCGCCATCAGCATCGTTGCACCGCTGCTGGATTCCATTTCCTGGAAGGACTGTCCGGTCCAGTCGAAACTGAAGCCGTGCGGGAGGTCATGCGTGACGATGTTCTGCATGGCGTCCATCGCTTGCCCCGACGCAAAGCCGGGGGCGGCATCGCCCACCACCTCGATGGCTGGATTGCCGTTGAAACGCGCCAGCGACGGCGAGACTATTTGCCATTTGCTCTGGATGACGTTGGAGATCGGGATCATCGCCGGTGTGCCGTCTGGATTCTTTTTCGTACTGCTCGGCGTGTAGAAATCGTTGAATGCGGAACGGCTCATCCGGAACGGTGCCGCCGCCTGCATCATCACGAACTTGACCCGGCCCTCTGCGAACATCTGGCCTACATTGGTGGGCGCCAGCATCAAGCTGGCGGCGTTGGCGACATCCGTGACCGACAGGCCCATCGAGGCTGCCTGCACACGATCGATGTGGAAATCAAGTTGCGGTGACGGTGGCAGCTGGTTGGGCCGTACGTTGACCAACACTTTGTCTTGCGCGGCTTTGGCCTGGACGGTATGCAGTGCCTGGTCGAGCGCCATGCGTCCTTGGCCGCTGACGTCTTCGAGATACATGTCGAAGCCACCGAACTGCCCCAGGCCGTGTACGGTAGGCAAGTTGACCACGATGATTTTCGCATCGCGGATGTCCTTGTGCAGTTGCGCGTTCAGGCGTGGAATCAACTGGTCGGCGGTTAGTTTTCGCTTGCTCCAGTCCTTCAGCTGGATGAACGCCATCCCATTGTTTTCGCCGGAACCGACGAAACTGAAGCCAATGATCTGCATGGTGTTCTTTATGGCAGGATCCTTCTTCAGCACGCCCCACATCTGGCGCATCACGACTTCGCTGCGCTGCTTGGTGGCGCCCGGCGGTAGTTGCACCGTTGCCATCAGGTAACCTTGGTCTTCCTGTGGCAGAAAGCTGCCGGGCAGCTTGACGTACAGGAATCCAGCCAGCACGGCCACCACCACGAACACCGCCATCCAGCGCGGAGCGTGGCGCACCGCGTGGCCAATGTGGTCGATGTACGTGCGATGCGTCCAGCCGAACAGGTCATTGAACTTGCGTGACAGGATATTTTTTTTGTTCCCGCGTTCGTGTTTCAGGAAACTGGCGCACAACGCGGGCGTGAAAGTCAGCGCGAGAAACGCAGAGAAGAACATCGACACCGCGATCGTCAACGCGAACTGGCGGTAGATGATTCCCGTCGAACCCGACTGCAGTGCAGACGGAACGAATACCGCCAGCAACACCGCCGTAATGGCCACCACCGCGCCCGATATTTCGCCCATGCCCTTGCGGGCCGCTTCCCGAGGCGACAAGCCTTGCTCGGTCATGATGCGTTCGATGTTCTCGATGACGACGATGGCGTCATCCACCACGATGCCGATGGCCATGACCATGCCGAACAGCGTGAGTTGGTTGATCGTGAAGCCCATGACCGACATGCCCATGAAGGCACCGAGCAACGCGATCGGGATGACGATGGCCGGAATCAGGGTAGCCCGCAGGTTCTGCAGGAAGATCAGCATCACCGCGAACACCAGCACCAGCGCCTCGACCAGTGTCTTCAGGACGTCCTGGATCGAGATTGTTATGAATGTCGTGGTGTCGTAGGGGACGAACCACGTCACCCCTTGCGGGAACCCGACCTGCAGTTTCGCCAGCTCCGCACGCACGGCCTTGGCGACCGTCAATCCATTCGCGCCCGGCAGTGTCTGGATCGCGAATGCGCCAATGGGCTTGCCGTCGTAAGTGGTATCGAACCCGTAATTTTGGGGGCCGAAATTCGCGGTCGCGACATCGCCGAGTTTGACCACCGTGCCGTCCGGGTTGGCGCGCAGGATGATATTGAGAAACTGCTGCGGCGTGGAGAACAAGCCCTCCCCAGCCACATCCGCCGTGAACCCCCAACCCTTGACCGCCGGGTCGGCACCCAGCGTGCCTGCGGCAATTTGGATGTTCTGGGCTTCCATCGCGTTCAGTACGTCGGTAGCCGACAGGCCGTATCCGTGCATCTTTTCGGGGTTGAGCCAGATGCGCATCGCGTATTCGGCACCGAACTGGCGGGTGGCTCCGACGCCCTCGATACGTGAAATCGGGTTCAGGACCTGCGAAGCCACTATGTCGTTAAGGCGGTCCCGGCCGATCGCAGGATTGTCGGAAATCAGGGCGACCGCCATCAGGGTGTCCGGATTGGCCTTGGCGACGATGATTCCCTGCTGCAGGACCGCCTGCGGCAACAGGGGCTCCGCCCGCGACACCTGGTTCTGGGTTTGTACTGCCGCGATGTCGGGGTTGGTGCCCGGTTGAAAGGTAAGCGTGATCTGCACGCGGCCATCGGAGCTGGTGCTGGAACTGAAATACAGCAAGTTGTCGATGCCAGTCAGTTGCTGCTCGATGACCTCCGTGACCGAGCCTTCGGCCGTGCTGGCGCTGGCGCCTACGTACTTGGTGGAGATCGAGACTTCCGGTGGTGCGATGTCCGGGTACGACTGGACTCCGAGGTGCAAGATTGAAATCACGCCACCCAACGTAATCAGGATAGCGATGACCCAGGCGAAGATCGGCCGGTCGATGAAGAAATTCGACATGTGTGCGCAGGTTACTCGCCGTTACCGGGATTGGCGGATGCGGATGCGTCGCCCGCCGGCGTGCTGGCCGAAGTCGGTGGCTGCCACGGTTGGGCTTTGGCCGGTGCGCCGATCTGTACCATTTGAATCCCGGAGACGATGACCTGGTCTCCGGCGGCGAGCCCCGAAGTGACGATCCAGTCAACCCCGGCTGTGCCGCTCGTTGCCACATCCCGGTGCGCAACTTTCCCATTCTTGCCGACGACGAGCACGTAAGTGCCGCCGATGTCGCGTTGCATGGCAGCCTGAGGTATCAAGAACACGCCACGGCGTTCACCCAAGTTGACCTTGAGGGTGACATAGCTGCCGGGCAACAGCGTGAACTTGGGATTGGGCAGCACTGCGCGCAAGCTCACAGCGCCGGTGGATGGGTCGACCGAGGGCGATGAGAAGTCGACAGTTCCTGATTCGGGGTAGGGTTTGCTGCCTGGAAGGCTGACTTGTACCGACGCCTTGTCGGGCTGGTTGAGGCTGAGTTCGCCGTTCTGCGCCGCTTGCCTGAGTTCATTCAGTTCGCCGATGCTGATGGTGAAATTCACATACAGCGGATCGATCTGGTCGACGGTCGCTAGCAGGGTCGCTGTGCCTTGGCCGACCATCGCGCCTTCGGTGACCTGTTGCTCGCCGGCGCGCCCGGCGATTGGCGACGTGACCGAAGCGTAGCCCAGATTGATGCGAGCGGTTTCGACATTGGCCTCTGCCGCCTGTACGGCGGCCTTGTCGCTGCGTTCTGTAGCCAGCGCGCTTTGCAGATCGGTCTTGGAAATGTAGCCCTTGGGCGCCAGTGCGATCGCCTGGTCCGCGTCCACGCGGGCGTTGATGTAGGCGGCTTGCGCCTGCGCAAGCTGTGCCTTGGTGTTGTCCAGCGTCGCCCTGAGCGGAGCCGGGTCGATCTGGAACAGCAACTGCCCCTGCTTCACCTCGCTGCCCTCCTTGTAGGTGCGTTTCAGCAACACGCCGGCTACCCGCGCGATGACGTTGGCGCTGCGGTAGGCCGATAGGCGGCCAACCAGATCCTTGGTGAGAGGTACGTTGCGCGGTTGCGCCACCACTATCCCGACTTCGGGGGGCGAGGAGGTCGGCGGAGCAGAGTGGCTGCATGCGCCGACTACCAGTGCCAGCAACATTGCGCTCCCACAGCGCAGCAACCGGATCGTCATTGGAAATTCTCTACCGGGCAGATCAGTAATGCGCGATTATGACGTGCTTCGTTGGCAGCGTCCCTAGGTCACGAGTCATGGGCGCGCCTCGTTGAGTCATTGTTCAGGCAGCCCGATCGCAACATCGACGGTCACGCCGCGAAATGATGCGGGCGTCGGGTGCGGGCATGGCGTGGCGCCGCTTGCGCCGGTGTCGACGCTGGAAGGCATGTCTCACAACGCGTTATTATGACCCTTCTATCTCCTTGGTATTTGGTCCTGCCATGAATGCCCTTCGTGCCCCTGCCGGGAGTGCCGATGCCGGCGCCGTCGCGGCGCTGGTTCGCAGCAAAGTTCCGCCTGATCAAGCGAAACTCGCGGAAGCCTTCGCAATGCTTGCGTGCAACGAATTGAGCAGCGAGGAACTGTCCCAACGCAGTACCGAAACCTGGGCTGCACTCATTGGAGGGGTGTTCTCCTGGTTCCGTCGTCGACAGGCGGGTCAGGCTGTCGTACGTGTCTACAACCCCACCCTTGAGCGAGATGGCTGGATCTGCGCGCACTCAGTCATCGAGGCCGTCGACGATGACATGCCGTTTCTGGTCGACACACTGGAAATGGCGATCGCCGGAGCAGGGGTGCGATTGCACCGGCTGATCCACCCGATCATCGATATTGCGCGCGATGCCAAGGGCGACCTCGCCACCATCGGCAACCCCGACGACGGGATCGCGATGGAATCGGTGATGCACGTGGAAATCGATCGCGTCGACGACGCCACGCTGCAGAAGCTGCAGTCAGTGATCGAGGTGGGTTTTGGCGACGTGCGCGCAGCGGTCGCGGACTGGCAAGCGATGCACGACAAGATGCTTGCGATCGCCGATGCATTGCCCACGGGGAAAACCCCACTCGATGTGGATGAAATCGCCGAAGGGCAGGCGTTCCTGCGCTGGGCCGCCGACAATCACTTCACATTCCTCGGCTACCGCGAGTACGACGTGGTGGCAGAGGGCGGCGACGAGTTGTTGAAGGCTCGCGCCGGCTCAGGTCTTGGGATCCTGCGCGACCCCGATCTCGCCACCGCACCGCGTTCCACCAAGAGCCTGATCGCGACACGGCTGCCGCAATCGGGTTCGATGGACGCGATCATCCTGACCAAGACCAACGCGCGCTCGCGCGTGCACCGGTCGGGCTACATGGATTACATCGGCGTGTTGCGCTTCGACGACAGCGGCAAGCCGGTCGGCGAGTCACGTTTCCTGGGCCTGTACACGTCGACCTCATACATGCGCCGGCCACAGGACGTGCCACTGGTACGCAAGAAGTTCGAATCGGCGGAGGCGCGTTCCGGGCTGCGCCCACAATCGCATTCCGGCAAGGCGTTCAGGACGATTCTGGAAACACTTCCGCGCGACGAGCTGTTGCAGGCATCGACGGATGAATTGTTCACGCTGGCGTCGGGTATATTCGAACTGAACAAACATCGTCGGGCCAAATTGTTCGTGCGTCGCGACGCCTATGGCCGCTTCTTTTCGTGCCTGGTGTTTATCCCGCGCGACCACTACAACCCGAAGGTCGGCGATCGCGTCAAGGAGATGCTGAACGAAGAACTGCATGGAACGCACGCCGACGCGACTGTGCAGATTGGTGATTCACCCTTGGCGCGCATGCACGTTTTGGTGCGCCCGCGCACGGGCGAGCAGGTCAATCTGGATATGGCGAAGCTGGAAGCCAGGCTCGCACCGATCGTGCGCAGCTGGCATGACGAATTGCGCGATGCGCTCGTTAGCGGACTGGGCGAGGAACGCGGAGCACAACTTGCCAACCGTTGGGGCAGCGCCTTGAGTGCGAGTTATATCGAGGACGCCATGCCTGCGCGCGCGGCCGAGGATGTCGGCATCCTGACGGCGATGGCCGGCGCCGGCGAGGACATGCGGCTGGCGCTGCACGAGTCGTACCGTACGCCGGGCGAATTGCACTTCAAGGTATTCCGCGCGGGCCAAGACATCCCGTTGTCCGATGCGTTGCCGTTGCTCGAAAACGCGGGGCTGAAGGTGGATACCGAGCAGGTTCACGTGCTGGAAGTCGGCGACAGCAAGGCGTGCCTGCAGGATTTTGTGGTACGCGCCGCGGCGCCACTCGCGTTCAATCTCGAGGATCTGCATGCGCGCTTCGAGGATACGTTCCACGCGATCTGGCATGGCCGTTCGGAGAACGATCATTTCAACGCGCTGGTGTTGCGCGCTGGTCTCGGTTGGCGCCAGATCGCCGTGTTGCGCGGTTACTGCAAGTATCAGCAACAGGTCGGCACGCCTTTCTCGCAGGCGTACATGGAGGAGACTCTCAACCGTTATCCCATGATCGCAGGACTCTTGGCCGAGTTGTTCGAGGCGAAGTTCGATCCGCGGCGCGAATCAGGGGATCCCGGGATCCACAAGAGTGCACGCGACTCGCTGAAGCGCGAGCTGCAGGCGCTGACGCCGCAAACTGTGCTCGATGCCAACCCTGATTTCATCGAGCGTGTTTCCGGATTGCTGGGCGCCTCCCGTGAGGCACAGGTCGACGGCTTCGTCAATGCCATCAAGGCGCTCTTGGTCAGCGTTTCCAGCCTCGACGATGACCGTATCCTGCGTGGTTTCATGAGCCTGATTCGCGCGACACTGCGTACCAACTATTACCAGGTGTACGACGGCAAGCCGGCCGAGTACATCAGTTACAAGTTCGATTCGCAGCAAGTGCCGGATGCCCCAAAGCCAGTGCCATACCGCGAGATCTGGGTGTATGCGCCGCGCGTCGAGGGCATACACCTGCGGTTCGGTCCGGTCGCGCGCGGCGGCATCCGCTGGTCGGATCGCCGCGAGGATTTCCGTACCGAGGTGCTGGGCCTGGTCAAGGCGCAGATGGTGAAGAACACCGTCATCGTGCCGGTGGGTTCCAAGGGCGGCTTCTTCGTGAAGCGGCCGCCCGCCGAGCGCGACGCCCAACTGGAAGAGGGCATTGCCTGCTACAAGCTGTTCATGAATGGCCTGCTGGACATCACCGACAACATCGACACCGCCGCGAACAAGGTGCTGCACCCGGCCGACGTGGTGCGCCACGATGCCGACGATCCGTACCTTGTGGTTGCGGCCGACAAGGGTACCGCGAAGTTCTCGGATATCGCGAACGGTATTTCGATCGCGCACGGATATTGGCTTGGCGACGCTTTCGCCTCGGGCGGTTCGGCGGGTTACGACCACAAGGAAATGGGCATCACGGCCAAGGGCGGCTGGGAATCGGTGAGACGCCACTTCCGCGCGCTGGGCCGCGACTGCCAGAGCGAGGATTTCACCTGCGTGGGCATTGGCGACATGTCCGGCGACGTATTCGGCAACGGGATGCTGCTATCGCGACACATCGGCCTGATTGCGGCGTTCGACCACCGTCACGTCTTTGTCGACCCCCATCCGGTCGCCGAAACATCGTTTGCGGAACGCGAGCGGATGTTCAACTTGCCGCGTTCGTCGTGGGAAGACTACGACAAGTCGAAGATTTCAAAAGGCGGCGGCGTGTTCCCTCGCACGCTGAAAGCGATCGCGATCACGCCCGAGATGCGTACCGCGCTGGGCATCGCCGATGGCGTGGAGTCGTTGCCGCCGATCGAGTTGATCAGCGCGATCCTCAAGGCGCCGGTCGATCTCCTCTGGAATGGCGGCATCGGCACCTATGTCAAGGCGACTTCGGAGAGCAACGCCGATGTCGGCGACCGCGCCAACAACGGGTTGCGGATCGATGGCACAGAGTTGCGATGCAAGATCGTGGGCGAGGGCGGCAACCTTGGGTTCACCCAAAGGGGCCGGATCGAGGCCGCGCACAAGGGCGTGATCCTCAACACCGACTTCATCGACAACTCGGCGGGCGTCGATACATCGGATCACGAAGTCAATATCAAGATCCTCCTGAACGATGCGGTGCAGCGCGAGGAAATGGATGAAGCGGCCCGCAACGATCTGCTGCACTCGATGACCGACGAAGTCGAACGCCTGGTACTGCGCGACAATTACCGCCAGAACGTGGCGATCAGCCTGATGGAACACATGTCGGTCGGGCGGATTGGTTCCAAGGCGCATTTCATAAGGACGCTGGAGTCGCGCGGCCAGCTCGATCGCCAGATCGAATCGCTGCCGTCCGATGCGGAACTCACCGAGCGCCGTACGCATCACCGGGGTCTGGTGCGGCCCGAACTGGCGGTGCTGCTGTCGTATTCCAAGATCGTGCTGTATCAGGAACTGCTCGATTCGGACGTGCCGGAAGACCCGTTCCTCTCGCACGAACTCGTGCGCTATTTCCCCAAACCGCTGCACGGGAAATACGCCGCGCACATGCAACGGCACCGACTGAAGCGCGAAATCATCGCCACTGCGGTCACCAACTCCATCGTCAACCGCATGGGCGCGACATTCGTCCTGCGCACGCAGGAAGACACGGGACAGACCGCCGCTGCCGTGGTCAAGGCCTATAACGCGGCTCGCCAGATCCTGCATGCGCGCGAATTGTGGTCAGGCATCGACGCGCTGGACGGCAAGGTCAGTGAAACCGCGCAAATCGACGCTCTGATGAAAGTGTGGTCGCTATTGCGCCACATTTCCCGGTGGTTGCTCAACCTTCCGGGGATGCAACTCGACATAACCGATCTTGTACATCGCTACCAGCCCGGGATGAACAAGCTTCGTGCGGCGCTGCCGACCACGCTGACCGAGACCGGTCGCGCGTCCTGGGGCGTGGATCTCGAAAAATGGCAAGGATTCGGCTTCCCCTCCGAACTCGCGCACAATCTGGCGACGATTCCGACGCTGGAGGTGGCGATGGATATCATCGAAACGTCGCTTGAATCCAGTCGGCCTGTCGAGCATGTCGCGCGGGTGTTTTTCGATCTCGGCGAGGCGCTCGACATCGAGTGGCTGCGCACCCAGATCGAGAAGTTGGCAGTCGAGAGCCGCTGGCACGCGCAGGCCCGTGGCGCATTGCGCGACGAACTGGCGGTGCAACAGCGCGCGATGGTGAGCCAGATTCTGGCGTCCGAACAGGGTCGCGAGGGCGCAGACGGCGCGGTCTCAGCGTGGCTGGAACGCGACGATCCGCAGTTGCAGTTCACCCGCGGGATGCTGGATGAAATACGTAGCGTCGACGTCGATTACCCAATCGCATCGGTGGCGTTGCGACGGCTGGCTCAGATAGCACAGTCGGGGTGATGACGAGTCCTCCGATGGTCGCGTGTCAACCCCTTCCGGCAAGAAGGAGGTTGCGGCGAAGTGGCAAGGCGGCATGCTGCGTAGTCCGGCTACCGAACCGGCACGACCCTGTAGTTGCGATCCACGTTGCCCCCATCCCTTCGTTCAGGGCAAACTGACGCAATGGCCACTGCCCATCGCCCGGTTGCCGCCAAGCCACGACTTGCCTTCGTCGCATCCGGATCCGACAAGGCACGTGCGGCTTGCGGTGTGCTCGAAGATCGCTACGGTGCGGTGCCTGCGGAAGACGCCGACGTCGTCGTGGCGCTAGGCGGTGACGGTTTCATGCTGCGCACCCTGCACGCAGGGCTCGATCGCGGCTTGCCGGTGTACGGGATGAAACTGGGACGAGTCGGCTTTCTGATGAATCGCTATCGGCCCGAGGAACTTCCGTCACGCATAGCTGCGGGTCATCCTGCGGTACTCCATCCATTGGAAATGCGCGTTACGTGTGCCGACGGCAGCGAAGTTGCCGCGCTCGCGTTTAACGAGATTTCATTGCTGAGGCAGACCAACCAGGCCGCGCACATCGGGGTCTCGTTGAACGGCGAAGTGAAACTGCCCAACCTGGTTTGCGACGGATTGCTGGTTTCCACGCCGGCAGGTTCCACCGCCTACAACCTCTCGGCGCACGGCCCGATTCTTCCCCTTGACGCCAACGTGCTTGCGCTGACCCCAATCAGCCCGTTCCGCCCTCGCCGCTGGCGCGGGGCGCTGTTGCCTGTCGCCACCCGGGTCGGATTGCGTGTCCTGGAGCCGAAGCACCGCCCCGTCAGCGCTACCGCCGACTTCCATGAAGTGCGTGACGCCGTCGAAATCCATGTGCGCGAAGCCCACGAGCGCACCATCACGCTGCTGTTCGACCCCGAGCGCAGTCTGGCGCAGCGCATCCTCGATGAACAGTTTGAGCCGTAGGGTTATCGAGTCCCGCGCCTCACGCCTTACGACACGTAACGCATCTCGGGCGTCGGCGAGGCCAGGAAGTTGCCTTGTGCAAAATGGACACCTGCAGAGAACAGGGTCGGCATGCTGGAAGCTTCCTCTACCCATTCGACGACGGTGCGCTTGCCCGCTGCGTGGGCCTGCGAGCACAACTCGCGCACTTTGAGTTCGTTCTCCGAGTGATGGGCGAGGTCGGCGGTGAGTGCCCGGTCGAGCTTCAAATAGTCGGCGTCGATGTGCTTCAGGGCCTGGAACGAGTTGAGGCCAGAGCCGAATTGCTCCAGCTCGAACGCGCCGCCGCTCTTGCGCCAGCGCTCGACGAAATCATGTGCCTGTTTGAGGCAGGTCATGACCTTGGCCTCGGGAACCTCGAAGACGAGTTGCGAGGCCTTGACACCGGCGGCTGCGAGTTTTCCGTCGACCCATCCGGCAAGGGTTTCATCGTGCAGAGTCAGCGTCGAGAGCTTGACGAACAGTATCTTCGGAACAGGATTCTCCGCGAATTTTCCGAGTGCCTTGATCGCATGCTCGATGACCCAGCGGTCGATGGCCAGCATACGATCGTTGCGCTCGGCGATTGGAAGAAAATGCGCGGGCATGACTTCCTCGGTCGGGCCGCGCATTCGGAGCAATACTTCAAAAAACTCGCCTTCTTCGCCTTGCAAGCTCACGATCGGCTGGTAGTACAGGGTGAAACCGCCCTGTTCGAGAGCAGCATCGATCATGTCCAGCCATTGCTGCTCACGGGCGACCTCGGCCTTGTCGGCGGCAGCGGGGTCGTGGATATCGATGCGGTTGCCGCCTTGGCCCGATGCTGCACGCAACGCATCATCGGCGAGCGATAGCAATACTTGGGATTTGGCGTTCTTCTCGCCGAGCAGGCTGCCGCCGATGCTGATGGTAAGACTGGTAGAGCGGCCTCCCGCTTCGATGATCGCGGCCTCGACACTTGTCCGCAGTGACTCCGCGATCTGATGCACCTCGGCTTGCGTGTGATCGGACAACAGAATGCCGAACGAGTGGTCCCCGATCCGGCCGGCGCAATCAGACTCGCGGAGACGCTGTTTGATCGTTTCGGCCAGTTGGCGGAGTACGTCATCAGCGCCCGCCAGTCCTACCTTGTCGATTACCGCTCTGTAGTTGTCGGGCTCGAGAAGCAGTAGCGCCTGATCCGTCGCGCCATCGATCGCTCTGGCGACAGCCTTGTCGAGCAGTTCCAGGAAGTGTGCACGGTTGTACAGGCCGGTCAGTTGGTCCTGCGTCTTGAGTCGGCGCAGTTCCTCCTCCGTTGCGGTATTGGAAGCCGGAAGCCTGAACACAATCTGCTGACATGGCTCGCCTTCGTAGGTCGCAGGTGCGAACTCCATTACCGCATCGAAGGTGCTGCCGTCTTCGCGTTTGGCGGTCAGGTCGAGTTTCGGCGGCGGCTTTTCCCCACGTGCGAGGCGCTTCAGCAAGTCCTTGAAGTCGGCGGTATGCTGGGGAGCGACCAAGTCGAGGATGGTCAACCCTTCTACATCCTCAAAGCTCTTGAAACCGAACATCTCGAGGTACGCGTTGTTGGCGCGAACGTGGGTGCCTTCATGGATGTACGCGATCGGGTCGCGCGAAGAATCGAGCAACGAATTGCAGCGCCGCTCGGATTCGCGCAAAGCCGCCTCAAGCTTGCGCACGTTACGCCGGGTGTTGAGCGCTTCGAGTTCGCGGCGCACCACCGCCTGCAGTTGATCGTGGCGGTTCCGCAGGGCGATGCCGCGGATGCTGCCGTGCGCGAGGATCGTGGCGACCGTGTCGTCGGTAAGGCGGTCAGTGAGGGCCAGCAGCGCGATATCCTTGGCGGTGGCATCGAGCGCGCGCGCGATGACCGCGATCGAGATTTCCTTGCATGCGGGATTGGCAAGCACCAAGTCCGGCGTAAACGACTCGAGGCTCGCCGCCAGTTCCTCTTCTGTCGAAATGCGCTGGGGACGCAGCGCAATTCCACTGTTGCGCAGCACGCTGATGATCTGTTCCGCGTCCTCGGCCTGGTCTTCGGCGATGATCAGCTTGGTAATGGGTTCGGGCAACATGAACGGCCTTTGGCAAGAATATCTGGTCAAGCTGTTGCGTTTGGCGCCCAAGTGGTTCCAGTGCCGGGCTCGCCTCGGTCCGTGTCGACCTGCATGAAATCCCAAGCCAAGTCGTCACGCTTTCATCTTAGCGGACGTCGCTTTTTACCCTATCGGGGATCATAGCGCCAGCGTGCCTCATCACAGCAAGTGTTTGGCATTTTCGCCAGGCACCTCGCGCACCAACCGTGGCACCAGGTACCCGGGTAGGCGCGCACGCAATGTACCCGCCAGTTCCCGGGCGCATGCATCGGTGATCTCGAAGTGGGCCGTGCCGCGCACGCGATCGAGCTGGTGCAGGTAGTAAGGCAGCACTCCGAGTGCGAATAGCCGCTCGGAAAGTTCAACCAGTGTGTCGGCATTGTCGTTGACGCCGCGCAGCAGCACGGACTGGTTGAGCAGGGTCACGCCGGCCTCGCGCAGGCGCCCGCAGGCCGCACCGACGCTGGCGTCCAGTTCGTTTGGATGGTTCGCGTGTAGCACCACCACGCGCTGCAGTGGCAGTCCCCGCAGCCATGCGCAGAAGCCCTCATCGATGCGCTCGGGCAGCACCACCGGCAGCCTCGAATGGATGCGCAGGCGGGTCACATGTGGCAGTCCGCGCAGGGTATCGGTAAAAATTGTCAATTTTTGTGTCGAAAGCACCAGCGGGTCGCCACCGGACAAAATCACTTCGCTGATCGAAGTGTCGCCGGCGAGGCAGGCGACCGCTTCATGCCATGCGTGCGCGGCTGCCAGCTCCTCGGCATATGGGAAGTGGCGCCGGAAGCAATAACGGCAGTTGACCGCGCAGGAACCCGCGGCAATCAGAAGGGCACGCCCCTCGTATTTGTGCAAGACGCCATGTTCCTTCGCCGCAGCGAGGTCCCCGACAGCATCCTCAATGAAACCAGGTGCGTCGTCGCACTCGGCGAGTTGCGGCAACACCTGCCGCAGCAAGGGGTCGTCCGGGTCGCCATGCCGCATGCGCGCCACGAACCCGCGCGGCACCTTCAATGCGAAACCGGCATCGTTGGCTGGCAGGCGACCGGCAAGGTACGACAGGCCCATCAATGCGAGCAATTCGTGGGAGTCGGTGATAGCGTCGCGCAACGATTGGCGCCAGTCCGGCAAAGGATTCGGCTGCGTGGTCTGGCTGGTTGCGGTTATCATGGTGGGCCTGTCGCCGAGCCGCGTGCCCGGCAAACCAACCATTGTAGGTCAACCTCCGGATCAAGGTCAGATTGTCTCCGGCGGCGACCCGTACCCACGGAGCAAGCAGCATGTCCAGCTATGGTCTCAACGACGTCAAAAACGGCCTGAAGATCATCGTCGACGGCGATCCCTATGTGATCGTCGGCGCGGATTTCATCAAACCCGGCAAGGGCCAGGCGTTTACCCGCATCAAGATCCGCAACCTCAAGAACGGACGTGTCACCGAGAAAACGCTGAAGTCGACCGATGCAGTCGAAGGCGCCGACGTGATCGACACCGACATGCAGTACCTCTACAACGACGGCGAATTCTGGCACTTCATGGATCCGGGCAGCTTCGAACAGCACACCGCCGACAAGAATGCCGTGGGTGAAGCCGCGCAGTGGCTGAAGGGCGAGGAGGAGTGCATCGTCACGCTGTGGAACGGCACGCCACTATCGGTGGTGCCGCCCAATTTCGTGGAACTGAAAATCGTCGAGACCGATCCCGGCCTGCGCGGCGACACCTCCGGCGGCGGCGGCAAGCCAGCGAAACTCGAGACCGGCGCCACTGTGCGCGTGCCGTTGTTCGTCAATCAGGATGAGTTCATCAAGGTCGATACCCGCACCGGCGAATACGTCAGCAGGGTGAAATGAACTAGTGGTCGCGATCCAGGCTCCATTTAGAACACCGAGTGACCTGGGCGAGGCTTGCTGTCACCGGCGCCCGCAGAGCAATGGCATGGGTGCTGGGCAGGCACTTCGGTTACGAGATGTTGGGGGTTGCGGTCAGGGGAGCGGTCGGGGGCTGGTTACTCCCTTTACCGCTCTATACAGCGCAGCGACGAGCAGTCCGATTGTACGGTACGTGATCGAGTGATCAACCCAATTCGCTCCGTCGATTTGCTGATCACTTCCCGCTGGGTGGTACCGGTCGAGCCGGATCGTCTGGTGCTGGAAAATCATGCGGTCGTTATTGACGGTGGTGTGATCGTAGAGGTACTTGCGACCACGGAAGGGGTGGCGAAATATTCGCCGCGCCAGCGGGTGGATTTGGCGGAACACGTTTTGATTCCGGGCCTCGTCAACGCCCATACCCACAACCCGATGACCTTGTTGCGCGGGCTGGCCGACGACTTGCCGCTGGTGGCTTGGTTGCGCGAGCACATCTGGCCGGTCGAGGCAAAGGTCATGGGCCCCGAGTTCGTGCGTGATGGCGTCGAACTCGCGATCGCAGAAATGCTGCGTGGTGGTACCACGTGCTGCAGCGAACTCTACTTTTTCCCCGATGTGCAGGCGGCGGCATACCGGAGCCATGGTTTCCGGGCAAGGGTGGGCCTGCCCATCATCGAGTTTCCGAGTGCGTGGGCACAAACCCGCGACGAATACTTCGATCGCGCCCTCGCCGTGCACGACTCATTGCGAGGCGATCCCCTGGTCGGCACCACCTTCGCGCCGCATGCGCCGTACACCGTTGCTGATGAATCCTTCGAACGCATCCGCACGTTGTCTGACCAACTCGATCTGCCGGTGCACATGCACCTGATGGAAACCGCGCAAGAAGTCGAAGACAGCAAAGACGAGCACGGCCTGCGCCCGATGCAGCGCCTGCAGAAATTGGGGCTCATCAACGATCGACTGATCGCGGTGCACATGACCCAGGTCAGCGATCAGGAGATCGAGGTTTGCGCCTCGGCCGGCGTGTCCGTGGTGCATTGCCCAGAGTCGAACCTCAAGCTCTCATCCGGCTTCTGTCCCGCAGAAGCGCTGCGTCGGAGGGGCGTCACTCTCGCGCTCGGAACGGACGGTTGTGCGTCCAACAACGACCTCGACATGTTCGGCGAACTGCGTAGTGCGGCGCTGCTGGCCAAGGCTGTTGCAGGTGATGCGGCTGCGTTTGGCGATGCATTTGCGTTGCGCGCTGCCACGTTGAATGGAGCCAAAACGCTTGGTCTGGACGCGACGATCGGCTCGATCGAAGCGGGCAAGCGCGCCGATCTGACGGCCGTGCGGCTGGATGAGGTCGAAACCCAGCCGCTCTACAATGTAATCTCGCACCTCGCCTACGCGGTATCGCGGCGGCAGGTGAGCGATGTCTGGATCGACGGCGAACGCAAGCTTGCCGATGGCGCACTGGTCGACTTCGACCTGGCAGGTGTGCTGGAGAAAGCCCACCGCTGGCGCGACCGTATCGCAGCCTTGTGAGGATTTTGCCGCAGGTTTGCGCAGAGGGACATGGACGCAACTCAGAGAGCCGTGTGAGCAACGACATTGGTGTAGGGCACGCCGAGCATCGAAGGTGTCGAGACCGTGAATGAAGCCGCACACAACGCCGACCCCGAAGAGCTTGCCCGGTTCGGCAAGCTTGCGAGTCGCTGGTGGGACCCCGAAGGCGAGTCGCGCCCGTTGCACGACCTTAACCCGGTACGGCGGGCCTTCGTGGCCGAGCGCATGGTGCTTCCAGGCGCGCGCTTGGCCGACGTCGGTTGCGGTGGCGGGCTTCTGAGCGAAGCCCTCGCCAAAGGCGGTGCCGACGTGGTGGCGATCGACCTGGCTCCTGAAGTGATCGAAGTGGCGAAGTTGCACTTGCACGACACCAGTGAAGGCTTGCCGAACCCGCTTACGATCGACTATCGCCTGTGCTCGTCGGGGGATCTGGCAGGGGCAGAGCCCGGCGCGTTCGACGCGGTGTGTTGCATGGAACTGATCGAACACGTGCCCGATCCGGCGGCGTTGATAGGCGATCTGGCCGCACTCCTGAAGCCCGGCGGAAAACTGTTTCTTTCCACGCTGAACCGCACTCCGGCCAGTTTCGCGGCCGCCATCATCGGCGCCGAATACGTTGGTCGCCTGCTGCCACGCGGGACCCACGATTATCGCCAGTTCCTGCGTCCGTCCGAGTTGGCCGCGCTTTTGCGTAGAACCGGCCTGACGCTCGACGAGATATCAGGAATTGCCTATAACCCATTGACAAGAAAAGCATGGCTCACCCCACACACCGCGATCAATTATCTGATTCTCGCGTCCAAACCCGGCGCATGAAACCCTTTCCGCGCCCCCTCGCCGGGGTGTTTTTCGACCTCGACGGAACGCTGGTGGATTCGGCGCGCGATATGCATGACGCCCTGGTGACGTTGTGCGATGAACGTGGCGTGGTGGCACCGGGATTCGACGACGTGCGCGAAACGGTGTCGCGAGGCGCGCGTGCCGTGCTTCGTTGTGCGTTTGGCAGCGACGAAGCCACCGTCAACGTAGTGTTGCCACGTTTTCTGGACCTTTACGTTGCCACCGGTATGCGCAACACGGAGCTGTTTCCGGGTGTGGCATCCTTGCTGGATCGACTCGAAGCGCACAAGGTGCGTTGGGGTGTGGTCAGCAACAAGGCGGCCAATCTGGTGGCGCTGGTGCTGGCAGTACTTGGTTACGAGGGACGCGTCGCCGCGGTGGTGGCGGGTGACACCTTGCCGCAGCGCAAGCCCGATCCGGCGCCGGTGCTGCACGCATGTGAACTGGCCGGCGTCGCGCCTGCGCAATGTGTGTTCGTAGGCGACGATCCGCGCGACATCGAAGCGGGGCGAGCGGCCGGTCTGTACACGATCGCGGCGGCCTGGGGCTATCTTGACGGAGCCGACCCGCGCGACTGGCACCCGGACGCGATCGCGATCGACACCTATCAACTTTCGGGATGGCTGGATCGCGCGTGAGCGACAGCGCGCTCGAGAGTTACCTGTCGTCCTGGCGTGAAGCCGACCCGCAGCGGACTTGTACATGGCTGTTCCTGCGTCGCGCGGAACGGATCCGATACGGTGCTCTCGCGGCGATGCTCCATGAGTGGTGGAAAGTCGTACACGACGTGCGCGAGCCAGCAGTCGCAGTGGCCAAGCTGGGATGGTGGCGGGAGGAGCTGCAACACGCAGCCGAAGGCGAGGCGCGCCACCCGCTGACGCAGTCTCTGTTTGTAGATCCTCGTGTGCGCGAGGTGCCCTTGTCGTACTGGACGGCGGTCGTGGACGCAGCGATGCTGGCAGTTGCCGTCCCGCCACCCGCGGATTTCACCGCGCAACGCAGCACGGTCGCACCGCTGGCCAACGCGACAGCGGAACTGGAAAGCTGCGTCTGGTTCGGAAGGCGGCCGGAGAGTTCGCGTGCCGCTGAGGTCACCGCCGTTGCCAACCTCGTGGTCGACACACGCGCGCTTCCCGCGGAGGTGGGGCACGGCCGGTCGCCGTTGCCCATGAGCTTGCTGGCGAGGCACGGACTCACCATTGAACAGTTGGCAGCTGATACCCCGAGTCGGCGCGCAGCACTGCGGGATTACACGGCGCTGCTTCAGAACGCACTGGCCGACGCCGTTACAATGACGGGTCCGTTGACACTGTTTCGTGCCGTAGTGTTGCAGCACGATCTGCGCAGTCTGGATCGGGCCGTTCGGGCGGAAGATCCGCTTGCGGCGTTGCGCATGTCCGGGCTCGGGTTCGGCAACTTGTTGAAAACATGGCGCGCGGCCCGCACGTGGCGTGGGATATCGAATACCGAGATGGAATCATGACCAGCGAACCCGACAATGCCCACCTCCCAGACGTCGCCAAAGGCGCGGACCCGGCGGCGGGCGGCGTGCTGGACTGGGTCGGTATGGACGGCATCGACTTGCCAGTGCGATGCCCGGACGGGCAGGGCGGCAGCATGCTGATGCCAGCGCGGGTCTCGGTGCAAGTGAACCTTGCCGATCCTGGGGCGCGCGGCATCCATATGTCACGCCTGTATCTCGTGCTCGAACAGTCGCTCAGCGAGCAGGCCCTGACACCGTCTGGATTGCGCAGCCTGTTGCACGCACTGGTGGCTTCGCATGCCGGATTATCCGGACGCGCGCGATTGCGCGTCCATTACACGCAAATGGTGAAGCGCCGCGCACTGGTCAGCGACAACGCCGGCTGGCGCAGCTACCCGGTCACGATCGAGGCTCAACTGCTTGGCGAGCACTTCAGCGTGCTGCTCGGTTGCGATGTCGCCTACTCCTCGACGTGCCCCGCATCCGCGGCGTTGTCGCGGCAACTCAACCAACAGCGGTTCGACGAGGATTTTTCGGGCACGGTGCCGTCGCAGCGCGCGGTGCGTGAATGGCTGGCCAGCGAGCGCGGCATGGCCGCGACCCCCCACTCGCAGCGCAGTACTGCGCGGGTCACGGTGCGCCTCGCGCCCGGTTTCGACCTGCCGGTGGCCGAACTGATCGACGCCATAGAGCGCGCGTTGGGCACGCCGGTGCAGGCCGCCGTCAAGCGCGAGGATGAGCAGGCCTTCGCCAAATTGAATGCCGAAAATCTGATGTTCTGCGAGGACGCCGCGCGCCGCATTCGCGTGGTGCTGGATGCCGAGCCCCGAATCGGCGGTTACCAGATTCTCGCAAAGCACCACGAAAGCCTGCATGCGCATGACGCAGTGGCCGAAGTCAGCCGGAATTTCGAGCCGTAGTCAGCATTGTGGGGTGGGCGCCAATCCGTCGTCACAGGGGTTACGCGCGGTCGAATTGCAGCTGCATCCCTGGTTTCGCGTCAAGCAACTTGCCGTCGCGAGCGACCATGTGTCCGTTGACGAAGGTCGCGGCGATGCTGGCACGGAAAGTGTCGCCCTCGAATGGGGACCAGCCGCATTTGGACTGGATTTCGCCCTTGCGGACAGCGTGCGGTTTTGCTGGATCGACCAGCAACAGGTCCGCAAAATAGCCTTCGCGCAAGTATCCACGCTCGTGGATTGCGAACAGGGTTGCGGGTGCATGCGACGTGACCTCGACCAGCCGTTCCAGCGTGAAATCGCCCCGGAAAACACTGTCCAGTGCCGATTGAAGCGCGTACTGGATCAACGGTATGCCGGATGGGCAACGCGTGTAAGGCTGCGCCTTTTCCGACTCGAGGTGGGGCGCGTGGTCGGTGGCGAGAATGTCGAGGCGGCCATCGGCCAGAGCCCGCGTCAGCGCGATACGGTCGGACGCGGCCTTGATCGCGGGATTGCATTTGATCTTGCCACCCAACGTCGCGTAATCGATGTCGCTGTAGCGCAGGAAGTGCACACAGGTTTCCGCGGTGATGCGCTTGTCAGCGATCTGCCCGGGCGAAAACAGCGCGAGTTCGTCGGCGGTGGAAACGTGCAGCACATGCAGACGGGTGTCATGTCGCCGTGCGGTTTCGACCGCCCAGCGGGTTGATTCGTAACACGCTTTGCGCGAACGAATCTGCGGGTGCAATGCCATCGGGATGTCGTCGCCGTACTCCGCTTTAGCGCGATCGAGGTTGGCGTGGATGATGTGGCTGTCTTCGGCATGCACCAGCACCGTGATCGGCGCATCGCGGAACACACCCTCCAGCGCGGTGGGATCGCTCACGCACAGGTTGCCGGTCGATTCGCACAGGAACACCTTGACTCCCGGCACGATGCGCGGGTCGAGTGCGCGGATGGCGTCCAGGTTGTCGTTGCCGGCGCCGAAGTAGAACGCGTAGTTGGCGAGCGAAGTGCGTGAGGCGATCTCGTATTTGTCTTCCAGCAACACATGGGTCACAGTTGCCGGCTTGGTGTTCGGCATCTCGAAAAAGCTGGTGACGCCGCCCGCGACCGCTGCACGCGATTCCGAGGCGATGTCGGCCTTGGCCGTGTAGCCGGGTTCGCGGAAATGCACGTGGTCGTCGATCATGCCCGGCAGCAACCACAAGCCCGCGGCGTCAAACACCTGCTCGCCGGCGCGGACCGCCAGGTCGGGTCCGATTGCCTCGATCCGCTGGCCACGCATACGCAGGTCGGCCTGGAATCGGCGGCCTTCGTTGACCAGTTCAGCGTGCTTGATCAGCCAATCTGCCATTTATGCCTCTCTCGTGAAGGTGGCTGGTCTTTCGCTGCGACCGGATCCATGGCCTGGACTTTCAAGAGTCACGGGGGCGCCCGCCGCTGCGGAGCACTGGCGGAGTGGGGCTCGGGATGCGGGGTCTTGTGTGCATGCGGCAGGTAACAGCGAGTCACTCGGAAGTTTCGTTGTGGCGGCAGTGCCGCAGGGTGAAGGATTCCGGCACCGGATCGATGCCGCCTTCACACAGCGGCTGGCAACGCAGGATACGCCATGCGGCAAGCACAGTTCCGCGCCAGGGGCCAAAGCGCGCGATCGCTATGCGGGCGTAGGTCGAGCAACTCGGATAGAAACGGCAGCGCGCCCCGAGCGACGGGCTAAGGAATCGCTTGTAAAGTGCGATGAGGAAGAGCAGGACACGGGTCAAGGCGGTAAGGCCAAAAGATGAATGGGTTGTCCAGGCGCCCCGACGAAATCGGTTGCCCGGCTCGGGCGACTACGCTATAACACGCGGTCGCATCTCCACAACCTCGAGTGCAAGGGACATGGCAAAATCGAAACACGGCGCGGCCAAGCGCAGTGATGGAAAAGTGAAGCCCTCGGCCAAGACGGCCAAGGCCAAACCTTCGAAGAAAACGACGCGCAAGGTCGTGGCCAGGAGCGCGCGCAAGCCGGAGACGAAAGCGATCAAGGGCAAGAGGGTTGCGAAAGGCAAGGGCACCTCGGTGAAGAAGGCTGCGAAGGCGCTTTCCGCGAAAAAGACTCCCAAGATCCCGGCTTCGAAAAAGGCCGGCAAGACCCGGGTTCCCCTACAGACTGCCAAGCCGGGGGCATCGAAGAAAGTTGCCAAGCCCCGGGCGCCGAAAAAAACCAGTGCGCCGCGCAAAGTTCCTGCATCGCATGTCGTAGCAGGACATCGGACTTCAGCTTCTTCGCACACCGGGCAAGGCACCATCGAACACGCGCCGCGCAAGCGGGTGCATCAGCGGCCTGTCGGTGGCGTTGCCGCGCGCCTGGGCGTCGCTGGTGGCGACGAGCAGACCATCACACGGGAGGACGGTCGTTATGCGTTGCCCGCCACCGTGAACATCGATTTGCCCAAGGGTTATCTCCCCAGCGCGAAAGAGGAGTACATGAATCCGAAGCAACTGGCGTATTTCCGCCAGAAGCTGAAGGATTGGCGAGATCAGCTGGTCGAAGAATCCCGCCAGACCATGGAGAACCTGCGCGAGGAAGTTCGCGACGTGGGCGACGATGCCGAGCGTGCGACGCGCGAGACCGAGAACTCTCTGGAGCTGCGCACTCGCGATCGCTACCGGAAGCTGATCTCCAAGATCGAAAAGGCCCTGCGCAAGATCGAGGAAGGACGCTATGGGTTCTGCGAAGAAACCGACGAGGAAATCGGACTGAACCGATTGGAAGCGCGTCCCATCGCGACACTGTCGCTGGATGCGCAGGAACGCCGTGAGCATCTGCAGAAGCAGATGGGCGACTGACGGCGTATTCCCTCTCCCTTTCGGAGAGGCGGCGTGCGATCCTTTTTCGTCCGCGTATCCCCCCGACGCGGGGTCCAATTACACGTCCGGTGTACGTGAGTCCCTGAAGCGGAGCTTTCCAGCGCTGGCTCGTGCGCGACTTGATCCCGGTCTTCGCCGCCTCCATTCTCTTCATGTCGCCCGCCGCGCGGGCCTGTCGACGCAAGCGTCCACCGAACTTACATGACTACCGATACTCCAGAATCCCTGACCGCGACTATCGAGCTGCCGGTACTGCCGCTGCGCGACGTGGTGGTATACCCGCACATGGTGATCCCGCTGTTCGTCGGCCGCGAGAAGTCGATGAAAGCGCTGGAAGCGGCGATGGAGGGCGACCGGCGTATCCTGTTGCTGGCGCAAAAACAACCGGAAACCGACGACCCCGGCGAAGACGACCTGAACACGATCGGCACCATCGGCAGCCTGCTGCAATTGGTGAAACTGCCCGACGGCACAGTGAAGGTGCTGGTCGAGGGCCAGTCGCGAGCGCAGTTGCAGCGGTGTTTCGAGACCGATGGCATGTTGCGTGGAGATGTCGTGTCGTTGCAACCGGTCTTCGATCGTCCGGCAGCCGAACTCGAAACCGCCGCACGCATGCTGATCGGTTTGTTCGAGCAACTGGTGCGCCAGAGCCGCAAGCTGCCGCCGGAAGTGCTGACCGGGCTGTCTGGCATTGACGATCTTTCGCGCCTCGCCGATTCGATTGCCGCGCATCTATCGGTGCGCCTGTCCGACAAGCAGAAAGTGCTCGACACGATCGCGGTCGGCGCTCGCACCGAAATGCTAATTGGCCTCGTAGAGAGCGAGCTCGACTTGCAACAGGTCGAGAAACGCATCCGCGGACGCATCAAGACCCAGATGGAGAAGAGTCAGCGCGAGTATTACCTCAACGAGCAGATGAAGGCGATCCAGAAGGAACTGGGCGATATCGAGGAAGGTGGCAACGAAATCGACGCTCTGGCAAGGAAGATCGATTCCTCGGGCATGCCCAAGGCCGTGCTCGCAAAGGCCAAGGCCGAGTTCAACAAACTCAAGCAAATGCCACCGATGTCGGCCGAAGCCACGGTGGTACGCAATTACCTGGACTGGATGACTGGTGTGCCATGGAAGAAGCGCAGCAAGATACGCAAGGATCTGCGCATGGCCGAGCGTGTACTAAACGAAGACCATTACGGGCTGGAAAAAGTGAAGGAACGCATCCTCGAATTCCTGGCCGTGCAGCAGCGCGTGAACAAGATCAAGGGGCCGATCCTGTGCCTGGTCGGGCCGCCCGGCGTCGGCAAGACCTCGCTCGGGCATTCGATCGCGCGCGCGACAAACCGCAAGTTCGTGCGCCAGAGCCTGGGCGGCGTGCGCGACGAAGCCGAGAGCCGTGGCCACCGCCGCACGTACATCGGTTCGCTCCCGGGCCGCATCATCCAGAACATGTCCAAGGTCGGGACCAGGAACCCGATGTTCATGCTCGACGAGATCGACAAAATGGCGATGGACTTTCGCGGCGATCCGTCCGCAGCGCTGCTGGAGGTCCTCGATCCCGAACAGAACCATACCTTCACCGACCATTACCTCGAGGTCGAGTTCGACTTGTCCGAGGTGATGTGGATTGCGACCGCCAACACGATGAACATTCCGGCGCCGTTGCTGGATCGCATGGAGGTGATCCGCATCCCCGGTTACACCGAGGAAGAGAAGGTCGCGATCGCAACAAAGTACCTGCTGCCCAAACAGATCAAGGCAGCGGGCCTGAGGGAGCACGAGCTCTCCGTGTCCGAAGGTTCGCTGCGCGACATCATCCGTTACTACACGCGCGAGTCGGGCGTGCGCAATCTGGAACGCGAACTCGCCAAGATATGCCGCAAGGTTGTCAAGGAGCTGACGCTGGCGGAAACCGGCAATGCCGCGAAGAAATCCGCGGAAATGGCACCCGTCAAGGCGAAGCCTGCGTCACGCAAGCGCGCCGCCGCCAAGGTCAAGGTGGAGTCACGCAACCTCGACAAGTACCTGGGCGTGCGCCGCTTCGACTTCGGCCGCAAGGAACAGCAGAACGAAGTCGGGCTGGTCACCGGACTCGCGTGGACCTCGGTCGGCGGCGACCTGCTCAGCATCGAAGCCACCGTGGTGCCCGGCAAGGGCAAGCTGATCCTGACCGGCCAGCTCGGCGACGTGATGAAGGAATCGATCCAGGCGGCGCAGTCGGTGGTGCGCGCACGCAGCCAACTGCTCGGCATCGACGCGAACTTCCACGACAAGTACGACATCCACGTGCACGTGCCGGAAGGCGCGACGCCCAAGGACGGCCCGAGCGCCGGCATCGCGATGTGCACGGCGCTGGTGTCGGCGCTCACGAAAAACCCGGTGCGCGCAGAACTCGCGATGACCGGCGAGATCACCCTGCGCGGCCGGGTGCTGCCGATCGGCGGCCTCAAGGAGAAGCTGCTGGCGGCGCATCGTGGCGGCATCACCAGCGTGATCATTCCCGATGAAAACAGGAAGGACCTCGCGGACATACCGAAAAACATCACCGACGCCTTGACTATCCATGCTGTGCGCTGGATCGATCAGGTGCTGGAGCTCGCGCTGGAGCGTCCGCTGACGCCGTTGCCGGTGCATGCCGATCCGGTCGCAACGGAAGCCGGGAAACTGACGCCCGAAACCGCACACGAGTCCACGGATGATGGCGCCGCGGCGCGCACGCATTGATGCGACGGTGCCGTCCCCATCCGGCACTTGCATTTCGGCGCGTGACGTGATCCTGTAGTCAGACTGTTGCATGCCACATGTCGATGCGCTGAAATCCAAGCCCTGCCTTTATTGCGTGCCCTCCGGGGCGCTGGTATAAAGGCCGTGCCGTGCGACGCACGAATCAATGTTGCGCATCGATACGGGAACTGCAACACGACCGGACTGGACGCCTCCGTCGTTTTCCGGAAAGCGTCTTCCACCGAACATTCCGCGGGCTGCTCGAAACCCTAGAGGGAGTCTCCATGAACAAATCTGAATTGATCAACGCAATTGCCGATCACGCCGACCTGTCCAAAGCAGATGCCGGACGTGCACTCGATGCCGTCACGGACCAAATCAAACGCGCGCTCACGAAGGGCGACGACGTTTCACTGGTCGGCTTCGGCACCTTCGTGGTGCGCAAGCGTGC